>JAFLEA010000110.1 GCA_017302035.1 Lysobacterales bacterium
GCTGCGGCTGCGGCACCGGCAGCAGGCCGGCACGCAGCAGGCCCAGGCCGTCGGCCAGCACCTGCGCGCCCAGCCCGGCCAGGCGGTCGTGCAGTTGGCCCCCCGTCTCGGCGGCGCCGATCGCGGTGGCCTGCGCCAGCAGCACCGGGCCGGTGTCCAGCCCGGCCTCCATCCGCATCAGGCACACCCCGGTCTGCGCGTCGCCGGCCTCGATCGCGCGCTGGATCGGCGCGGCGCCGCGCCAGCGCGGCAGCAGCGAGGCGTGCACGTTCCAGCAGCCGTGGGCCGGGATCGCCAGTACCGCGCGCGGCAGGATCAGGCCGTAGGCCACCACCACCATCAACTCCGGCTGCAGCGCGCGCAACTGCGCCTGCGCCTCCGGCGTGCGCAGCGTCTCCGGCTGCAGCACCGGAATGCCGCGGGCGACCGCCTCCTGCTTCACCGGCGACATGGCCAGGCCGCGGCCGCGCCCGGCCGGGCGGTCCGGCTGGGTGTAGACGGCCACCACCTCGCCACGCTGCGCGGCCACCCGCAATGCGGGAACAGCGAAGTCCGGGGTGCCGGCGAAAACGATCCTCATCGGGTCAGGAGCTCCATGGGCCGCGCCGGAACGGCATCGCGGCCGTGGGCCGGCGCGCGGGCCGGCGGGGTTCGTACGGGGAGCGGTGCGTGGCCCGGGACCACCGCACCGCGGCGGCTCAGGCGGCCTGGCGGCGCTGCTTGGCCAGCTTCTTGCGCACCATTTCGCGCTTGAGCGGGGAGAGGTAGTCGACGAACAGCTTGCCTTCCAGGTGGTCCATCTCGTGCTGGACGCACACCGCCAGCAGGCCGTCGGTGGCGAGTTCCCGCTCGCCGCCGTCGCGGTCCAGGTAGCGCACGACGATGGCGTCGGCGCGGGTCACGTCGGCGAAGATGCCCGGGACCGACAGGCAGCCCTCCTGGTAGACCTGCTCGCCCTCCCGGGCCAGGATCTGCGGGTTCACGAACACCATCGGCTGGTCCTTGGCCTCGCTCACGTCGATGACCATGAACCGGTGGTGGGCATCGACCTGGGTCGCCGCCAGGCCGATCCCGGGGGCGGCGTACATGGTCTCGAACATGTCGTCGATCAGGCGCTGGAACCCCGGAGTGGCCAGCTGCGCGGGATCGACCGGCGCGGCCACGGTGCGCAGGCGCGTGTCGGGGAACTCGAGGATGGTGAGCAGGGCCATGGGGGTACTCCGGAACGGGAAGCCGGGGCAAACCGGCCGGCCGTCGCAATTCTAGCGCGGAAGCTTGCGCCACGGCCCGGATTCTGGACTATAGTCGGCGGACCTGTTGGGGAATCAGGCGGATCGCAATCATGTTCACTCGCCTCCGGATGGTCGTCGCCGTCGCGATGCTCACCGTCGCCACCTATGCCGCCGCCGTCGAAACGCGCGGCAGCCATCCCGAAACCTACGTGGTCGTCCGCGGCGATACCCTGTGGGATATCGCCGGGCGCTTCCTGGGCAAGCCCTGGCTGTGGCCCGAGATCTGGCAGGCCAATCCGCAGGTGCAGAACCCGCACCTGATCTTCCCCGGCGACGTGCTCAGCCTGGCCTACCTGGACCGCGTCGCGGTGCAGCCGGGCCCGCGCGAGGAGGCGCCGATCGGTGCGGTCCCGCTGGCCGAGATCGAACCGTTCCTGAAGAACCTGCGCGTGGCCGACACCTTCGAACACCTGCCCTACGTGGTCGGCTTCGAGGACAACCGCCTGCGCGGCAGCGCCGGCCAGGCCGCCTACGTGAGGAACCTGGCCGGCGCCCAGGTCGGCCAGCGCTACGCGGTGCTGCGCCCGACCGTGCGCTTCGCCCAGCCGCGCCCGTTCCGCAACCTCGAGTCCAACGGCCGGACCATGGCCCTGGACGGCAACCTGTGGCGCGAATACGTGCCGCCGACCGGCCGCAACGAGTTCCTCGGCTTCGAACTGGCCCAGGTCAACGTCGGCACCATCACCCGCACGCCCTCCGGCGACGTGGAGGTCGCCACCCTGCAGTTGGAGGACAGCGGCCACGAAGTGCGCGCCGGCGACCGCGTGGTCCCGGTGGAGGCCAAGCCCTACGACCTGCAGTTCTTCCCGCACGCGCCGCGCTCGCAGCCGGCCGACGTGCGGGTGCTGGCGGTGGCCGACTCGTTCAGCGCGGCCGGTCCGCGCGACGTCGTCGCCCTGTCCGCCGGCCGCCTGGACGGCGTGGACAACGGCACCGTGTTCTCGCTGTGGCGGCAGGGCCGCCACGTGAACAACAAGGTCACCGGCCGCAACACCTCGCGCATGGACGACCGTTTCACCGCGTCCGGCGACACCGTCGGCCTGCCGGACGAGTACACCGCCCACGCGATGGTGTTCCGCACCTTCGACCGGGTCAGCTACGCGCTGGTGATGGACGGAGTGAAGCCGGTCCGGGTCGGCTACCAGGCCCTGCATCCGGACCAGCCGTAGGACCGGCGGCGCAGCCCGCCGGCTACTCCGGCGCGCTCACCCGCACCCGCCAGTCCGCGCCCGGCTCGTCGGGCACGAACATCAGCACTTCGCCGTTGATGCAGTAGCGCTTGCCGGTCGGCGGCGGCCCGTCGTCGAACACGTGGCCCAGGTGGATGCCGGAACTGGCGCTGACCACCTCGGTGCGGACCATGCCGTGCGAACGGTCCTGGCGCTCGACCACCGCGCCGGGCAGCGGGGTGAAGAAACTCGGCCAGCCGGTGCCGCTGTGGAACTTGCTGTCGGAGCGGAACAGCGCCGCGCCGCTGACCGGGTCGACATAGGTGCCGGCGCGCTGTTCGTCGAGGTTGGAACCGGTGAACGGGCGCTCGGTGCCCTGCTCGAACGCGATCCGGCGCTGCTCCGGGGTCAGCAGGCGCTGGCCCAGCCATGCCCAGAAGCGCGCCTGGTCGCCGTTGTAGCCGGTGTAGCGCGACACCTCCGCGCCGTTCTCGAACAGCACGATCGTCGGCGTGGCGAACAGTGCCTTCTGCAGGGTCCAGCCGTCCGGCGGCAGGGCGCTGAGCGTGGTCGCGACCGGCACCGGGCTGTTCCACTTCGACAGCACCTCGGCCTGGAACCTGGCGCAGTACGGGCATTCCTCGGCCTCGAACACGACCAGCTGCCGCTGCGCCGACAGCGTGCCCGCGTCGAGCGGCGCGTGCGCCGCGATCGCGGCCGGCATCGCGCTGGCGTCGCCGGCCGCGGCAATCGCGGCGGCCGGATAGCGCACGCCGGTGCCGCCGAGGCCGCAGTAGCCGTCGGGGTTCTTCGCCAGGTAGTCCTGGTGGTACTTCTCGGCGCGGTTGTAGTGCCGCAGCGGCGCGATCTCGGTGGTGATCGCGCCATGGCCGGCTTGCTCCAGCGCCTGCTGGTAGGCGTCGCGGGTCTGCAGCGCCAGCTGGTGCTGGAACTCATCGGCGTAGTAGATCGCGCTGCGGTAGTTGCTGCCGACATCGTTGCCCTGGCGGTCGCCCTGGGTCGGATCATGGTTCTCCCAGAAGCCGGCCAGCACCTGCTCCAGCGTGGTCTGGCGCGGGTCGAAGCTGACCTTGACCACTTCGGCGTGGTTGCGCGCGGCGCTGCGGCCGGCGCGCAGGCGCAGCTCCTGGTCGTGCAGGTCCCGGTAACCCACCTCGGGGGCGTCGCCGCCGGCGTAGCCGGCCTCGACGTCGACCACGCCGGGCAGTTCGCCCATGCGCTTCTCGGCGCCCCAGAAGCAGCCCATGCCCAGCACGATGCTCTCGGTGTTCACGGCCGCGGCCGCGGGCGGAGGGGTGGCGTCGCTGGCGGCGCAAGCGGCCAGGGCCAGCAACGCGGCCGGAACCATTACTCGGAGCGGGGACATGGACATCGGACATCTCCGTGGACGGCGCAGGCCGGCCCGCACCCCGCATCGTCCGCCTTTTGCGCGCCCCCGGCGCGCTTGCGAGGCCCGCGGGTCAGCGGGAAGTCAGTCGACGGGCGCCGGGCGGAAGAATTCCTACGCCTCCGCGCGTCGCGGCCCGAGGGCGCCGCGTCCGGCGCCGGGGCAGCATCGGAGGATGCCCGAGCCTGCCGCCCCTTCCGATCCGGTGCCGCTGCTGCGGCGGGTGCTGGCCGCGCGCAAGGGTGCGACCCGGCGCGTCCTCGCCGGCGTCGTTGGGGACGGCCGC
>JAFLEA010000111.1 GCA_017302035.1 Lysobacterales bacterium
CGGCGCGGGGCCTTGGGCGCGCGCAGGCGGGCGGCCGGGCTGGCCGGCAGCGCGCCGTTGCGCAGCAACCAGGCGTAGTAGCTGCGGCAGGCCGACAGGCGCCGCTGCAGGCTCTTGGGCGCCAGCCCGCGGCGGTGCTCGGCGGCGACGAACTCGCGCAGCTGCGCCGGATCCAGGCGTGCCGGATCGTCCTCCCCGCGCGCCTGCGCCCAGCCGGCCAATGCCTCCAGGTCGCGGCGGTAGGCGTCGAGGGTGTGCGCCGACATCGCCCGCTCCACGCGCAGGTGTTCGAGGAAGGCATCGATGCCGAGGGAAGTACCGTTCATCGCCTGCCCATGATGCACGTCATCGCCGATGGCATGCCATGCCGCCGGCGGGGAACCGCGCCGGGCCGGACGCCCCGTCGGCGCGGCTCACTCGGCGAAGCGCTCCAGCGCCACCACCAGCGACTCGCCCATCATGCGCAGGAACAGGGTGCCCATCCCGGGGAAGAAGCGGTTGGGATCGTGGCTGCCCACCGCAACCAGGGCCACACCGCTCAGCGGCAGCAGTGCGCTGGACTGGACCTCCTCCTGGCGCGGGCCGTACAGCACAGCGTTCTTTTCCGCCTGCAGGCGCCCGCACAGCGGTTCGCCCTCGCGCAGCGCGTCGCGGAACGGCTGCAGTTCCGGTTCGCCTTCGCCACGCACCTGCAGCCATTCGGCGGCATCCATGCCGGCCACCGGGCGGAACGAGACGATCCGCACCAGGTCACCGTTGAAGTCCTCGTTCAGGGAGGCGGCCATCGCCCGCAGGGTGTCGGCGTAGTTGTCCTGGCGCATCAGCGACAGGGTCAACTGGTGGGTGCGCACCGCCAGCCGCTCGTTGACCTGGGCATTGGCCGACAACTCGGCCAGCCGTCGCGCCAGTTCGCGGTTCTTGTCGCGCAGCACTTCCAGCTGGTAGCTGGCCAGCGAGGCGGTGCGGCCATCGTCGCGCGGCACCACCAGGCTCAGGGCCAGGTCCGGGAACTGCTTGAGGAAGCCCGGGTGCCGGCGCAGCCATGCGGCCACCTCGTGCGCGCCCTGCTTGTCCTGATCGCTCATGCCTGCCATTCCCCTTCGAATACGAATGTCGCCGGTCCGGCCATGATGACTTCCGCGTCGTCCGCAGGCCAGCGGATATGCAGCTCGCCACCGGGCAGCGCCACCCGGACCTCCCGGGCCAGGCGCCCGCGGCGGACCAGCGAGGCCACCGCCGCACACGCGCCGCTGCCGCAGGCCAGGGTCTCGCCGGCGCCGCGCTCGTACACGCGCAGGCGCACCCGGTCCGGCGCCAGCACCTGGGCGAAGCCGACATTGCACGATTGCGGGAAGGCCGGCGAACGCTGCAACCACGCACCGATCCCGGCCACGTCCGCGGCGGTCACGTCGGCGACCTCGACCACCGCATGCGGATTGCCCATCGACACCGCGCCGAAGACCACGCGCGTGCCCTCCCGTTCCAGCGCGTACTCCGGCTGCGCCGCGGCGAAGCCCGCCAGCGGCACTTCGGCCGGTGCGAAGCGCGGCACCCCCATGGCGACGGCGAACCGGTCCGCGTCCAGGTGCTCGACTCCATGGCTACCGACCGGGCTGTCGACCACGAACCGCGGACCGCGCGCGGCGCCGTCGCGCAGCAGCCAGGCTGCGACGCAACGCGCGCCGTTGCCGCACTGCCCGGAGGGACTGCCGTCGGCATTCCAGATCGCATAGGACGCGACCGAACCGCGATTGCGCGGCGCGCCGATGGTCAGGATCTGGTCGCAACCCACGCCGCAATGGCGGTCGGCCAGGCGCGCGGCGAGCGCGGCGTCCGGCGGTGGCGCGCCGTCGCGCAGGTCGATGACCACGAAGTCGTTGCCGGCGCCATGCATCTTGCTGAAGCGCAACGCCTCAGCCGTCGCCATCGTCGTCATCGTCCACGTCGTCGGCCGGCACGGGCGTGCCTTGCCCGGCCGGTTCGGGTTTCTGCGGCAGCACCAGCGGTCCCTTGTTGCCGCAAGCGGCCAGCAGCAGGGCGGCGATCAGGGCACAAACGGCAGTTTTGGCTTTCATCGGAGGAGTATAGCGAGGCGGCGGGAGGGCACCGTGCAGGGACTGCGCGGGGTTCAGCCACGCGGTTCGCGCAGGAAGCGGGCCATCGACACGCCCGGCTGGGCCGGGGCGAATTCGCCGGCCACGTCGACGAAGCCGCGCATCACCGCGATCTCGCGCGCGCTGCGGTTGAGGGTGTCGCGCACGTCCGGGTCGGCGCCGGCGCGCAACAGGCGCTGGACCACCCCGCGCAGGCCGTGCAACGCGGCCAGGTGCAACGGGCCGAAACCGCGCGGATCCTGGGCCTCCAGGGCCACGCCCTCTTCCAGCAACCGCTCCAGTCCGGCCAGGACCACCTTTTCCTCGCACGGGCTGCCCGGCTCGGCGCGCGCGCCCAGCAACAGCAGCAGCGGGGTGACGCCGCCGGCGGCGGGCATGTCCGGCTCGGCACCGGCCAGCAGCAAGGCGTCGAACAGGGCCAACAGGCGGATGCGGTCGCGGCTGGTGAAGCCGTACAGCGCGGCGCAGTGCAGCGGTGCCAGGCCCTGGCCGTCGCCGGCATCGATGTCGGCGCCTGCGTTGAGCAGCAGCGCGACGATGTCGGGCAGGCCCAACGCCGAGGCCAGCATCAGCACGGTGACGCCGCCGGGCAGGCGGTGGCCGAGGTCGGCGCCGGCATCCAGCAACGCCGTGACGATTTCGGTCTGGCGCATGCTCACCGCCGCCGACAGCGGAGTGGCGCCGCTGTGTGCCGCATGTTGCGGATCGGCGCCACGCGCCAGCAGCAGGTCGACCGCAGCGGCATGGCCGCCGCCGGCGGCGCGCAGCAGGCCGGTGCAGCCCTGGGCATCGACCGCATCCACCGGGAAGCCCAGTTCGAGCAGGCGCCGCACCGCATCGGCATCGCCCGCCATCGCCGCGGAAACCACGTCGGCCGGGCGCAGCGGGCGCTTGGGCAAAGGCCAGCCACGCCAGTCGAGCCAGTCGGCCAGGTCGCGGCGGCCGCTGGCCAGGGCCACGCCGAGCGGGGACTGGCCGTCCGCGGCGCGCGCTTCGGGCGAGGCGCCCTGGGCGACCAGCCGGCGCAGCGCCGACTCGCGGCCGAGCGCGGCCGCCAGGTGCAACGCGGTCATGCCGTGGCCATCGCGTGCCTCACGGTCGACGCCCGCATCGAGCAGCGCGTCGAGCAGGCGCAGCCAGCCCAGCCGCACCGCCAACGACAACGGCGGGTCGCCGGCGGCGGAAGGCGCGAACGGATCGGCACCCTGCCGGAACAGGTCCAGCGCCAGTTGTTCGTTCCCGCGCGCCGCCTGGTCACGCTGGGCGCAGGCGGCCAGGAACCGGGCCAGGCCACCGGCGCCGGCCGGCGAGGCGCCGTGCGCCAGCAGCCGTTCGATCGCGGTGCCGGCATCGGCACCTTCGTCGAGCAACGCACTCAATGCAGTCTCGCCGGCAACCGACCGTTCCGCATCGGCGCCGTGCGCCAGCAGCCACTCCAGCATCTCCGGCCGGGTGCGCAGCGCGGGATCGTGCAGCAGCCCGGCCAGTTCGGCGGGATCGCACAGCCGTGCCAGTGCGGCCAGGCCTTCCAGGCGCCCGGCCTGCAACCCGTCGCGCAACAGCGCCAGCGGCGGACGCTCGTCGATCGGCGATGCATTCTCCTCGGCGGCATCGGCGACCGCGGCCGGCAGCGGATAGGCCGGATCGAGCGCCGAGACGATCGCCCAGCGCCCTTGCTCGGCGGCGACATCGACCGCGCGGCGCCCGGCGCGATCAGCCTGGACCGGATCCACGCCCAGTTCCAGCAAGCGCCGGACCAGGGCCAGCGAAGCCTGCTCGGCGCCGGCGGCCAGGACCAGCGCGTTGCGACCTTCGGCGTCGGTGGCGGCGGCGTCGATCTTCTGGGTGGCCAGGTGTTCGATCACGCCACCGCGCAGCGCGCGTGCCGCCTCCAGCCATGGGGTGCGGCCGGCAGCGTCGCGCGCCTGTGGATCGGCGCCGGCGGCCAGCAGCGCGGCGGCGATGTCGGCATGCCCGGCCAGCGCGGCCTC
>JAFLEA010000112.1 GCA_017302035.1 Lysobacterales bacterium
GGCGCGGCCGGTCGAGGACGGCGCGGGACAGCCCCCCCCGCCGGAAGCGCCGGTCCCGGCCAGCGACGATCCGGATGCGGCCGAGGCGCGTGGCGCCGCGGCCTCGAAGGTGCCGCTGGCGGAGATCCGCCGCTACGTGGCGGTGTACAACGCGATCAAGGAGGCCTACGTCGATCCGGTCGAGGACCGCGAACTGATGCAGTCGGCGATCCAGGGCCTGCTGCTGGACCTGGACCCGCACAGTGCCTACCTCGACCGCGAGCAGGCCGAATCCTTCGACGAGGCGACCAGCGGCGCCTATGACGGCATCGGGGTGGAGTTGCTCCAGCAAGGCGATATGCTGAAAGTGGTCGCGCCGATCGACGATGGCCCGGCCGCGCGCGCCGGGATCCTGGCCGGCGACGCGATCGTCGCCATCGACGGCAGGCCCATTCCCCAGGTCGAGGGCATGGAGCCATTGCGCGGCGCACCGGGCAGCAAGGTCACCGTCACCATCGCCCGCGAGGGCCGCGACAAGCCGTTCGACGTGACCCTGCAGCGCGAGACCATCAAGGTCACCAGCGTGCGCAGCCGGATGCTCGAAACCGGCTATGGCTACGTGCGGATCGGCAGTTTCCAGGCCGATACCGGCGCCGACTTCCAGAAGCACGTGGACCAGCTGCAGGCCAAGGCCGGCGGCCGCCTGCGCGGGCTGGTGCTGGACCTGCGCAGCAATCCCGGCGGCCTGCTCACCGCGGCGGTGCAGGTGGCCGACGACCTGCTCGAACACGGCGGCATCGTCAGCACCCGCGGGCGCACGCCGATCAGCGATACCCGCTTCGATGCGACGCCGGGCGATCGCCTCGGGGGCGCGCCGGTGGTGGTCCTGGTCGATGCCGGTTCGGCCAGCGCCGCCGAGGTGCTGGCCGGCGCGCTGCGCGACAACGACCGCGCCCGCATCGTGGGCAGCCGCACGTTCGGCAAGGGTTCGGTGCAGACCGTGCTGCCGCTGGACAACGGCGATTCGGTGAAGCTGACCACCGCGCGCTACTACACCCCCAGCGGCCGCTCGATCCAGGCCAGCGGCATCGTCCCCGATACCGTGCTGACCCCGGATCCGGCGCTGATCGGCGGCAGGGACGTGCCCGCCAACCTCGCGAAAATGAGCGAGGCCACCTTGCCCGGGCACCTGCACGGCGACGAGGAAGGGGCCGAGGGCTACGTGGCCGGGCAGCCGCTGCCCGGCGACAAGCCGGTGGCCGCGGCACTGGCGGAACTGAAGAAGCTGGTCGCCGGCGGGCCCTTGGCGGGTTCCGGCGCGACCAAAGCGAAGGCGGACTGACCGCGGCTCAGTAACCGCGCTGCCGGCGCAGCCGGCGGGCGATGCCGGCGCGCACGATCAGCGCGAACGCGACCCCGAACAGGAACCCGGCCACGTGCGCGGCCCAGGCCACCGCGCCGAAGGCCGGGCCGATATAGGCGAACAGCACCTGCAACGCGGCCCAGATCCCGATCAGCAGGAACGCCGGGGCGCGGACGAACTCCAGGAACAGCCCCAGCGGCAGGACCACGCCCAGGCGCGCGCCGGGGAACAGCGCCAGGTAGGCGCCGATCACCGCCGACACCGCGCCGGAGGCGCCGATCACCACCCGGTCCGGGTTGTCGATGGTCAGCACCGCGGCCAGGTTGGCCACCGCGCCGCCGAGCAGGAACAGCAGCAGGAACCGCCACGGCCCCATCACCCGCTCGGACGGCAGGCCGAAGATCAGCAGGAACACCAGGTTGCCCAGCAGGTGCGCCCAGTCCGCATGCAGGAACAGCGCGGTGAACAGGCGCAGCACGCTGCCGTCGCGCAGCGCCGCCAGCCAATCCTCGCTGCCGCGCAGGCCGTGGCCCAGCGCGCCCCAGGCCAGCCACAGGCTGTGGCGGGCCTCGTCCGGCCGGGTCAGGGACCACAGGAAGGCCAGCCACAGCGCCGCCAGCAACAGCGGTGTGGCCCAGCGCACCGAAGCCTTCTGGCGGGTGGGGAGGGGGACGAACATGGCGTCACTATGCCATCGCCGCTGCCGCCATCCGGCCCGTTCCGGCCGGCGTTGTCATTGCGTTAAACCCGGTGCGCTATACTGGCATACGGCGTCGTATGTCGGGAGGAGGCGTTTTCTCCCCCGAATCCCCTCTTCCGGAGAAACCCAGAGCCATGCAATCCACCCACGCACTCGTCCGCGCCTCGGCGCTCGCGCTCGGCATCGCCGGCGCGCTGGCTTGCGGCCAGGCCCATGCTGCCGCGTTCCAGCTCAAGGAGAACAGCGCCAAGGCCCAGGGCCGCGCCATGGCCGGCGCCGCTTCGGCCAAGGGCGATGCTTCGGTCGTGGTCAACAACCCGGCACTGATGTCGACCTTCGAGCGCACCACGGTCCAGGGCGACCTCACCGCGGTCGACCTGTCGTTCGAGTTCGAAGGCGGCGGCTATGCCGCGGCCGGCACCCCGCTGCAGCAGCCCCTGAGGGGCGGCAACGGCGGCAATGCCGGCGGCGTGACCCCGGTGCCGGCGATGTCCTTCATCCTGCCGCTGAGCGGCGGCTTCGAATACCTGACCCTGGGCGCCATGGTCAGCGCGCCGTTCGGCCTGAAGACCGAATACGAGGACGGCTGGATGGGCCGCTACCACGCGCTGAACTCGGACGTGCAGATCGTCGATCTGACCCTGGCCATGTCGGTCGAGTTGGGTCCGCACTTCTCCGCCGGCCTGGGCGCGGTGATCGAGCGTTCCGACGTCACCTTGTCCAACGCCATCGACTTCGGCTCGGCCCTGTGCGCCAACCCGGCCACCCAGGCGCTGTGCTTCATGCCCAACCCCATCACCGGCCCGTTCGGTCCGCAGAAGAACGACGGCCAAGTCGAGGTCCAGGGCAAAGACACCAGCCTGGGCTTCATTGCCGGCCTGAGCCTGCGTCCCAGCGACCGGCTCTCGATCGGCTACGCCTACCGTTCCGAGGTCGACCATCGGCTCAGCGGCGATGCCGAGTTCACGGTGCCCTCCAACGTCGCCACCATCCTGGCCGCCACCGGCCAGTACGTGGACACCGGCGCCACCGCGCGCCTGACCACGCCGTCAGTGCACACCCTGAGCGCGACCTGGCAGGCCACCGACCGGCTCGCGCTGATGGCCGAGACTTCGCTCACCGGCTGGAGTTCGCTGCGCGAGATCCGGATCGAGTTCGACAATCCGCGCCAACCCGATGCGGCCGAGCCCTACAACTGGGGCGACAGCTGGTTCTACAGCGTGGGCGGCGAATATGCGCTCAACGACACGTTCACCCTGCGCGCCGGCGTGGCCCGCGACGATTCGCCGGTGAGCCTCCCGTACCGCACCCCGCGCATGCCCGACCAGGACCGCATGTGGTACGCACTGGGCCTGACCTGGGCGGCCAACGATCATTTCGAGCTCAATGCCAGCTACGCGCGCATCAGCCTGGTGGACACGCCCGAAATCAACATCCTGTCCTCGAGCCGCTCGCGTCTGGCCGGCTCCTTCGATGGCGGCGCCAACCTGTTCGGCGTTTCGGCGCAGTACCGCTTCTGAGTCGCGCGCCGGCGCGGCGCCGGCAGCCGGTACTACGGAAAGCCCCGCTTCGGCGGGGCTTTCTCGTTCATGACAGCAGTGCGTGCAGGGTGGCCTTGAGCCGGCGGCCGTGTTCCTGGAAATAGCCGCGCTCGGCGCGCCAGGCCGGGAAACGCAGCTCGACTTCGTGCCAGAAGGCGGGCGAGTGGTTGGCCTGCAGCAGGTGGCACAGCTCGTGGACCAACACGTATTCGAATGCGCTTGGGCGGGCGAGCACCAGGGCCAGGTCCAGGGCCAGGGTGCCGTCCGGGGCCAGCGAGCCCCATTGCGAGGACATCACCTTCAGCCGCACCTGGCGCGGCGCGCGCGGGAGGCCGGGCAGGTAGGCCGGCAGCCAGCGGCCGATGTCGGCCCGGGCCTCGGCCTCGTAGAACGCGCGCAGGGCCCGGCGCAACGCCGCGTCGCTGGCCCGCTGCGGGTA
>JAFLEA010000113.1 GCA_017302035.1 Lysobacterales bacterium
CGCGGCCCGCAGGCGCGGGCGCTGGCACCGCAACTGGCGCTGGCCGGGCTGGCCTCGCGCACCCGGGTGGCCAGCTCGCAGTTGGTGACCGGCACCGGCAAGCCCGAGGAGGACATGGCCCTGGACGGGATCGTGTTTCCCGGCGAGGCCTGGGCCGCGCGTGGCGTGCCCGGGCTGCCGCCCTACAGCCAGGTGGCGGAGATGCTGCCGACCGCGCGCGGCGGCGCGGCGCGCCTGTTCGCCTTCGGCCACGACGCGTGGCTGATCGGGGCGTTCCTCGAGCGCCTGGTCAAGCGCAGCGACGGCGAGTTGCACGGCGCCACCGGCAACCTGCGCCTGGACGGTTTCGGCAACGTGGTCCGGCAGCCGCAGTGGTCGACCTTCAGCGGCGGCGTGGTCCAGCCGCTGGCCGGCGGTGGCGACTGAGCCCGCCCCGGATCGCCGTGCGCGCGGGGCGCAGGTCGAGGCCGCCGCGCGCCTGCGGCTGGAACAGGCCGGCCTGCGCACGCTGGCGGCCAACGTCGGCTACCGCGGCGGCGAACTCGACCTGGTGATGATCGATCCTGGGTCCGGCGGAGAGACCTTGGTGTTCGTGGAAGTGCGCTACCGCGCAAGCGCGGCCTTCGGCGGCGGCTTCGCCTCGGTCGACCGCGGCAAGCGCCGCAGGCTGGTGCGCGCCGCGCAGTTGTACCTGGGTTCGCGCCCGCGCCTGGCGCGGCTGCCCTGCCGCTTCGACGTGGTCGAGGCTTCCGGCAATCCCGCCGCGCCGCGGATCGAATGGATGAAGGACGCCTTCCGCCTGGACGACGTCTGAGCCGTCGATAGTCCGGTCTGCCGTGGTGCCTGCTGACCGGCGGCTCCACGGCGAACGCGAGTGCGGCAGGTGGCCGCAGCGAAGATCGGCACGCCGGGCAGCGGTCGCCGGGCATACAATCCCGCCATGACCCAGGCACTTCCCGCCGCGCTCGCCGCCGAATTGGCTGCGCTGCTCGGTCCCGACGGCTGGCTCACCGGCGAACCGCTGCGGCGCGCGCACGGCGAGGACGACTCGCGCATGTCCGCGCTGCCCGATGCGGTGGCGCTGCCGCGCGACTGCGACCAGGTCGCCGCGCTCGTGCGCGCCTGCCGTCGGCATCGGGTGCCGGTGGTGGCGCGCGGCGCGGGTACCGGGACCACCGGCGCGGCGGTGCCGTTCGCCGGCGGTGTGGTGGTGTCGTTCGCGCGCATGGACGCGATCCTGGAGGTCCGCCCCGGCGATCGCTGCGCAGTAGTCGAACCGGGCGTGCGCAACGGCGACCTGCAGCAGGCGCTGCAGCCCCACGGACTGTTCTGGCCGCCGGATCCGACCAGCTTCGAACGCTGCACCATCGGCGGCAACCTGGCTTGCAACGCCGGTGGTCCGCGCGCGGTGAAGTACGGCGCCAGCCGCGACAACGTGCTCGGCCTGGTGGCGGTGACCGGCACCGGCGACATCGTCCGCTGCGGCGGTCCCTGGACCAAGGACGCCACCGGCTACGATCTGACCCACCTGCTGGTCGGCAGCGAGGGCACGCTGGCGCTGATCGTGGAAGCGACCCTGCGTCTGGTGCCGCGGCCCCTGGCGCAGGCCGGCCTGCGCGCGTTCTACCGCGATGCCGCGGCTGCGGCCGCGGCGGTATCGCGGCTGATGCGCCAGCCGCAGGTGCCGGCGATGCTCGAGTTCATGGACGCCAGCGCGCTGGCGCTGCTGCGCCGCAACGGCAGCGATGTGCCCGAGGCCGGCGCGATGCTGCTGGTCGAGGCCGACGGCGACCACGACACCCTGCCGCTGGCCCTGCAGGCGCTGGCCGATGCCGCCGAGGGCGATGGCCTGCTGGCGCTGGACGTGGCCGCCGACGGCGCCGCGCGCGACCGGCTGTGGGCGGCGCGGCGCGCGCTGTCGCCCGCGCTGCGCACGATCGCGCCGGGAAAGATCAACGAGGACGTGGTGGTGCCGGTCTCGCGCATTCCCGAACTGGTCGCCGGGGTCGAGGCACTGGCGGCGGAATCGGCGTTGCCGATCGTGGTGTTCGGCCACGCCGGCAACGGCAACCTGCACGTCAACATCCTGTACCACCCGGACGACGGGGACGAATCCGCGCGTGCCGGAGCGGTGCTGCCGCGCGTGTTCGGGCTGGTGCTGGCGCTGGGCGGCACGCTCTCGGGCGAACACGGCATCGGCGTGGCCAAGCGTGACTGGATGGATCGCGCCTTCGACGCGCCCACCCTGGCGGCGATGCGCGCGGTGAAGGCCGCGCTCGATCCCGATGGCATCCTCAATCCGGGCAAGGTGCTGCCGCCGTGAAGCGGCACGTCCCTGTGCCGCTCGGCCCCGGCCTCCGTGCAGCGACGTCCTCCGCGAGCGTGGGGCCCGCTGTTTCTGAAGCCCCTCGCAGCCGATTGTGAGCGGATCCACGGAGACCTGATTGGACACCTCGAGCTTCGACCGCATCACCCTCGAAGACCTGCGTGCCGGCGGCGGGCTGAAATGGCGCGCCTTCCCCGACTGCATCGGCGCCTTCGTCGCCGAGATGGACTTCGGCATCGCGCCGCCGATCCGCGCGGCCCTGCGCGAGGCGGTCGAGCGCGCCCAGGTCGGCTATCTGTCCGCCGCGCCGCTGCATGCGCTGGCCGAGGCCTGCGCGCGCTGGCAGGCGGCCCACCACGGCTGGGACGTGTCGCCGGACGCCATCAAGGCCGTGCCCGACGTGCTCGGCGCGCTGGAGGTGGTGTCGCGCTACTACCTGCCGCCCGGCGCGGCAGTGGTGCTGCCGGTGCCGTGCTACATGCCGTTCCTGCCGCTGCTGGGGCTGCTCGGGCACCCGGTGGTGCAGGTGCCCATGCACCGCGGCGGCGACGGCTGGGCCCTGGACGAGGACGCGCTGGATGCGGCCTTTGCCGGCGGAGCGCGGCTGCTGGTGCTGTGCAATCCGCACAACCCGATCGGCAAGGTCTATTCGCGCGACGAACTGCAGCGCATCGCCGCGATCGCCGCGCGCCACGGCGCGCGCGTATTCGCCGACGAGATCCATGCGCCGCTGGTGTACCCGGGCCAGCGCCACGTTCCCTATGCCACGGTTTCGGACGCGGCGGCGTGGCAGGCGATCACCGCGGTGTCGGCGTCCAAGGCCTGGAACCTGGCCGGGCTGAAATGCGCGCAACTGGTCTTCACCCGCCGCGAGGACCTGGACCGCTGGCGCGAACTGGACCACTTCGCCGGCCACAGCACGGCCACCCTGGGCGTGCTGGCGCACACCGTCGCCTGGAACGAAGGCGACGAATGGCTGCGCGGCGTGCTCGATTACCTGCACGGCAACCGCGAGTTGCTCGGCCGGTTGCTGTGCGAACGCCTGCCGCACGTCGGTTACATCGAGCCGCAGGGCACCTACCTGGCCTGGCTGGATTGCCGCGGACTGGCGCTGGACTTGCGCCCGGACGTGTTCTTCCGCCGCCATGCGCAGGTGGCGCTCACCGATGGCGGCGAATGCGGCCTGGGCGGCGAAGGCCACGTGCGCCTGAATTTCGCCATGCCGCGGCCGCTGCTGGTCGAAACCGTCGAGCGCATCGCCGATGCCGTCTCGTCGCGCCGGGGGCGCGGGGAATAGGGAGCGCCGGGCGCGCGCCGGACGCGCTCAGCCGAAGTGGACGTAGCCGGTGCGTGGCGGATGCCATTCGCCCCCATCGGCGGACAGTGCGCGCACGCCACCGCCAGGAACGATGCGGCCGATCCGGGTACCGGCGATGCCGGCTTGCTGCAAGGCCCGGGCCACGGCCTCGCGCGCGGCCCGTGGCGCGGTGAAGCACAGTTCGTAGTCGTCGCCGCCGCCGGCCTGGAGCGCAGCGCGCAGGCCGTCGTCGGCGAACGCGGCCCGCAACGCCGGCGATGCCGGCAGCCGCGC
This sequence comes from Lysobacterales bacterium, assembly GCA_017302035.1. Taxonomy (GTDB): domain Bacteria; phylum Pseudomonadota; class Gammaproteobacteria; order Xanthomonadales; family Xanthomonadaceae; genus Pseudoxanthomonas. The sequence continues at coordinate 3,918 of JAFLEA010000113.1, forward strand.
CAACTCCACTTCGGCGCCGACGCCGCTGCGTTGGCACACATGGCCCAGGTCGGCGAGCAGGCCATCGGACACGTCGACGCAGGC
>JAFLEA010000114.1 GCA_017302035.1 Lysobacterales bacterium
GGCGAGGACGTGCCGGTACGCTGGGCGGACGCACGCGCCACGCGGGTCGAGGTCGACGCCGGGGGTGGACTGGTGTTCGCCGCCCCCGCCCGCGCCGGCGGTGCCGCCCTGCGGCGCGCGCTGCGCGACTTCTACGAGGCACAGGGTCGCGCCGACGTGGGCCGCTGGCTCCCCGGCCATCTCGCCAGCCTGCCGCGCAGCCCCCGGCGGATCGTGTTCAAGCGCACCACGTCGCTCTGGGGTTCGCTGGCGCCGGATGGCACCCTCGCGCTGGATCTTGCGCTGGTGCTGGCGCGACCCTCGGCCTTCGAGTACGTGTTGGTGCACGAACTTTGCCACCTCCTGCATGCCGACCACTCGACCCGCTTCTGGACCGCGGTCGAAGCCCGGTTCCCGGACTGGCGCGAGGAACGGCGGTACTTCCACGCGGAGGGGCGGCGGCTCAAGGGCAGGCTGCGTGCATTGCTGGCCGGCTGACGTGCATGATCGCGTTGTCGACGACATGACCATCAGGGGGATGACTGGATGAAGACCGGTTCCGGCTTTGCACTCGCGCTGGCCGCGCTCGCCTTGGCAACCGGCTGCCAGAAGGCGCAGGAAAAGGCGCAGGAGACCGCCATGGAAGCCGCCATCGAGCAGGCCACGGGCAACAAGGTGGACATCGAGAAGGATGGCAACGCGGTATCGATCAAGACGAACGAAGGCGACATCAAGATCGCGTCCGCCGCCGAAGGCGGGACGGTCGCCCTGCCGGACGGCTTCCCGGGCGACCTCCACCTCCCGGCGCAGCGCAGGATCGAGAGCGCGATGGACATGGCGGGGATGCAGATGGTGAACATGCAGACCGACATGGCGGTCGCGGCGCTGTCGCAGGAGATCGAGCAGGCGATGCAGGCGCGCGGCTGGAAGCGCGAAATGGCGATGCAGGCGGGCGACGGCAGCACCCTGGTCTACAGCAAGGACGCGCGGCAGGCGGTTTACCAGCTCGCCAAGTCCGACGGCGGCGGGACCCAGCTCGCCGTGCGCACCGACCACGAAGGCGGCTGAGCCGGCCGCCGATCCCACCGCCCCAGGGACGCATCGGGTGCCGCAACGCACGGAGCACCACAACTGGTCCGACTATCGCCGGCGCGCGCGGCTGTTCTGGTGCGCCTTGCTGCTGGGCCCGGTGATCGTCTTGCTTGTCGCCACCGAGTGGCTGCTGGAACGCCACGGCGTGCATGGGCTGGCTTGGCCGTTGGCGGCATGGTCGCTGACGGTGTTGGCCACCGGCTTGCATTGGCAGGCATTCCGTTGCCCGCGCTGCAGCCGCCGCTTCTTTCGCCGGCGGCCGTTGCTGCTCGCATTGCGGGCTTCGCATTGCCGCCAATGCATGTTGCCGAAGGACTGACGCCGACCGGCGCCCGCGCCTAACCGCCGCGCAGGAAATCCCCGATCGCCGCGGCGACCTCCGCGGGCTGTTGCATGTGCAGGTGGTGGCCGCCCGGCATCACCACGATCTCGCCGGCCGGCAGCAGGCGGGTGCGGCTGCGGCGCAACGCATCCGGCAGGTACGGCTGGGCGGGGTCGGCGAAGATCGCCCGCACCGGACAGGCGATCCCGGCGACCAGCGCCTCCACCTGCGCCTCGGTCATGCGTACCAGGGTCGGCAAGGTCAGCCGCGGATCGCTGCTCCATGTGTATCCGCCGTCGACCGCGCGCAGGCCGCGTGCCACCAGCAGGCGGACCTCGGCCTCGCCCAGGCCGCTGCCCGGCACCCGACTGGCGAACTGGCGCGCACGCACCGCGCTGTCGACGTCGGGGAACACCCTTAGGCGCTTGTCGCGCAGCGCGCGCTGCGCGGCCAAGGCTTCGCGTAGCCGCGGCACCGTCTGCTCCGGGGTTTCGGCGAGCGTCCCGATCGCCTCGATCGCCAGCAGGCGGGTCACCCGTTCGGGGCAGGCCGCCGCCAGCAGGCTGGCGATCGCCCCGCCCATCGAATGCCCGAGCAGGCCGAACCGGTCCCAGCCCAGCGCATCGGCAACGTCCAGCAGGTTGGCCAGCGCGCCGGCGAACGAGTAGTCCGCGCCGGCTGGCAGGTGCGCACTGCCGCCATGCCCGGGCATGTCGATCGCCACCAGCTCGATGCCGTCCAGGAACGGCGCCAGCGGCAGGAAACTGGCGGCGTTGTCCAGCCAGCCGTGCAGCGCGAGCACCCTGGGCGCCCCCGGCGTCCCCGCATGCAAGCCGGCGATGCGGCCCAGCGGGGTGTCGATCGCGAATTCGCGCATCAGGTCCAGCCCGCGTCCTGCAAGGCCAGGGCGGCGAGCGCATCGGCATGCGCCGGCTCGGCGTTGAGGCAGGGGATGTAGCGCAGGGCCTCGCCACCCGCGCCACGGAAGGCCACCGCGTTCTCGACCGCGATTTCCTCCAGCGTCTCCAGGCAATCCACCGCGAAACCGGGGCAGGCGACGTCGACCCGGCGCACGCCCTCGCGGGCCAGCGCCTCCAGGGTGGGCTGGGTGTACGGCTCCAGCCAGCGCTCGCGCCCGAAGCGCGACTGGAAGGTCAGCAGCAGATCCTCGCGCGGCACGCCCAGCGCCTGTGCGATCGCCCGCGTGCTGGCTTCGCATTGCGCGGCATACGGATCGCCGCCATCGACCAGGCGCCGCGGGATGCCGTGGAAGGACAGCAGCAAGCGTTCGCCGCGGCCCTCGGCGTCCCAGTGCGCGCGGATCGAAGCGGCCACCGCCGCCGCCCAGCCGGCATCCACGTGGTAGTCGCGCAAGACCTCGACCTGCAGGCCGTTCGCCGCGGCGGCCACCGCATCGGCGACGCTCGCGGTGGTGGTGGTCGAGTACTGCGGATACAGGGGCAGCACCCGGATCTTGCGCTCGCCCTCGGCGCGCAGGCCGTCGAACACCGCCTGCACCGACGGCTGGCCATAGCGCATCGCGTGCGCCACCCGCCACCCGGGCAGGCGCCGGGCCACTGCATCGGCCAGCGCGGCAGTGTGCACCGCCAGCGGCGAGCCGCCCGGCATCCAGATCTGCGCGTACTTGCGGGCGACCTTGGGGCTGCGCAGCGGCAGGATCACGAAGTGCAGCAGCGGGCACCACAGCCAGCGCGTGAGTTGCACCACCCGGTGGTCGTGCAGGAACTGCGACAGGTAGCGGCGCACCGCGGACGGGGTCGGGGCGGCGGGCGTGCCGAGGTTGACCAGCACCAGGGCGGGTGGGGAGGCGTCTTCGCGCATCGGCATAGGATCGCATGCGTGCCCCGTGCCTCGGCTAATCGACGATTCATCGCGCGGCGGCGACGATGCGGCTTCCCCCTCCGCGAGTGCCGCCCGATGACGACCGCCCCCCGCCGCCTGACCCTGGCCCTGGCCGCATTGCTGGCCGCGCATGGCGCGATCGCCGGCGAACGCGAGGACGTGCGGGCCGGCGATGCCGTGCGGGTGGTCGAGCAGATGCGCGCGATTCCCGAATCGGCGATCCCCGACCGCCTGCTGGACGATGCGCGGGCGATCGTGGTGGTCCCCGACACCATCAAGGCCGGCTTCATGGTCGGCGGCCGCCGCGGGCTGGGACTGATGGCGGTGAAGGCCGCCGACGGCACCTGGTCCAACCCTGTGTTCGTGAAGCTCGCCGGGGCCAGCTTCGGCCTGCAGGCGGGCGTGCAGTCGGCCGACGTGGTGCTGGTGTTCCGCAACGACCGCAGCCTGGAATCGCTGGCCAACGGCAAGATCACCCTCGGCGCGGACGCCGGCATCGCCGCCGGCCCGGTCGGGCGCAACGCCGCGGCGGCCACCGACGGCGAGCTGAAGGCGGAGATCTGGTCGTGGTCGCGCGCGCGCGGCCTGTTCGCCGGGATCGCGCTGGACGGGGCGGTGCTGAGCATCGACAACGGTGCCAACCGCAGCGCCTACGGCCGCGACGTGACCCCGCGGATGGTGTTTTATGGAAGCGTGCGGCGGCCACCG
>JAFLEA010000115.1 GCA_017302035.1 Lysobacterales bacterium
GGTGATCGCGCGGCTCCCGAAGGGCCTCGACACGCCCCTCGGGCGCGCCTTCGGCCGCGACGCCGCCTACCTGCAGAGCCAGCAGCAGGCCCTGCGCGCGGCCCCGGGCGACCCGGGATGAGGCGGCTGTCGATACGGGTCCCGGCACTGGCATGGGTTGCCGGCCCGGCCCGCGTCCAGGCCCGGGGGGGCGGCGGCCGCAGCACGCCGGCGCGGAGCCCGGCCGGCGCGGAGACGGTTCCCGCTCAGGGCCGCAGGTAGGGCGCGATGGCCTCGCGCCACAGGGCATAGCCTTCGGCATTCATGTGCAGCAGGTCCGGCCCGAACAGTTCCGCACGCCCCTGTCCGTCGGCGCCGAGCATCGGCGTGAACACGTCGATGAAGTCGACCCCATCCCAGCGCGCCGCTTCGGCGCGGACCCGGGCGTTGGCCTCCTGCACCGCCTGCAGCAGGTGCGCCCGCGACGGGCTGGGCTTGATCGCGATGAAGGCGATCCGGGTGTCGGGCAGGTCGCGGCGCACCCGTTCGACGAAGGCGCGGAAGTCCGCCTGCACCTGCGCCGGCGAGCGGCCGCTGGCGAGGTCGTTCTCGCCGGCGTAGAGGACCACGGTGCGCGGCGCGTGGGGGATCACGATGCGGTCGGCGTACCAGGTGCTGTCGCGGATCTCCGAGCCGCCGAAGCCGCGGTTGATCACCGGGGTGCCGGCGAAGTCCTGCGCCAGGCCGTCCCATAGCCGGATCGAGGAACTGCCGACGAACAGCACGGCATTGCGCGGGGGTGGGTCGGCGGCCTCGGCCTCGGCGAAGCGGCGCATGTCCTGTTCCCAGGCCGGCGAGGAAACCGCGCCCGGTGGCGGATCGGCCGGTGTCGCCGGCGTGCGGGCGATGGCCGGTGCCGCCAGCGCCAGGAGCAGGATCAGGGTCGCCCGGCAGATGGATCGCAACGGGCGGCAACGCGGGGACAGGCTTGCAGGCATCGGATTGCTCAGGCCGGGCGCGGGCCGACAGCGTGTGGCCGGTGGCCCGCCGATGCAAGCCTGCGCGGGTCGGCCGCCGCCGCGAGCGCCCCCAGGCCGACCGCGAGGCCCGATGTGGCAGAATCGCGGCTCGCCGTCGCCACGACCGACCCGATGCCGCTTCCCCCGTTGTCCCTTTTCCCGTCGATGCCCCGCGGGCGCTCCTGCCGCATGCACGCGGCCGCAGGCGCCTGACCCGTGGCCGACGAGACCGGCCACCTGCCGCGCCGGCCAGGCCGCATCCTCAAGGCGACCCAGTGGTCGCTGCAGGGGTTGCGCGCGGCCTGGCTGCACGAGTCCTCGTTCCGGCTGGAGGTCTACCTGTTCGTGGTACTGGCCCCGCTGGCGCTGTGGCTGGGCGAAGGCGGGCTGGAGCGGGCGCTGCTGGTCGGCTCGATGATCCTGGTGCTGGCGGCCGAGCTGCTGAACTCGGCCGTCGAGGCGGTGATCGAGCGCTACGGCGCCGAACACCACGAACTGGCCGGCCGCGCCAAGGACATGGGTTCGGCCGCGGTATTCGTGCTGATGTTGAACGTGGTGCTGGCCTGGGGACTGGTCCTGGGCCCGCGCCTGCTGTGAACCATGCCGTGAAGGATTGATCCGATGAGTTTCGAGTTCCTGGCCGACCCGAACGTCTGGCTGACCCTGGTGACCCTGAGCGCGCTGGAAATCGTGCTGGGCATCGACAACCTGGTGTTCATCTCCATCGCGGTGGGCCGGCTGCCGCCCGAGCAGCGCGCCTTCGCCCGCCGCTTCGGCATCGCGGTGGCCTGCATCACCCGCATTGCGTTGCTGGTCTCGCTGGCGTTCCTGGCGCGGATGCAGAACGACCTGTTCCACGTCGGCGGGATGGGCATCTCGATCCGCGACCTGATCCTGATCCTCGGCGGCGCGTTCCTGCTGGTGAAGGGGTCGATGGAGATCCGCGAGCTGATCTCCGGCGGCGAGGACGAGGATCCGCGCACCACGCCCAGTTCGCAGGCGTTCTGGATGGTGATCGCGCAGATCGCGGTGATCGACATCGTGTTCTCGCTGGACTCGGTGATCACCGCGGTCGGCATCGCCGACCACATCCCGGTGATGATCTTCGCGATCCTGCTGGCGGTGACGGTGATGCTGCTGGCGGCCAACCCGCTGGGCCGCTTCATCGACGCCAACCCGACGGTCAAGATGCTGGCCCTGGCCTTCATCCTGCTGATCGGCGTGGTCCTGATCCTGGACGGCTTCGACGTGCACGTGCCCAAGCCGTACATCTATTTCGCCATGGCCTTCTCGGTGCTGGTGGAGGTGCTGAACCTGGCGATGCGCCGGCACGCGGCGAACCGGCACGTTCCCGGCGCCGGCGAGTGGTGACCGCCGCCCGGATCCGGCCCTGACGCCGGATCCGGGCGCCGCTTGCGCCACCTCCGCGGCGGTGCTGCAATGCCCCGGTCCGCCGGCCGCCGGCCGGCTCCGCGCAGGGAGCAGTGGCATGCAAACGATCTTCGGCAAGCGGGCGTGGGTCGCGGCGGTGCTGGCGATGGCCATGCTGCTGTCCGGCTGCGGTTACAACGCCATCCAGCAGAAGGACGAAGCGGTCAAGGCCGGCTGGTCCGAGGTGCTCAACCAGTACCAGCGCCGGGCCGACCTGGTGCCCAACCTGGTCAATACGGTCAAGGGCTATGCCGCGCACGAGAGCCAGGTGCTGACCGACGTCACCGAGGCGCGCGCGCGCGTCGGCCAGGTCCAGGTGGATGCCGACGATCCGGCCTCGCTGCAGCAGTTCCAGGCCGCGCAGGGCGAACTGTCCTCGGCGCTGTCGCGGTTGCTGGTGGTGAGCGAGAACTATCCCACGCTCAAGGCCGACCAGTCCTTCCGCGACCTGCAGGCGCAACTGGAGGGCACCGAGAACCGGATCACGGTGGCGCGCGGCCGCTACATCGCCAGCGTGCAGGACTACAACACCTACATCCGCTCGTTCCCGCAGCTGGTCACCGCCAAGCTCTTCGGCCACAAGCAGAAGCCGAACTTCAGCGTGGAGAACGAGGCGCAGATCCAGCGTGCGCCGGCGGTCGACTTCGGCAACACGCCGGCGCCGCCGCAGCCCGCGCCGCAACCCGCGCCCACGAACTGACCCGGCGCCATGCGCGCGCTTCCGCGGCGCCCCCCGCCACGCTGGCTGGCCTGGTTCTGGCTGGCCTGCGCGCTGGCTGCGGCGCTGCCCGCGGCCTGGGCGCAACCGATGCCGGAAGCGGCCATCCCCGCGCTCGACGCGGCGGTGGTCGATACCACCGGCACCCTGGATGCGGCCACCCGGCAGCGCCTGGAGGCGCCGGCGCGCGCGCTGCAGCAGCGCAAGGGCAGTCAGCTGCAGGTGCTGGTGGTGCCGAGCACCCAGCCGGAATCGATCGAGCAGTACGCGCTGCGCGTGTTCGAGGCGTGGCGGCTGGGCCGCGGCGGCGTGGACGACGGGGTGCTGCTGGTGGTGGCCAAGGACGACCGCGCAGTGCGGATCGAGACCGGCTACGGCCTGGAGGGCGCGATTCCCGACGCGGTCGCCAACCGGGTGATCCAGGAGTACCTGGTGCCGAAGTTCCGCGCCGGCGACTACGCCGGCGGGATCGAGGACGCCACCGCGGTGCTGGCCGGGCTGGTCGAAGGCGAGCCTTTGCCGGCGCCGGTCAGCCGCAACGCGGCGCGCGAGCCCGGTGGGGGCGGGCGGTGGCTGCCGGCGCTGTTCGTCGCCTTCGTCGTTGCCCAGGTGGCGCGCGGGATCTTCGGCCGCCTGCCGGCGCCGGTGCGCGCGCCGCTGGTGG
>JAFLEA010000116.1 GCA_017302035.1 Lysobacterales bacterium
ACCGGGCGGGCGGTCAGGCCCGCAACGTGCGCGCCGCGCCGATGGCGGCGATGCGCGCACGGCGCAGCGCTTCGCCCACCTGGGGGCCGCTGAGCGCTTCGCCGGCGGCCAGGTCGCGCGCGTTGAGTGCCAGCGCGGCGGCATGCAGTCGGCACAGTTCCGGTCCCTGCGGATAATCGTCGTCCGCGTGGCCCAGGCGGCCGCGCTTGTCGGCCTCGCAGGCGATGGCGATGCGCGCGACGCGTTCGGGCCGGCGCAGGGCGTCGCAGCGCTCCAGCAGTTCCAGCACGGTGGCGTCGCGCAGTTCGGCCAGGCGATGCACGTTGAGGTGCTCGCGGCATACCGCCTCGGCGAGGCGGCGGTGCTCCAGCGGGACTTTCAGCCGTTCGCACAATGCCGCCAGCGGCTTGAGCCCGGCGTGCTCGTGGCCGATATGGCGGGGCAGCACGTCGGCCGGAGTGAGCGCCTTGCCCAGGTCGTGGACCAGCGCGGCGAAGCCGACCAGGTCGTCGCCGGGCGCCAGCCGCGCGGCCATGTCCGAAACGAGCTGCTGGTGGATGCCGGTGTCCACTTCGGGATGGAACTGCGCGCGTTGCGGCACGCCGTACAGCGCATCGACCTCGGGCAGGATCGCGGCCAGTGCGCCGCACGCGCGCAGGGTGGCGAGGAAGGCCGAAGGCTGCGACGAAGCCAGCGCCTTGCGCAGTTCCTGCCACACGCGCTCGGGTACGAGGCTGTCGAGTTCGCCGCTGGCCACCATCGCCCGCATCAGTGCCATCGTCTCCGGCGCGACGCTGAAGCCCAGCGGCGCGAAGCGGGCCATGAAGCGGCCCGCGCGCAGCACCCGCAGCGGATCCTCGGCGAAGGCCGGGCCGATGTGGCGCAGTACGCGCCGTTGCAGGTCGTCCACGCCGCCGCAGGGATCGACCAGGTCGCCGTGCGCGTCGCGGGCGATCGCGTTGACGGTGAAGTCGCGGCGCTGCAGGTCCTGCTCCAGGGTCACCGAGGGATCGGCATCGACCACGAAGCCGCGGTGGCCGCGGCCGCTCTTGCGCTCGGTGCGCGCCAGCGCGTGTTCCTCGCCGGTGCGCGGATGCAGGAATACCGGGAAGTCGCGGCCCACCGCCTTGAACCCGGCCGCGAGCATCGCCTGCGGGGTGGTGCCGACCACGACCCAGTCGCGGTCGCCGGGCGGCAGGCCGAGCAGTTCGTCGCGGACCGCGCCGCCGACCAGGTACGTCGTCTCCATGCGCGGCATCGTACCGCGGCGCATGGGACGGTTCGTCAGCCGGCTGGCGGCGCGGGGCAGGCGAACGCCTTGCGCTCGCCCTCGGTGCGCCCCAGCAGGCGTTCGCTGACCGGCAGCGCGTCGCCGTTGAGGCGCCAGTCGTAGATCGCGCTGAAGGCCAGCACCCGGGCGACGTAGTCGCGGGTTTCCTTGTAGCTGATCGTCTCGATCCACAGGTCCGGATCGTGGGCAGGGCGCTGCGAGAGCCAGCGCGCGGCCGGCGTCGGCCCGGCGTTGTAGGCGGCGATGGCCTGGTAGGCCTGGCCGTACTTGTCCTCCATCTCGCGCAGGTAGGCGCTGCCCAGGGCGATGTTGGTGGAAGAGTCGTACAGGCTCTCGGCGCCGGCGTAGGGCAGGCCGGTGCGCTTGGCCACCGCCGCGGCGGTGGCCGGCAGCAACTGCATCAGGCCGCGGGCGTTGGCGGACGAGCGCGCGTTGGGGTTGAACACGCTCTCGGCGCGGATCTCGGCGGCGATCCAGGCCGGGTCCAGGCCGTGGCGCTTGGCGGCCGCGCGGATGTCGGCGTCGTGGTGCAGCGGGAAGCGGGTTGCGTACATGCGCTGCTCGTCGGCGACCTTGCCCAGCGAGAACACCGCGCGGTCGAACCAGCCCTGCTCCTGGGCCAGCGCCACCGCGGTGCGGCGACGGGCATCGTCGAAGCGGGTCAGTGCATCGTTCCATTCGCGCACGGCCCAGCCGGGCTGGTCGATGCGCTGCAGCGCCAGCGCGCGCTGCAGCGCCGGATCGCGCGCCACCTCCTTGCGCAGCGCCGGCGGGTCGGACGGTTGCCACGGGCATAGCGCATAGGGCAGGCGCAGGCGGTCGGCGGCGAGGAAGCCGTGGAAGGTCGACGAGGCGGCGGCGGCACGGAACAGCGCCTGCGCTTCGGCCGGCTTGCCGGTCTTCTCCAGCATGCGCCCTTCGAACCAGCGCCAGCGCGGATCCTCGCGCTGGGCCGCGGGCATCCTGCGGATCGCCTCCAGGGCCGCCTGCCAGTCGCTGCGCGCCATCGCCTCGCGCGCGCGCCACTCGTGCAGGCGCTCGTCGTAGGCCGCGGCCGGCACCGCGGCCAGCCGGCGTGCCGAATCGGGCAGGTACGAGGCCACGGTCCACAGGGCGACCTGGTACAGCACCTGGTTGCGCCCGGCCGCGTCCATCCCCAGCAGCGGGGCCAGTTGTGCGAGTTGGCGTTCGGCCGCATCCGGATCGCTCTTGGCCAGTCGCGCCAGGCCGGCGGCGGCGACCCGGCGGCTGCGTGCGTCGCGCGGCCATTGTCCGGCGCGTGCGTGCGGGGCCTGGACGAAGGCGGCGTAGTCCTGGGCCAGGGCCGATGCGTCGGCGGGCAGGCCGCGGGCGGCACTGCGCATTACGCCCGGATCGCCTTCGGCCACGGCCAGGTCGAAGCGTTCCCAGCGCAGTGCGTCATCCAGGCCGCCGCGCGCGGCCAGGGTGGCGAAGGTCGCATCGCAGGCGTCGGGTTGCGACTTGCCGCTGCGCCACAACGTCTGGGCTTCGGCGTTCCAGTCGGCGCCGGCCTGGCCCAGGGCCTGCTGCGCATTGAGCCGGGCGCAGCGCAGGGCCGGGTTGTCGCTCGGCTTCCAGTCCGCGAGGAAGTCGCTCCAGCGTTCGCGCCGGGCCAGCGAGGCCAGCCATAGCGGGCGCAATGCGGCCGCGGCAGGCTGGCCATCGTGGCGCTGCAGGAAGTCGCGCACCTGCGCCGGATCGGCGGTGTCCAGATCGCGGGCCAGGCGTGCGTGTTCCAGCCAGGGCCAGCGCGGGTCGCTGCGCAGCGCCTCGGCCTGGCCAGGCGCCAGCCGTCCGGCTTTGGCCGCCGCGATCGCCTCCTGCATGGCGACGTCGTTGGCGCGGCCGGCATCCGGGGCCCGCGCTGCTGCCAAGGCGGGCAGGAGGGCCAGCAGCAAGGCGGACAGGAGCGGGGCCGGAACACGCCGGGACAGTGCAGGGATGGTGGACGGACGCGACATGCGGTCGAATATACCCAACGTGCCTGAACGGCCGTGGGGGCTGTGCAGCGCGCCCGCTGCGACCGTGTGCACCGTGCAGGAGCCATGCCCGTGTCGCCACTGATGTTCCTGTGGTTTCCCCTGCTCGGCATCGCCGCAGGCATCCTCGCCGGCCTGCTCGGCGTGGGCGGCGGGCTAGTCCTGGTCGCAGCGCTGGCCTGGTTGCTACCGTGGTTCGGGGTGCCGCCGGAGGCGGCGATGCATGCGGCGCTGGCCAGTTCGCTGGCCAGCATCGTGCTGACCGCAGCATCGTCGGCGCGCGCGCACGCCCGACGCGGCAGCGTGCTGTGGCCAACGGTGGCATGGATGGTGCCCGGGCTGCTGCTGGGTGCATGGCTGGGCAGTGGCGTGGCGGTGCGGCTGGATGCGCAGACCCTGCGCTGGATCGTGGCCGGGTATTGCCTGCTGGCGGCCTGGCAGATCGGCTGCGGCCGCACCCGCGCGCCGGCCGACGGCAGCGAGGTGCCGGCGCCGCGCGGCTGGCC
>JAFLEA010000117.1 GCA_017302035.1 Lysobacterales bacterium
GTCGGGCCGGCCGAGGACCAGGGCCTGGGCGATGAACTCGGCGTCGACGTAGCCGCCGGGGCCGCGCTTGAGGTTGTCCTCGCCGGCCACGCTCTGCTCCAGCCGGCCGCGCATCGAGGCCACCTGCGCCACCCAGTCGTCCGGGCGCGCGGCGGTGAGGGCGCTCGCGCGCAGGATGGCCAGCGCCTCGTCGCACAGGTTGGGATCGCCGGCGAGGAAGGCGGCGCGTACATGCGCCATACGCTCCCACATCTCGCGCGGCTGCTTCCAGTATTCGGCCAGCGAAGGCAGGGTGGTGACCAGCGAGCCCTGCTCGCCCCACGGTCGCAGGCGCGCGTCGACCTCGCCCAGGCCGGCCTCCTGCATGGTGCGCGAGAGGTCCTGCGCCACCCGCTCCCAGAACAGCTCGCCCTCGCGCCCGTTGCGGGGGCAGGTGCCGCCGGGGTCGCAGACGAAGATCACGTCGCAGTCGCTGCCCCAGCTGAGCTCGCGTCCGCCCAGCTTGCCCAGGGCGATGACGCAGAAGCGGTTGGGCCGTCCACCCTCTTCGGGGATGCCCCAGGTCTTGGCGCGGTCGGAGATGGCGCGGCCCAGCAGCGCCGTCACCAGCACCTCGGCCAGCAGCGACAGGCGTCCGGGCGCATCGGCGCCCGCGCCCTGTCCCGCTGCCGGCAACGGCCCGGCGTCGGCCTCGGGCCGGAACGCGAGCATGCGCAGCAGGCTCATCTCGAAGCCGATCCGCGGCGCCGGCGCCAGTTCCAGGTCGCGGCGGCCGTTGACCGCCATCTGGTACCACAGCTGCACCACTTCCGGACGCAGGCGCGCGGCCAGCCCGTCCACGTCCACTTCGCCGCCTTCGTCCTCGCGCACGGCGCCCGGCACCAGTTGCCGCACCTGGATCCGGTGCAGGGCCTCGGCCAGCGCTTCCAGCACGTTGCCCCAGTCCGGCGCGAACCCGGCCAGGGCCTCGACCGTGTCCAGCAGGGCGCTGCCGTCGCCCCCGGCCAATCCCTGCAGCAGCGCCGCCACCTGGGTCCGGTCGACGCTGCCGAGCATGCCCCGCACCGCATCCTCGCCCAGCGCGCCGCCGGCATAGGCGATGGCCTGGTCCAGCAGCGACAGGCCATCGCGCAGGCTGCCGTCGGCCGCGCGCGCGAGCAGGCGGATCGCGCCGGCGTCGGCGCCGATGCCTTCGGCGGCCAGGATCCGGGTCATCTGCCCTTCGATCTGGCCCTCGTCCAGGCGCTTGAGGTTGAACTGCAGGCAGCGCGACAGCACGGTCACCGGCAGCTTCTGCGGATCGGTGGTGGCGAGCAGGAACTTCACGTGCTCCGGCGGCTCTTCCAGGGTCTTGAGCAGGGCGTTGAACGCCGGCTTGGAGAGCATGTGCACTTCGTCGACCAGGTACACCTTGTACTTGCCGCGCGAAGGCATGTACTGGGCGTTCTCGATCACCTCGCGCACGTCGTCCACGCCGGTGTTGGAGGCCGCGTCGATCTCCAGCAGGTCGATGTAGCGGCCGGCGTCGATGTCCAGGCAGGCCGCGCACTGGCCGCAGGGCTCGGCGCTGGTGCCCTGCTCGCAGTTGAGCGACTTGGCGAAGATCCGGGCGATGGTGGTCTTGCCCACCCCGCGGGTGCCGGTGAACAGGAAGGCGTGGTGGACCCGGCCGGTGTCCAGGGCATTGCCCAGCGCGCGCACGACGTGTTCCTGCCCGACCAGCTCGGAAAACCGCTTCGGGCGCCACTTGCGGGCCAGGACGAGGTAGGACATCGGACGACCGGATCAGGCAGGACCGTCATTGTGCCATGCCGCGCCGGACCGCCCGTTCCCCGCCCGCAGCGTCGGGCCGCCGCCACCGGCCCGGAGAGATGAATGGCCGGTAAAACCGCACGGCCCTGGGCGGGGCTCGCAATGGATCCCCGCCAAGGCTAGAATTCACGCCCCTGAAAGCGGCCGGATGCCGCCGCAAGGTCCCGGAGGGGTGTCCGAGTGGTTGAAGGAGCACGCCTGGAAAGTGTGTAAGCGTCTAAACCGCGCTTCGGGGGTTCGAATCCCCCTCCCTCCGCCAAACATGCTGTGAAGTGGTACCGTCCGCGCCCACCAGTTTCGCCGGGGCTCGGAGTCGGAGGGGGATTTGAACCCCGGGGTTCGACAAACCGCGCAGCGGTTTGCACGGCGAAGCCGCCCGCAGGGCGAGGCACCGCAGGTGCCGAGTGAATCCCCCGCTCGATTTATGGTGGCCCTGTCGGCCCCTCGCGACGCTAGGTCGAAAACCCCGCCAGGGCCGGAAGGCAGCAACGGTATCGATCGACGCGGGCGCCGAGGCCAGCCGGCAGGGCCGCCGCCTTTTCGGGGGGCGCCGGCCGGCGGCACCGTCCAGTCGCTCGCGGTTGCCGTCGAAACGGCATCGTCGTCAGTGCGCCGGATCGTCCGTGGGGCACGGTTCGTTGAGTTCGATCACTTCGCCCGGCCGCGCCACGCGGTGCCCGCGCGCGCGCATCGCCTCGCCGTCCGCGGCGCTGGCGTAGTGGTACAGCACGCAGCGCGACAGCAGCTGCGGCGGGTACTCGCGCTCCAGGTCGTCCAGCCCGGTGTGCGAGGGATTGCCGTGCAGCGCGCAGTCGTGCGCGACCAGTTCGCCGGCATCGGCGAAGCGCGCCAGCACCTCCGGGATCGGCCGGGTATCACCGCTCCACACCATGCTGCCGCGCAGGCGCAGGCCGAAGGCGGTGTCGGGCCAGTGGTGACGCACCGGGAACACTTCCAGGCGCACACCGTCGTGCCAGAACGCATCGCCCACGGGAACCAGCTGGAACGCATCCCAGAAGTTGGCGCCACCCTCGGCCAGCACGTTCGGGTAGTCGGCCACCCGCCGCTGCAGCAGCGGCACCACCGGCGCCGGCACGTACAGGCGCACCCGGCCGCGCCGCGTCGGGTCGAAATAGCTGGACACGAACAGCCGCTCCATCCCGCCCACGTGGTCCAGGTGCACGTGGGTGACGAACAGCGCCTCGGGCGCATGCCCGTACCGCGATTCGAAGGCGGTCAGGCCCTCGCCGCCGCAGTCGATGCTCAGCCATGGCCGGCCGTCGCGCTCGATGCTGGCCATCGGCGAACCCAAGGCCACCGCCGACGCATTGCCGACCCCGTGCAGGCGCAGCGCCCAGGCGGCCATCAGCAGCCCCGCTTCCAGGACAGTTCGTAGGCCCGCCGCAGCCGGGCGAAGTCCGCCTCCACCTCGCCGCGGTCGCGCTCGCCGCGCAACTTGAGCAGCGAGCGCAGCAGCCGCTGCAGGTTGGCCTCGCGCCAGCCGGTGGCCGGAATGCGCAGGCGGCCGCGGTCGAAGTCGATCATCCAGCCGCGGCCGTTGCCGTCGAACAGCAGGTTGTGCGCGTTGAGGTCGGCATGGTCCAGGCCCTCGCGATGGAAGCGCGCGATCAGCCGCCCGGCCTCCTCCCACGGCGCGCCGCCGCCGGCGACCAGGGCGCGGTCGGCCAGCGAACGCACCTCCAGCAGCCGCTCCAGCAGGATCGCGGCGCGGTAGGACAGGCCCTCGCGCAGGTAGCTGGCGGCCAGCGGCCGCGGCAGCGGCAGGC
>JAFLEA010000118.1 GCA_017302035.1 Lysobacterales bacterium
GGCGCAGCAGCTCGGTGCCGGCGGCCACCACCTGGCCCGGCTGCACGCTGCGCGCGGAGATGACCCCGGCCACCGGCGCGCGGACCACGGCGAAGTCGCGCTGCACCCGGGCCGAGTCGCGGCTGGCAACGGCGGTGTCCAGGCGCGAGCGGGCGCTGGTGCGCGCCGCGTCGGCCTCGTCGGCGTCCTGTTGCGACACCAGTTTCTGCGCGGCCAGTTCGCCGACGCGACGGGCCTTGCGTTCGGCCACTTCCAGGTTCGCGCGCGCCTCGGCGACCGCCGCCTCGGCTTCGGCCAGACGGGCATCCTGGGTGCGCGTATCCAGCCGCAGCAGCACGTCGCCCCGCTCCACCACGCTGCCGACTTCCACCTCCACCGCGGACACGCGCAGCCCGGACAGTTCCACCCCGACCGACACCTCCTCCCAGGCGGCCACCGCGCCGGAGGCGACCACGTCGCGCACGATCGTGTCCCGCTGCGGTATGGCCACCGATACGGTCAGGCTCGGCGCGGCTTCCGGGGCTTCGGGCTTCGAGCAGGCGGCAAGGAGGAAGAGGCCGGCGATCGCGGCCAGGCGCAGGGTCGGAGAGTGCATCCGTGGGGGTCCGTACGGCAGGCGGCGATTCTAGCAGCGGGCCGCCGGCCGCACGCGGCGCGGCGGTTCAGGCCAGGCGTTCGAGCACCGCCTGCGCGGCCTGGGCCGTGGACACGGCCCGGCCGGGATCGGCCAGGTCGGCGGTGAACACCTGCGCGTCCAGCGCGTCGGACACGGCGGCCTCGATCGCCGCGGCTTCGGCTTCCAGCCCCAGGGAGTGGCGCAGCAGCAGCGCGGCGCTGAGGATCGTGGCGTACGGATTGGCGATGCCCTGGCCGGCGATGTCCGGGGCCGAACCGTGGATCGGCTCGTAGATGCCGACCCTGGAGCTCCCCAGCGAGGCGGAGGGCAGCAGGCCCAGCGAACCGGCCAGCATCGAGGCCTCGTCGGTGAGGATGTCGCCGAACATGTTCTCGGTCACCACCACGTCGTAGGCGCGCGGGCGCGACAGCAGGTGCATGGCCATCGAGTCCACCAACTGGTGCTCCAGGGTCACGTCGGGGAATTCCTCGCGCACCACCCGGCTGGCGACGTCGCGCCACAGCCGCGAGGTCTCCAGCACGTTGGCCTTGTCCACCGAGGTGAGGTGGCCGCGGCGCGCGCGGGCCAGGCCGGCGGCCATCCGCACCACCCGCTCGACCTCGGCCACGCTGTAGCGGCACAGGTCGGTGGCGTCGGTGTCGCTGCGGGTCTTGTCGCCGAAGTAGATGCCGCCGGTCAGTTCGCGCACGACCAGGATGTCCACGCCCTCGAGCAGGTGCGACTTGACCGGCGAGGCGCCCAGCGCGGCCGGGTGTGGCCGGGTCGGGCGCAGGTTGGCGAACAGGCCCAGGCCCTTGCGGATCGCGAGCAGGCCCTGTTCGGGGCGCACCCTGGCGTTCGGGTCGGACCACTTCGGGCCGCCGACCGCGCCCAGCAGGATCGCATCGGCCCGCTGCGCGGCGGCCAGGGTGGACTCCGGCAGCGGCACGCCGTGGCGGTCGATGGCGATGCCGCCGATGTCGTGTTCGTGGAACTGGAAGCGATGGCCGTGGCGGGTCGCGATGGCTTCGAGCACCGGCAGGGTCGCGGAGACGATCTCCGGCCCGATGCCGTCGCCGGGCAGGACGACGATGTTGGCTTGCATGTGGGGTGGGGTTCCGTCGGGGTCAGGCGGTGGCGAGCTGTTCGCTGCCGGCGGCGATGCGGCGCTGGCGCAGCAGGCGGTTGGCCACGTCCAGCCAGGCCAGCGCGCTGGCCTCGATGATGTCGCGGCTGGTACCGGTGCCGCCGTACTCGACCTCGCCCTGGCGCACGCTCAGGTTGGCCTCGCCACGCGCGTCGGCGCCCAGGCCGACGCTGTGCACCTGGTAGCTCTCCAGGCTCAGTTGCACCCCGGTGGCCGAGGCCAGCGCGGCGAACAGCGCATCGACCGGGCCGTCGCCCTCGGCGGTCTCGAGCACCCGCCGGCCGTCCGGGTCGGACAGTTCCACGGTGGCGATGGCGCGGTGGCCGCGGTCGCTGACCGTCATCGAGGCCAGGCGGTAGCCCTCGCCGTCGCCGGTGTCCTGCATCAGCGCCTGCAGGTCGGCGTCGGTGACCACGCGCTGCTGTTCGCACAGCGCCTTGAAGTCGGCGAACACCAGGTCCAGTTCGGTGTCCTCGAGGTAGTAGCCCAGCGCGCGCAGGCGCTGTTCGACCGCGGCGCGGCCGCTGTGCCGGCCCAGCACCATCTGCGTGTCCGGCCAGCCCACGTCCTGCGGGCGCATGATCTCGTAGGTGCCGCGGTGGCGCAGCATGCCGTGCTGGTGGATGCCCGACTCGTGGGCGAAGGCGTTGGCCCCGACCACCGCCTTGTTGCGCTGCACGTGCATGCCCACCAGCCGCTGCAGCAGCTGCGAGGTCGGGACCAGGCGGCGGGTGTCGATGCCGGTGTCGGCCTCGAAGAACGCGCCGCGCACCTTCAGCGCCATCACGATCTCCTCCAGCGCGCAGTTGCCGGCGCGCTCGCCGATGCCGTTGATGGTGCATTCCACCTGGCGCGCGCCGCCTTCGATCGCGGCCAGGGTATTGGCCACGGCCAGGCCCAGGTCGTTGTGGCAGTGCGCGCTGAAAACCACGTTGCCGGCGCCCGGCACCTGCGCGAGCAGGCGCTGGAACAGGCCGCGAATCTCCTCCGGGGTGGTGAAACCGACCGTGTCGGGCACGTTGATGGTGCCGGCGCCGGCGGCGATCGCCGCGGCCACGGCCTGGTGCAGGAAGTCCTCCTCGGTGCGGGTGCCGTCCTCGGTGGAGAATTCGACGTCGTCGATGAAGCGCCTGGCGTAGGCGATGCTGTCCGCGGCCATGTCCAGCACCTGTTGCCGGCTCATGCGCAGCTTGTGCTCGCGATGCAGCGGGCTGGTGGACAGGAACAGGTGCAGGCGCGGGCGCGCGGCCGCCTCCAGCGCCTGCAGCGAGGTGTCGATGTCGGCGCGCAGGCAGCGCGAGAGTACCGCCAGGGTCGGTTCGCGCAGCTCGCGGCCGATCAGGGCCATGGCTTCGCGGTCGGACTGGGAGCTGGCGGGGAAACCGGTCTCGATGACGTCCACGCCCAGCTCGGCCAGGGCACGGGCCATCACCAGCTTCTGCTGCGGGGTCATGCTGCAGCCGGGCGATTGCTCGCCGTCGCGCAGGGTGGTGTCGAATACCCGGATTCGGGCCGGGGAGGCCTGGGTCTGGGCTTGTGACTGGGGCGCGTTCACCAGGTGAATTCCTCTTCGCTGACGTGCTGCGGCGCGCCGGGCGCCGATGGGACGGGAATGGTGGGGACAGGTGGAAGGTTAGCGGCTGGGCGTGCTTTTGCCACGTCGGCCGTGCCCGCGAGGGCCGGATCGGCGGTGTCGGCGCGGTCGCCCGCGGCCGTTTCGACGCCGCGCCGGCGCGGCTTGCGCGGCGGCCAATCCCAGAAT
>JAFLEA010000119.1 GCA_017302035.1 Lysobacterales bacterium
CGACGACGCGCGCGCGCGCCTGCAGCGCTTCTCCCGGGTCCTGCCGCAGTTGCTGGCGCGCCAGGCGCGCCCGCTGGCGCGCGCCGACCTGCGCTACACCAACGGTTTCACCCTGGCCTGGGGCGCACCCGCCGGCCGGCCGACGAATTCACCCCCACCTCCGCAGGCGCCCGATGGCGCGGCGCGGATGCAACCCAGTCAGGCGAGCAGTACATGAACCGCAAAGGCGACAAGTCCCTCATCGTCGGCCTCGACATCGGCACCTCCAAGGTGGTGGCGCTGGTGGGCGAGTATTCGCCGGGCAACCCGATCGAGGTGATCGGGATCGGCTCGCACGAGTCGCGCGGGTTGAAGAAGGGCGTGGTGGTCGACATCGAGTCGACCGTGCAGTCGATCCAGCGCGCGGTCGAGGAGGCCGAGCTGATGGCCGGCTGCGAAATCCGCTCGGTGTACGCCTCGATCTCCGGCAACCACGTGCAGTGCAAGAATTCGCCGGGCATCGTCCCGATCCGCGACGGCGAAGTCACCTGGCAGGACCTGGACCGGGTGCTGGACGCGGCCAAGGCGGTGGCGATCCCGGCCGACCAGCGGATCCTGCATGCGATCCCGCGCGAGTACGTATTGGACGATTCGCAGGAAGGGATCCGCAACCCGGTCGGCATGACCGGCGTGCGCCTGGAGGTGCACGCGCACCTGGTGACCTGCGCGCAGTCGGCGGCGCAGAACATCACCAAATGCGTGCAGCGCTGCGGCCTGCAGGTGGACGACCTGATCCTGTCCTCGCTGGCGTCGAGCGTGGCGGTGCTGACCGCCGACGAGCGCGAGCTGGGCGTGGTCCTGGTGGACCTGGGCGCAGGCACCACCGACATCGCGGTGTTCATCCAGGGCGCGATCTGCCATACCGCGTCGCTGCCGATTGCCGGCGACCACGTCACCAACGACATCGCCCACATGCTGCGCACGCCCACGCCCGAGGCCGAGCAGATCAAGGTGCGCTACGCCTGCGCGCTGGCCCAACTGGCCACCGCCGAGGAGAGCATCCAGGTCCCCAGCGTCGGCGACCGCCCGCCGCGGCGGATGCCGCGCGCCTCGCTGGCACAGGCCGTGCAGGGCCGCTACGAGGAGATCTTCGAGATGGTCCAGGCCGAGTTGCGCCGCTCCGGCTTCGAGGAGCTGGTGCGCGCGGGCATGGTCCTGACCGGCGGCGCATCGAAGATGGAAGGCGTGGTCGAACTGGCCGAGGAGATGCTGCAGATGCCGGTCCGGATCGGCATCCCGCAGCACGTCAGCGGCCTGGGCGAGGTGGTCGGCAACCCGGTCCACGCCAGCGGCGTGGGCCTGCTGCTGATGGGCAGCCAGATCGAGCACCCGCGCCGGCCGTCGCTGCCCAGCGGCCGTGCCGGCAGTTTCTTCAAGAAGATCTTCAAGTGGTACGGCGGCGAGTTCTGAGCCGCACAACACGGTAGCGACAACGGCGACAACGACAGGCGACACCCGGAAGACGAAGCGGCAAGCGGCCCCATGGCAACACCCGACGAACGCCGGAACACAGAAAGCCGGCACTTATAAACAAAGGACAACGGACATGGCACATTTCGAACTGATCGAGAAGATGGCTCCCAACGCGGTGATCAAGGTCATCGGCGTGGGCGGCGGCGGCGGCAATGCGGTCGCGCACATGGTCAACAGCAGCGTCGAGGGCGTTGAGTTCATCACCGCCAACACCGACTCGCAGGCGATCAAGAACTGCGGCGCCAAGATGCAGCTGCAGCTCGGCGGCAACGTCACCAAGGGCCTGGGCGCGGGCGCCAATCCGGAGGTCGGCCGCCAGGCCGCGCTGGAGGACCGCGAGCAGATCATCGCCGCGCTGGAAGGCGCCGACATGGTGTTCATCACCGCCGGCATGGGCGGCGGCACCGGCACCGGCGCCGCGCCGGTGGTGGCGCAGCTGGCCAAGGAGATGGGCGTGCTGACCGTGGCCGTGGTCACCAAGCCGTTCCCGTTCGAGGGCCGCCGGCGCATGCAGGTGGCGCTGAAGGGCATCGAGGAACTGTCGGCGCACTGCGATTCGCTGATCACCATCCCCAACGAGAAGCTGATCACCGTGCTCGGCCGCAACGCGACCATGGTCCAGGCGTTCCGCGCCGCCAACGACGTGCTGCAGGGCGCGGTGCAGGGCATCGCCGACCTGATCGTGCGCCCGGGCCTGATCAACGTCGACTTCGCCGACGTGCGCACGGTCATGTCCGAGATGGGCCTGGCGATGATGGGCACCGGCACCGCGCGCGGCGACGACCGCGCCCAGGCCGCGGCCGAGTCGGCGATCCAGAACCCGCTGCTGGACGACGTCAACCTGGCCGGCGCCAACGGCATCCTGGTCAACATCACCGCCGGCCCGGACTTCACCATGGCCGAGTTCGACGAGATCGGCCGCACCGTCGAGGGTTTCGCCTCGGAGGACGCGACCGTGGTGGTGGGCACCGTGCTCGACCCGGAAATGCAGGACGAGGTGCGGGTGACCGTGGTCGCCACCGGCCTGAACCGCGCCGTGGCGCGCCAGCCGGTGCGTGGCGGCGAGCGCGAGTTCGGTGGCGGCCGCGCCGACTTCGGCCTGCGTCCCGAACCGGTGCGCGCGCCGGTGCGCCTGGTCCGCGACGGCATCGCCATGATGAATGGCGACTATCGCAAGCTGCTCCGCATTCGTTGATCGTCCTAAACGGCCCCTCGAAATTGGATTATAGGACTTTCACGCAATATAAGGTCGCGCAGTTTCCGGCGCGGCGGCGTTGCGGCAGCAAAGTAACGACCTAACATCAAGAACGAGCATTGAGAGCGGTGGCTATTAGGGGCAGGTAGCGACTAACTTGATCGCGGTCGCTTTGCTTCTCTTTGGCGCTGAGATCATGGTAGTCCGTCGCCGCTTGCCGATCCCATCGTTCCACCAGTTCGGCAGGCAAGACGAGCGAGCCGTCTGCTTGCCTGACGCCCTTTGAATGCATGTATCGCTGCCAATGTGACCAGCGCTCATGCTCGATCGCAGCCAGTTCGTCCATGAGACCGTACAAGACGGCATCGACGTCGATCGGATCGCCCATCGGTTAGATGAGCCCGTCAGCGACAAGCTGCCGATAATGCTGTCCGAGAACCGTCAACTCGCAGGACTTGCTGTTCATCGCTGCGTGCCACATGTGGGCTTCCCCGACCGGACGAACCAAATTTACCTTCACATAGCGCTGTAACACCGCAAAGACCGCGTTCTTTTGGGGGTCTGGTGGCGGTAGATTTGGGTCAGCCTTCTGTTCCTCCGTGCGTTCCGGCTCGTAGCTGGGATCTAGGGGAAAATCATAGTCCGGGCGGGGGAAATATGTCGCCAGCACTTGCAAATCCGCAAGCGGGATCGGTGCTGCAGCCTTACGCAATGACACGAAGGTCTTCACATTGGTCTTGAACATAGGGCGTTGTGCCCAAGGGCCAAGAGATTGATCGATATGCGCATAGACGCTG
>JAFLEA010000012.1 GCA_017302035.1 Lysobacterales bacterium
CGCCTCGAGGGCGGCTTCGCCGGCCTGCGCGCGCAGCAGCAGCGCGGCCGCGCCCGCGGCCAGCAGTGGGGCGGACACCGGGCGGTCGCCGGCCAGGAACTCGTCCAGGTGCCGGTCGAGGTAGCCGGTGTCGATCGTGCCTTCGACCACCGCCGGGTGCCGCGCCAGCGCTTCGAGGAAGGCCAGGTTGGTTTTCGTTCCGGCCACATGGCAGCGGGCCAGTGCCTCGCGCAGGCGGGCCAGCGCGCGCGGGCGGTCGGCATCGTGGACGATGAGCTTGGCGATCATCGGGTCGTAGTGCACGGTGACCGTGTCGCCGGCTTCCACCCCGGCATCGACCCGCACGTGGGCGTCGGCGGCCGGCAGTTCCAGCGCGCGCAGGGTGCCGGAAGCGGGCAGGAAGCCGGCGTCGGGATCCTCGGCGTACAGCCGGACCTCGATGGCATGGCCGCGTTGCGGCACCTGCTCCTGGGCCAGCGGCAGCGGCTGCCCGGCGGCCACCCGCAGTTGCCATTCCACCAGGTCCAGGCCGGTGACCCGCTCGGTGACCGGATGCTCGACCTGGAGCCGGGTATTGATCTCCATGAAGTAGAAATTGCCGTCGCCGTCGACGATGAACTCGACCGTGCCGGCGTTGACGTAGCCGATGGCACGGGCCGCCGCCACCGCGGCCTCGCCCATGGCCGTGCGCAGCGCCGGGGTGAGGAACGGCGAGGGCGATTCCTCCAGTACCTTCTGGTAGCGGCGCTGGGCCGAACATTCGCGCTCGTTGAGGTGGATGACCCGGCCGTGGGCGTCGCCGAATACCTGGATCTCGATGTGCCGCGGGGTGGAGACGTAGCGCTCCAGCAGCACCCGATCGCGGCCGAAGGCATTGCGTGCCTCGCGCTGGCAACTCTCCAGCGCCGGCACGAAATCCTCCAGCCGGTGAACCACGCGCATGCCCTTGCCGCCGCCGCCGTGCGCGGCCTTGACCATCAGCGGGAAGCCCGTGCGCGCGGCCTCGCGCGAGAGCGTGGCCAGCGCCTGGTCCTCGCCGTTGTAGCCGGGCACCACCGGCACGCCGGCTTCGGCCATCAACTGCTTGGCCCCGGCCTTGCTGCCCATGCGTCGCATCGACTCGGCGCGCGGGCCGATGAACACCAATCCGGCGGCGGCCACGGCCTCGGCGAAATCGGCGTTCTCGGACAGGAAGCCGTAGCCGGGGTGGATCGCCTGCGCGCCGCTGCGCCGCGCCGCCTCGATCACCGCATCCCCGCGCAGGTAACTCTCGCCGGGCGCCGCCCCGCCGATGCAATGGGCCTCGTCGGCCAGGCGCACGTGCAGTGCACCGGCATCGGCCTCCGAGTACACCGCCACGCTGGCGATGCCGAGCCGGCGGCAGGTGCGGATGACCCGGCAGGCGATTTCGCCGCGGTTGGCGATCAGGATCTTGTCGAACATGCGTCTACGCCTCCGCCGCCCAGGCCGGCGCGCGCTTGTCCAGGAACGCGCCGAGTCCTTCCTGGCCTTCGGGCGATACCCGCAGGCGCGCGATCAACTCGGCGTTGGCCCGGTCGCAGGCAACCGGATCGGTCGCCGTGGCGGCCTGGCGCACCAGCGCCTTGGCCATGCCGGTGGCCAGCGGTGCGGCCCGGCACAGCAGGTCGACCTGGGCCTGCACGGCCGCGTCCAGCGCGTCGGCTGCCGCCACCTCATGCAGCAGTCCCAGGCGCAGGGCGGTATCGGCGTCGAAGGTGCCTGCGGTGGCGAACCAGCGCCGCGCCTGGCGCGGGCCGATCGCCGCCACCACGTAGGGCGAGATCACCGCCGGCAACAGCCCCAGCCGGGTCTCGGTCAGGCCGAAGCGCGCGGCCGGGGTGCCGATGGCGATGTCGCAACAGGCCACCAGGCCCACGCCGCCGCCGAAGGCCGGGCCATGCACGCGGGCGACGGTCGGCCGCGGCAGGTCGTCCAGGGTTCGCATCAGCCGGGCCAGGGCCAGGGCGTCCTCGCGGTTCTCGGCCTCGCCGGCCGCGGCCATCCCGCGCATCCAGTGCAGGTCCGCGCCGGCGGAGAACGAGCCGCCTTCGCCCTCCAGCACCACCACCCGTACCGCAGGGTCGGCGCCGGCGGCCTGCAGTGCGCAGGTCAGCGCGGCGATCAGCGCCGGGTCGAAGGCGTTGTGCAACTGCGGCCGGTTCATGCGCAGGCGCAGCACGGGGCCTGCGCGTTCGATCAGCAGCGGTTCGGCCATGGGTGGCATCCGGACAATCCCAGCTGCGGATGATAGCCGCAGCCACCACACCGGCCATGACGCGACGCGGCGCGACCGGGACGGCCGGGCAGGGGCAGGCGGGTGCGGCCGATGATAGAATTGAGAACGGTTCTTGATAACTGGATGCCTACGTGACGCTGTCCGATACGCCGCCGCGCACCCCCGTCCTCGTCGATGCGGTGGACGACCGCCATCCCGACGACCCCATCGCCCGCCGTCTGCGCGAGCTGGGCTTCGTCGCCGGTGAGCGGGTCGAGATCGTCGCCAAGGGGCCGATCGGTGCCGAACCGCTGCTGGTCCAGGTCGGCTATACCCGTTTCGCCCTGCGCCGTGCCGAGGCCGCGCGGGTGCGGGTGTTGCCGCTGGCGAAGGAGGCGGCGTGAGCGGGGTAGGCGTTGCACCGCCGTTGCGCCTGGCCCTGCTGGGCAGCCCGAACTGCGGCAAGACCGCGCTGTTCAACCAGCTCACCGGCAGCCGGCAGAAGGTCGCCAACTACGCCGGGGTGACCGTCGAGCGCAAGGAAGGCACGCTGCGTTCGCCGTCCGGGCGCAGCTACGCGGTGCTGGACTTGCCCGGCGCCTACAGCCTCAACCCGGCCAGCCTGGACGAGGCGGTTACCCGTGACCTGTGCCGCGGCTTCTATCCCGGCGAGCCCGCGCCCGACGTGCTGGTGTGCGTGGTCGATGCCACCAACCTGCGCCTGCACCTGCGCTTCGTGCTGGAAGTGCGGCAGATGGGCCGGCCGATGGTGGTGGCGTTGAACATGATCGACGCTGCGCAGCAGCGCGGCATCGCCATCGACCGCGAAGTACTGGAGCGCGAACTCGGCGTGCCGGTGGTGGAGACGGTGGCGGTGCGCCAGCACGGTGCGCAGGCGCTGGTGGAGCGCATCGACGCGCTGGCCGCGCACCTGCGCCCTCCGGCCACGATGCTGCCCGAGAGCGCCGGGGCGGACCTGGGGCCGGCGTTGCATGCCGAAACCCGGCGCCTGCTTGCGGCCACGGTCGATATGCCCGCGCGCACGGCGAAGATCGACGATGCGCTGGATCGCTGGCTGCTGCACCCGGTGCTGGGCCTGCTGACCCTGGCGG
This sequence comes from Lysobacterales bacterium, assembly GCA_017302035.1. GTDB lineage: Bacteria > Pseudomonadota > Gammaproteobacteria > Xanthomonadales > Xanthomonadaceae > Pseudoxanthomonas. The sequence goes on from JAFLEA010000012.1 coordinate 3,349, forward strand.
TGGTGATGTTCCTGATCTTCCAGGCGGTGTATGCCTGGGCCACGCCGGTCATGGACCTGATCGAGGCCGGCACCGCGGCGCTGGGCGCGTGGGTGGGCGAGCGCATGGGCGAAGGCCCGCTGGCCAGCCTGATGGTGGACGGGATCATCGCCGGCCTCGGCGGGGTGATCGTGTTCCTGCCGCAAATCCTGGTCCTGTTCGCCTTCATCCTGGCGCTGGAGGAATCCGGCTACCTGCCGCGGGCGGCGTTCCTGCTCGACCGGCTGATGGCCGGCGCCGGCCTGTCCGGGCGCTCGTTCATCCCGCTGCTGTCCAGCTTCGCCTGCGCGATCCCCGGGATCATGGCCACCCGCAGCATCCAGGATCCGCGCGACCGCCTGGCCACGATCCTGGTGGCGCCGCTGATGACCTGCTCGGCGCGGCTGCCGGTGTACACGCTGCTGATCGGCGCCTTCATCCCGGCGCGCCAGGTGTGGGGCGGGTTCAACCTGCAGGGCCTGGTCCTGTTCGGCCTGTACCTGGCCGGGATCCTCAGCGCGCTGGCGGTGTCCTGGGTGATGAAGAAGTGGCGCCGCGACCAGGGCGAGCATCCGCTGATGCTGGAGTTGCCGTCGTACCGCGTGCCCAACCCCCGCGACCTGCTGCTCGGCCTGTACGAGCGCGGCATGATCTTCCTCAGGCGGGTGGGCGGGATCATCTTCGCCCTGACCGTACTGCTGTGGGTGTTGCTCAGCTTCCCGGCGCCGCCGCCCGACGCGACCCTGCCGGCGATCGACTACAGCTTCGCCGGCCGCATCGGCCATGCGCTGGCGGTGGTGTTCGCGCCGCTGGGCTTCAACTGGCAGATCTGCATCGCCCTGATCCCCGGCCTGGCCGCGCGCGAGGTGGCGGTGTCCTCGCTGGCCACGGTCTACGCGCTGTCGGCGGCCGACGACGCGGCGGCCGCGCAGGCGCTGACCCCGTTGATCCAGGATGGCTGGTCGCTGGCCACCGGCCTGTCGTTGCTGGTGTGGTTCATCTACGCACCGCAGTGCATCGCCACCTGGGCCGCGATCAAGCGCGAGACCGGCTCGTGGAAGACCATGGCCATCGCCGCCGGCTACCTGTTCGGGCTCGCCTACCTGGCTTCGCTGCTGACCTACCAGGTCGCAGTGCGGCTGGGGGCGGGCTAGGGCGTGGCGATGGACCCGGCGCTGCCGCTGTGGCTGCAGTACGCGGTGATCGGCGCGGTGGTCGTGCTGGCGCTGTGGATCTTCGCCAGGAAACAGCTGCCCGGAACCTTGCGCAAAGTGCGGCTGGCGCTGGCCGCACCGCTGGTGCGCGAGGGCCGGCCGGCGTGGATGCGCTCGCTGGCGCGGAAGATCGCGCCACCTTCCAGCGGCGGGCCGTCCTCGTGCGGCGGGTGCGACGGCTGCGGACCTGAACCCAAGCGTTGATGCCGGGGCGATGGGCCGGGCTACGGCCGGCACGCCGCTCCCCGCACGCGCCGGGGATCACATCCGGAACACGCCGAATCGCGCCGGCTCGATCGGCGCATTGAGCGCCGCCGACACCCCCAGCCCCAGCACCCTGCGGGTATCGGCCGGGTCGATGATGCCGTCGTCCCACAGTCGCGCGGTGGCGTACCAGGGGCTGCCCTGGTGCTCGTACTGCTCGCGCACCGGCGCCTTGAACGCCTCTTCCTCGGCCGCGCTCCAGGCGCCGCCGCCGGCCTCGATCGCGTCGCGACGCACCGTGGCCAGCACGCTGGCGGCCTGCTCACCGCCCATCACGCTGATCCGCGCGTTCGGCCACATCCACAGGAACCTTGCCCCGTAGGCCCTGCCGCACATGGCGTAGTTGCCGGCCCCGAAGCTGCCGCCGATCACCACGGTGAACTTGGGCACGCTCGAACACGCCACCGCAGTGACCATCTTGGCTCCGTCCTTGGCGATGCCGGCGTTCTCGTACTTGCGCCCGACCATGAAGCCGGTGATGTTCTGCAGGAACACCAGCGGGATCCCGCGCTGGTTGCACAGCTCGATGAAATGCGCGCCCTTGAGCGCGCTCTCGGAGAACAGGATGCCGTTGTTGGCGACGATCCCGACCGGGTAACCGTGCAGGTGGGCGAAGCCGGTCACCAGGGTCTTGCCGTAGCGCGCCTTGAACTCCTCGAACTCGCTGCCGTCCACCAGCCGCGCGATCACCTCGCGGATGTCGAACGGGCGGCGGGTGTCGGCCGGGACGATGCCGTACAGCTCGTCGGCCGGATACAGCGGCTCGCGCGGCTCGCGCAAGGCCACGGCCACGGTCTTCTTCCGGTTGAGGTGGCCGACGATGCCGCGCGCGATCTGCAGCGCATGGGCGTCGTCCTCGGCGTAGTGATCGGCCACCCCGGATACCGCGGTGTGCACCTCCGCGCCGCCCAGCGCCTCGGCGTCGACCACCTCGCCGGTGGCCGCCTTCACCAGCGGCGGGCCGCCGAGGAAGATCGTGCCCTGCTCGCGCACGATCACCGACTCGTCGCACATCGCCGGCACGTAGGCGCCGCCGGCGGTGCAGCTGCCCATCACCACCGCCACCTGCGGGATGTTCTCCGCGCTCAGCCGGGCCTGGTTGTAGAAGATCCGGCCGAAGTGCTCGCGGTCCGGGAACACCTCGTCCTGCAGCGGCAGGAACGCGCCGCCGGAATCGACCAGGTAGAGGCAGGGCAGCCGGTTCTCCTGCGCGACCTGCTGCGCACGCAGGTGCTTCTTCACCGTCATCGGGAAGTAGGTACCGCCCTTGACGGTGGCGTCGTTGGCCACGACCACCACCTCCTGGCCCATCACCCGGCCGATGCCGCAGACCATGCCGGCGGCCGGCGCGGCGCCGTCGTACATGTCCTCGGCGGCGAGCGGGGCGATTTCCAGGAACGGCGAGCCGGGGTCGAGCAGGGCGTCGATGCGGTCGCGGGCCAGCAGCTTGCCGCGTTCGGTATGGCGCTGCCGGGCCTTGTCGCCGCCGCCTGCGGCGGCACGCGCCAAGCGGCGCTCCAGCTCGGCGGCGAGTCCGCGGTGGTGGGCGGCATGGGCCGCGAATTCGGGCGACCGGGGATCGATCTGGGTGCGGAGGGCAGGCATGGGCGTCCAGGCGGGCGTATCCCCACAGGATAAGCCAGGCGCCGACTGCCGGGTTCTGGCGGCGCAGCAACCGCCGCCGGGGATGCCGGGGCATCACCGCCCCGGTTGCCGCCCGCACAAAAGGAAAGCCGCCGGGGATACCGGCGGCTTTCGGGTACAGCAGGAAGGCCAGCAGATTAGTGCTTGACTTCTTCCTTGGCGGCGTCGGCGGCAGCCTTGGCCTCGTCGGCCACGTTGGCAGCAGCCTCGGCCACGTTGGCGGCGCCGGCAGCGGCAGCGTCGGTCGTGGCGGCAGCGGCGTCGGCAGCGGCGTCAGCCGCGGTGTCGGCGGCGGCGGCAGCAGCGTCGGCGGCGCCCTGGGCGGCGTCGGCGGTGGCGGCACCGGCCTCGGCGGTGGCGTCGGCGGCAGCCTGGGCCTGGGTGGCAGCGGCGTCGGCCGCGGCGGCGGCGTCGGCGGCGGCTTCCTGCTTCGAGCAGGCGGCCAGGGCCAGACCCAGGGCCAGGGCGATCAGCAGCTTGTTGATGCTCATGATGGGATGTTCCTCGTCGTTAAAGGTGGCAACGCGCCATTGCGCGCCGCCAACATGATGACAAGCCCGTGTCCACTGTCAAGCGGGCGTTGGTCAGCTTCGTAAATGAGTTGTGAAACTGGCCGGTCAGGCGACTTCGACCGCGATCGCGGTGGCTTCGCCGCCGCCGATGCACAGCGATGCCACCCCGCGCTTGAGGCCGCGCTTGCGCAGGGCGTTGACCAGGGTGACCACCAGGCGGGCGCCGGAGGCCCCGATCGGATGGCCCAGGGCGCAGGCGCCGCCATTGACGTTGACCTTGGCGTGGGGGATGCCCAGTTCCTTGATCGGGGCCATGGCAACCACGGCGAACGCCTCGTTGATCTCGAACAGGTCCACCTCGTCCACCTTCCAGCCGACCTTGTCCAGCAGGGTGGAGATCGCCCCGACCGGGGCGGTGGTGAACCACTCCGGCTGGTGGGCGAAGGTGGTGTGGCCGACGATCCTGGCCAACGGCTGGATCCCGCGGCGGGCCGCTTCCCCGGCCGACAGCAGCACGGTGGCCGCCGCGCCGTCGGAGATCGAGGAGGAACTGGCCGCGGTCACGCTGCCGTCCTTCTTGAACGCCGGCTTGAGGGTGGGGATCTTGGACACGTCCGACTTGCCCGGCTGCTCGTCGCTGGCGAACTCGACCTCGCCCTTGCGGCTGGCGACCTTGACCGGGACGATCTCGCCGTCGAACGCACCGGAGGCCTGGGCCGCCTGCGAGCGCCGGACCGACTCGATCGCGAACGCGTCCTGCTCCTCGCGGGTGAAACCGTACTTGGCCACCGTGGCTTCGGCGAACACGCCCATCGACTGGCCGTCATAGGGGTTGGTCAGGCCGTCCCAGGCCATGTGGTCGACCGCCTGGAAGTTGCCGTAGCGGTTGCCGGTGCGCGAGTTGGGGATCAGGTGCGGGGCATTGGTCATCGATTCCATGCCGCCGGCGACCACGACCGTGGCCGAGCCGGCCTTGATCAGGTCGTGGCCGAGCATGATCGCTTTCATGCCCGAGCCGCAGACCTTGTTGATGGTGGTGGCACCCGCGCTGGCCGGCAGGCCGGCGGCCAGCGCCGCCTGGCGGGCAGGAGCCTGGCCCAGGTTGGCCGGCAGCACGCAGCCCATGATGACCTCGGAGACGTCGGCGGCGGGGATGCCGGACTGCTCCAGCGCAGCGGAGATCGCGGCCGCGCCCAGGGCCGGGGTCGGCACGCCGGTGAACTGGCCGAGGAAGGAGCCGATGGCGGTGCGCTTGGCAGCGGCGATGACGATGTCGGACATGGGCCTGGTCTCTGCGGGGTGAGTCATCGATTATCGCGGCCCCGGCCGCGGGGCGCCAGCATCCGGCGATGCAGGCGACAACCGGGGGCGATTGCGGTATAGATCGGATCGACGTGGCGGGGCGACCGGAGCACCCGCCGGACGATTGGACGGAGATCCCAATGCGCATCCTTGGTACTACGACCGTGGGACGTGGCCTTGCCCGCTCGCTGCTGGCCATCGCCATCTCCACGACCCTGGCTTCGGGACTGGTGGCCTGCAGCGGGGGCGGCGGGGGCGGGGGCGGCAATCTGAAGCCCGGAGTCCCGACCTCGCCGCCACCCCCGCCACCGCCCCCACCGCCTCCGCCGCCTCCGGTCTCACCGCCGCCGCCGCCCGCATTGGTCCAGCCGCCGATCGATGCCCACCTGACCCTGACCCATGCCACCGAAGCCGAGCGCCAGGGCTACACCGGCGCCGGTTACCGGATCGGCGTGATCGATACCGGCGTCAATCGCAACCATCCGGCCCTGGCGGGCCGGGTGCTGGCCAACTACAGCTACGTCAATCCCAGCAAGAACGACATGACGGTGGACGACAAGGTCGGCCATGGCACCACCGTTTCCCAGCTGGCCGCCGGGCAGGCGGTCGGCCGCTGGCCGGGTGGCGTGGCGCCGGGGGCCGGGATCCTCTCGGCGCGGATCATCAACGACGAGCGCCCCACGGACGACGGTTCCGGCCAGGGCAACGAGGTCACCGGCGCCCTGGGACTGAAGGCGATCCACCAGGATCTGGTGGCCAGCGGCATGCGGATCATGAACAACTCCTGGGGCGGGCTGTACTGGACCCGTCCCACGGCCACCGCGCCGATCGCGGACGAATACCGCTTCTTCATCCAGGACCATGACGGCCTGGTGGTGTTCGCCACCGGCAACGAGGGCCGCAGCGACCCGACCAACATGGCCGCGCTGCCGAGCCAGCCCGGTCCCAATGGCACGTTCCCCGCCGCCGACCTGGAGAAGGGCTGGCTGGCCGTGGCCGCGCTGGACACGTCCAACCCGACCCAGTTGATGTACTACTCCAATGCCTGCGGCCTGGCGAAGAACTACTGCCTGGTCGCACCGGGCACGGCCATGTTCACCGGCACCAACGACACCGCCGGCAACACGACGTACTACTACGGCAGCGGCACCTCGTACGCCGCGCCGCTGGTGTCCGGCGCCGCCGCAGTGCTCTGGCAGAGGTTCCCCTATTTCAACAACGACCTGATCCGGCAGACCCTCCTGGGTACCGCCACCGACCTGGGCGATCCGGGCGTGGACGCGGTGTTCGGCCATGGACTGCTCAACCTGGCCAAGGCCCTGGGTGGACCGGCCAAGTTCGACTGGGGCGATGTGACGGCGAACTTCAGCGGCGAGTCGGCCTGGACCAATGCCATCACCGGCAATGGCGGCCTGGTCAAGCGCGGCAGCGGCACCCTGACCCTGGGCAACGCCGGGGTGTACCTGGACTACCGGGGCGATACCCGGATCCAGGGTGGCACGCTGAAGATCCTCGGCGACCTGCATTATTCGGACGTGTACGTCGACGCCGGCGGGCGCCTCGCCGGAACCACCTGGCTGGGCGCGGACCTGACCAATGCCGGCGTCGTGCAGATCGATGCGGCCGCCGCCGGCGGGCAGGGCGTGACCGTGAAGGGCGACTACGTGCAGAAGGCCGGCAGCCAGCTGTCGCTGCTGCTCGGCTACGGGCAGTTGCTGGTCGACGGCAAGGCCACGCTGGAGGGCGGCAACGTCCACGTGGCGGGCGTGCGCAACGGCTACACCTGGCAGGCGCGCGAATACGTGCTGACCGCGACCGGCGGCGTCACCGGCCGGTTCAGCGGGCTGACCTCCGCTTCCAGCGTGTTCCTCGAGGGCACCCTGGGATACAGCGCCAACCAGGCATGGATGGACATCACCCGCCTCAACGTCACCGTCGCCGCCCAAGGCCTGGACGGCATCACGCCGATCGCCCTGGGCGCCGCGCAACGGGTGGAAGCCGCATTCGGCGCGATCGATACCCAGCAGCGCGAAGGCACGGGCACGGTGTCCGACGGCTTCATCCGCATCGCCGGCGATTTCCAGGGCACGGCCAGTGCGGGGGCGGCAGTGGCCTCGTTGCGCAGCCTGTCCGGCGAGGTGCACGCGGCGGCAGCGGCGGCCACGTTCGACAGCCTGGACCTGGGCCGGCGGGCGCTGTCCTCGCGCTTCGACACGCTGGCCGCCGGCGGGGCACGCCCCGGCGCCTGGATCCAGGCGCTGGGCGGAGCCTCGTCGCTGGGTGCCGACGCGGGCGCTCAGGTCCAGGGCTGGATGGCCGGCCACGACCTCGCCCTGGGCAGGACGACGATGGCCGGCATGGCCTTCGGCGAGAGCCGCGGCGACAGCCGCCTCGATGGTCTGGTCGATCGCAGCCGCGAGCGGCAGGTGCAGGCGCAGGCGTACCTGGGCCGGCAGTGGGGCCAGGGCTACCTGCTGGGCCAGTTCGGCGCAGGCCAGTGGCAGCGCTGGATCGACCGCGAACTGCTGCTGGGTGCCAGCCGCTACGGCGTACACAGTGCCTATGACGGCCGCTTCGCCGTGGCCGGGCTGGAGGCGGGCTACCGCTTCGACGGCGCGGCCGGTTCGCTGGTGCCCTACGTGGGCACCGAGCACGCGCAAGTCCGCAGCGACGGCTTCCACGAGCAAGGGGCGGCCGGATTCGGGCTGCGCAGCGAGGCCAATACCGCCGCGCGCACCCAGGCCATCGCCGGCCTGCGGGTGAGCCGGGATTGGCAGCGTTTCAGCCTCAGCGGGTATGCGGAGTGGCAGCAGACCCTGGCCAGCGACGGACTGGAACTGTCGGCCAGCTTCGTCGGGGTGGATGCGTGGTCGCCGCTTGCGGCCTCCGATCCGGCTGCGTCGGGCGGCATGTTCGGGTTGTCGGCGCGGACCTGGCTATCGCCGCGCTCGGCCTTGTCGTTTGGCTACGACCAGCGCTTCGGCCCGCGTGGGGATGCGGGCATGGTCTCGCTGCGCTATGTGTTGGGGTTCTGAAGAGCGGCGGTTTCCGGGCTCCGGGCCTGTGACCTTTCCCGGGCCGCTGCATGAGTGGGGGATGCACGTTTTTGCCTGTCCGGTCACGGAAACCGGCCTCGCAATGGGCCGGAGATTGTTGTTTTCCAGAGATCAAAGGGTTACAAATTAGAGCAACGCTTGGCGCGGCCGCCGCGCTATCAACTTGGGGGAAAACGAATGGACGCACTGCATGGGCGCAAGGCTCTGGCCTTGGCTGTCGTTTCTGTCTTGGGCCTGGGTTTGGCGGCCTGCAGTAGTGGCGGCAATACCAAGGATGTCCCGCCCCTGGTCATCGGTGGTGGCGGAGGCGGTGGTGGTGGTGGTGGTGGTGGCGGTGGTGGCGGAGGCGGTGGTGGTGGCGGTGGTGGTGGCGGCGGTGGTGGTGGAGGCGGTGGTGGTGGAACGCCGCCGCCTGCGAACGTTGAGCCCCCCATAGATGCGCATCTGGCGTTGATCAATGCCAAGGACGTGATCGCCAGCGGCAGCTACACGGGGGCCGGCGTCGTCATCGGCCTGCTGGATACCGGCGTCAACCGCAACCATCCATCCCTGGCCGGGCGGGTCATCGCCAATTTCACCAACGTGTCCGGGGTCGACACCAGTGTCGATGACAAGGTGGGGCACGGCACGACCGTGGCTTCGCTGGCCGCGGGCAAGGCCGTCGGCAACTGGCCGGGCGGCGTGGCCCAAGGCGCCAGCATCATCTCGTCGCGGATCATCGCCGACGAGGCTCCGAAGGACGACGGGTCCGGCCAGGGCAACGAAGTGCAGGCGGGACGAGGCTATGGCGAGTTCTTCCGGGCGCTGAACCTGCAGATCGCCGAAGCCGCCGCCCGGGCCGGCGCGGTGGGCACGATCATCAACAATTCGTGGGGCGGCCTGTACTGGACCAACGATCAGGTCACCAACGAATTCGTCAATGCCTGGAGCGACTTCATCCTGAATCGCGATGGCCTGGTCGTGTTCGCCAACGGCAATAGCGGCACCGACGCCCGTTACCGCGACAACCCCTCGAACAATGCGGCATTGCCGAGCAAGTCGGCCGAGGCGGCATTCCTGGAGCGCGGCTGGCTGACCGTGGCCGCGCTCAATCCGACCGAGTCCACGCCGACCCTGACCGACTACTCGCAAGCCTGCGGGGTGGCGAAGAACTACTGCCTGACCGCACCCGGCAACGTTGTGTTCACCGGCCATACCGACACCAGCGGCAGCACCAGTTACAAATGGGGCGGGGGTACTTCCTACGCGGCACCTCTGGTGTCAGGTACGGCCGCGCTGGTGTGGCAGGCCTTCCCCTATTTCAACAACGACCTGGTGCGGCAGACCGTGCTCGGCACGGCCACCGACATCGGCGATCCCGGCCCGGACGCGATCTTCGGCTATGGCCTGCTCAATGTCGGCGCCGCGGTGAAGGGGCCCGGGCGGTTCGACTGGGGCGATGTGCTGATCGAATTCGACAACAAGCGCGTGGACCCGGCACGGGGCGTCGACGTCAGCTATTTCCGCAATCCAATCAGCGGTTCAGGCGGCCTGATCAAGGCCGGCAGCGGCACCCTCGTGCTTACCGAGCGCGGCTCCTACCAGGGCGCAACCGTGCTCAGGCAGGGCGGGCTGAACGTGCTGCAGGGCCTGGCCAGTTCCAGCGTCACCGTGGAAGCGGGCACCCGTTTCCAGGGCGTGGGCAGCTTCGGGGGCAGCGTCACCAATGGCGCGAGCCTGATCGCGGGCGATGGAGTCAACGCGATGAACATCGCCGGTGACTTCACCAACTACTGGACCGGCCCGGCGGGCGATGTCCTGGGCACCCTGCATTTCTGGCTTGGCAACCCGCTCGGCGTGGACGGCAAGGCCAAGCTCACCAGCGATAGCGCCGGCAACAGCAAACTCCATGTCGAAGGAGTGAAGAGCGGCTATGTGTTCGACCAGCGCACCATGGTGATCTATACCAAGGAGGGCCTGCTCGGACGCTTCGACAACCTCGTGACCTCGGCGTCCAACGTCACCCTGGTCAACTACACCCTCGAATACGACTTGCTCAATGCCTATTTGCGCGCGCAGCGCGTGGACGTGAGGGCGGCTGCGTCGATCTGGGGCCTCTCGGCCCTGTCGCAGGGCGCGGCGTCGCGCATGGAAGGGGTGATGGGCGGGCTGGACGGCAGCCTCGGCGGGGCGTTGCCGGGCGGCACGGGCGGCAACATCGGGCTCGATGCCGACTTGCTCGCGGCCGCCGGCGCCTTCCAACAGGCCCCCAGCGTCGCGGGCGTGGACGTGTCGCTGCGCAGCCTGTCAGGGCAGCTGCACGGCACCGCCTCGGCGATGACTTTCGAGAGCATCGATGCCAACCGCCGTGCGGCGACCAGCCGTTTCGACCGCTTCCGCGGCAACCTCAGGGGTGCCGGCGCCTGGGCCGCCGACCTGTCGCGCGATGGCGGGTTGTCCCTGTCGGGCTTCGATTCGGTTGATTTCAGCAGCAGCGGCGAAATCGTCGGCCACGACGTGGCCTATGGCGCCAACACCCTGCTCGGCGTGGCGTTCAGCCGCCAGCGGCAGCAGAGCTGGTTGCCGGCGATGGGCGACCGGATGCGCGGCTACCAGTACGAAAGTCAGCTGTATGCGGCCTGGCTGAGCGATGGTTGGTACGCCCAGGGTCGTCTGGGCATTGGCCAGTTCGATCGACAGATGCAGCGCAACGTCCTGCTGGGTACCAGTGTGAATGGTGTCGCCACGCGGCTGTCCGGCGACTATTTCACCGCCAATATGGAATCCGGCCGTGGCTTCGGTCTGGCTGGCGGGACGCTCACGCCCTACCTGGGCGTGGACTACACCCGTCTGGACAACGACGGCTTCAGCGAAGCCGGCGCCGGTGGCCTGGGCTTGCGCGCGGATCAATGGAACAGCACCCGAACCCAGGGTTACCTGGGCCTGCGGGGCGAACGCAGTTGGCGACTGGGCAACGGCGTCACTCTCGCGCTTGATGCGCGGGGCGAGTACCAGGAGCGGCTGCAGTCCGCCGGGGAAGTGTTCGACGCCAGCTTCGTCGGCTTCGAGCAGTGGCAGCCGCTGTACGGGATCGGCCTGGCCGCGCGCAGCCGGCTCTACCAGATGGGGCTGACGACTTCGTTCTCCGCGCGCAACCTGTTCCGCGTCGACTACAGCCGTCGCCAGAGCGACCGCTACGTCGACGACCAGGTCAGCCTGCAGTACAGCCACGCGTTCTGATCCGGGCCCGGTGCCCGTAGGAGGACGGGATAGGCGCGCCCTGCGGGGCGCGCCTTCTCAGTCTTCTCAGTCCCGTCCCTCGAACAGCTCGCGTCCGATCAGCATGCGCCGGATCTCGTTGGTGCCGGCGCCGATGGCGTAGAGCTTGGCATCGCGCAGGATCCGGCCGGTGGCGAACTCGTTGATGTAGCCGTTGCCGCCCAGCGCCTGGATCGCTTCCAGCCCCACCTGCACCGCGGACTCGGAGGCGTGCAACAGGCAGGAGGCCGCCGCCGCGCGCGAGGAACGGCCCTGGTCGAAGTCGCGCGCGACCTGGTAGGCAAATGCGCGCGAGGACTGCAGCGCGGTGTACATGTCGGCGACCTTGCCCTGCATCAGGCCGAAGGTGCCGATCGCCGCATCGAACTGGCGGCGCTCGCGCACGTAGGGCAGGGTGATGTCCAGGGCAGCCTGCATCAGCCCGATCGGGCCGCCGGACAGCACCAGGCGCTCGGTGTTCAGGCCGCTCATCAGCACTCGCACGCCCTGGTTCACCTCGCCGAGCACGTTTTCCGCCGGGATCTCGCAGTCCTCGAACACCAGTTCGCAGGTGTTGGAGCCGCGCATGCCCAACTTGTCCAGCTTCTGCGCGGTGGAGAAGCCGCGCATGCCGCGTTCGACGATGAAGGCGGTCATGCAGCGGCTGCCGGCCTCCTTGGCCGCGGTGCGCATGTACACCACCAGCACGTCGGCCTCCGGGCCGTTGGTGATCCACATCTTGTTGCCGTTGGCCACCCAGACGCCATCGCGCAACTGCGCGCTGCAGCGCATCGAGCCGACCACGTCCGAGCCGGCGCCCGGCTCGCTCATCGCCAGCGCGCCCTTCCACTCGCCGCTGCACAGCTTCGGCAGGTATTTCGCGTGCTGGGCGGGATTGCCGTTGAGATAGAGGTTGGAGACGCACAGGTTGGAATGCGCGCCGTAGCTCAGCCCGACCGAGCCGGAGGCGCGCGAGATCTCCTCCATCGCCACCAGGTGGGCCAGGTAGCCCATGTCGCTGCCGCCATATTCAGAGGCGACGGTCATGCCCAGCAGGCCCAGTTCGCCCAGCTTGGGCCACAGGTCCTGGGGGAAGGCATTGTCCTCGTCGATGGCCGCCGCACGGGGCGCGATCTCGACCTCGGCGAAGCGGCGCACGGCCTCGCGCAGGGCATCGATTTCCTCGCCCAACTGGAATGCGTGCATGCCTGCCCCTCGATTGGTTTCAATTGCACCAGTCTAGGGGGAAGCCGGCCCGGTTGGCACGTGCGGGCGCAGCAATGCGGCGGGCGAGGAGCTCAGTGTTCCCCGCGCAGGTGCCCCATCCGCGGCCGGGTACGGCCCATCGGCAGCTTGAGCTTGCCGATGGCCTGCAGCCGGGCCTGGGCGATCCGGTCGGCGGCGTACTGCGGGCTGATGTCCTCGCGCTCGGACAGGTCGAAGATCCGGCCGAGGTTGTGGTAGATGCTGCGGATCAGGCGCATCGCCCGTTCGCGGTTGTAGCCGTCGATCTCCAGCGACACGTTCATCACCCCGCCGGCGTTGACCGCGTAGTCCGGGGCGAACAGGATCCCGCGCCGGTGCAGCTCGTCGCCCACCGCGTGGCTGGAGAGCTGGTTGTTGGCCGAGCCGCAGACGATCTTCGCCTTCAGCCGCTCGGCGGTCTTCTCGTCGATCCCGCCCTCGATCGCGCAGGGTGCGAACACGTCGGCGGCCACGTCGTAGATGTCGGCGCAGGCCACCGCCTCGGCGCCGTACTCGGACACCGCGCGTTCGACCAGCTTCGGGTCCAGGTCGGCGACGAACAGCTTGGCGCCGCGCTCCCGGAGCAGCTTCACCAGCTCCATCCCGATGTGGCCCAGTCCTTGCACCGCGATGCTGGTCTTGCCGACCTCCTCGTGGCCGAACTTGCGCTGCAGCGAGGCCATCAGCCCCTGCAGGGTGCCGTAGGCGGTGAACGGGGCCGGGTCGCCGGAGCCGCCGTGAACCTGGTGCACGCCGGTGACAAATTCGGTCTCCAGGTAGATCTGCTCCATGTCGTTGACGTCGGTGCCCACGTCCTCGGCGGTGATGTAGCGCCCGCCCAGCGCCTCCACCGCACGGCCGAAGGCACGGAACAGCACCTCGGACTTGGCCGTCTTCGGGTCGCCCAGGATCACCGCCTTGCCGCCGCCGATGTTCAGACCGGCCAGGGCGTTCTTGTAGGTCATGGTCCGGCTCAGGCGCAGCACGTCGCGCAGGGCATCGCCCTCGTCGGCGTAGTGGCGCATGCGCACTCCCCCCAGGGCCGGGCCGAGCACGGTGCTGTGCACGGCGACGATCGCCCTCAGCCCCGCATCGGGGTTGTTGCAGAAGACCACCTGCTCATGGCCGGAGGTGGCGAGGGTTTCGAAAAGCATCGACAGGCTCCGTGGTCTTCGGCCAACAAAAAAGCGACGGAGCCAGGGGGAGGGCGGGTCGTCGCGGGCGCCATTCTACTCCCAGCCACGCGGCGACTCATCCGCTTCCCCTGAATAGGGGGTGGCCGCCCGGTCCTGCTGCAGGCGCCCCCTCGGTTTCCCGTGAAAGCACTAGAATCGGGACATCGAAGTCCTTGATTCCCGAAGCGCATGAGCACGCCCGCCAGCCAGATCCCCGTCGCCAGCCCGGAACCGACCCCATTGCGCTTCGTCACCGCTGCCAGCCTGTTCGACGGCCATGACGCGGCGATCAACATCATGCGCCGGCTGATCCAGGCCCAGGGCGCCGAGGTGATCCACCTGGGCCACAACCGCAGCGTCGAGGACGTGGTCCGCGCGGCGCTGCAGGAGGATGCCGACGCGATCGCCCTGTCCAGCTACCAGGGCGGGCATGTGGAGTACTTCAAGTACATGGTGGACATGCTCCGGGAGCGCGGCGCCGCGCACATCCGCGTGTTCGGCGGCGGCGGCGGCACCATCACCCCCGAGGAGATCCGCGAACTGGAAGCCTACGGCGTCGAGCGCATCTACCATCCCAATGACGGCATGAAGATGGGGCTGGTGGAGATGATCGAGGACGTGGTCGCCCGTGCGGGGGCCGCGCGCGAGGTGCGGGTGTCGCGCGCACCGGGGGACGGTGGCGGGCACGGCCCGGGAGCCGGCGAGATCGCCATCGGCCGCGCCCTCAGCGCGATCGAGGATGGCGAACACGGCGAGGCCGAGTTGTCCCGCCTGCGCAAGCAGTGGCAACTGGCCGCCGGCCGCACCCCGGTGATCGGCATCACCGGCACCGGCGGCGCCGGCAAGTCCTCGGTCACCGACGAACTGCTCAACCGCTTCCTGTCCAGCTTCCCGGCCATGCGTATTGCAGTCGTCTCGGTGGATCCGACCCGACGCCGCAGCGGCGGCGCGCTGCTGGGCGACCGCATCCGCATGAACTCCCTGCGCAGCCATCGCGTCTACATGCGCTCGATGGCCACCCGTCGCCAGAACGTGGCCACCAACGCGGTGCTCAAGGACTGCATCGGCTACCTCAAGTCGCTGGACTTCGACCTGGTGATCGTGGAGACCGCCGGCATCGGCCAGTCCGACTCGGAGATCGTGGACCTGGTCGATTTCCCGATGTACGTGATGACCTCCGACTACGGCGCGGCCAGCCAGCTCGAGAAGATCGACATGCTCGACTATGCCGAGCTGATCGTGCTCAACAAGTACGACCGCCGCGGCGCCGAGGACGCCCTGCGCGACGTGCGCAAGCAGTGGAAGCGCAACCGCGTGGCCTTCTCGGTCAAGGACGAGGACGTGCCGGTCTATCCGACCATCGCCTCGCAGTTCAACGACCCGGGTATCAGCTGGATGTTCGCCAACCTGTGCCGGCTGCTGCGGGCGAAGGGCGCCGATTTCGACCCGCGGATCGACACCTCGCTGAAGGAACCGCGCGCCACCGTGCTGATCCCCGGCGCCCGGGTGCGCTACCTGGCCGAGATTGCCGAACAGGGCAGGGCGATCAACCGCAGGATCGAGAGCGAGGCCGAGACCGCCAGCCGCGCCCAATCGTATTGGGAGTCGCTGCGCGAGTTGGCCGATCCAGTGCTGCCCGGGCCGTTGGCCCTGTACCCCACCGATGCCCTGGCCGCCGGCCAGGCCGACCGCTCCCTGCTGACCCTGCGCCAGCGCTACAACGATGCCGTCCAGTCGCTCTCGTCCGAGTCGCTGCGCAACCTGCGCCAATGGCCGGCACGGTTGAAGTCGATCACCGATGAAGTCACCGAATACGAGGTCCGCGGCAAGGCCATCCGGGTGGAGAACTACCGCGAATCCCTCAGCCACCAGAAGGTGCCGAAGATCGCCGCCCCCGCCTACAAGTCCTGGGGCGAGCTGCTGGCCTTCCTCGGCAAGGAGAACCTGCCGGGCAGCTATCCCTACACCGGCGGCGTGTACCCCTACCGCCGCACCGGCGAGGACCCGATCCGCATGTTCGCCGGCGAGGGCACGCCCGAGCGCACCAACCGCCGCTTCCACTACCTGAGCGTCGGCCAGCCGGCGGCGCGCCTGTCCACCGCCTTCGACTCGGTCACCCTGTACGGCGAGGACCCGGCGCCGCGCCCGGACATCTACGGCAAGATCGGCAACTCCGGGGTCAACGTGCCCACCCTGGACGACATGAAGAAGCTGTACTCCGGCTTCGACCTGTGCGCGCCGACCACCAGCGTGTCGATGACCATCAACGGCCCGGCGCCGATCATCCTGGCGATGTTCATGAACACCGCCATCGACCAGCAGGTGGAGAAGTACCTGAAGGCCGACCCGGCGCGCTGGGCGCGGGCGCAGGAGAAGATCGACCGGTTCTTCGAGGGCCGCGAGCGCCCGCGCTACCACGGCGAACTGCCGGCCGGCAACGACGGCCTTGGTCTGGGCCTGCTGGGTATCACCGGCGACCAGCTGCTGGACGCCGAAACCTACGCGAAGATCAAGGCCGACACCCTGAAGACCGTGCGCGGCACCGTGCAGGCCGATATCCTCAAGGAGGACCAGGCGCAGAACACCTGCATCTTCAGCACCGAGTTCGCCCTGCGCATGATGGGCGACATCCAGCAGTATTTCGTCGACCACCAGGTCCGCAACTTCTACTCGGTCTCGATTTCCGGCTACCACATCGCCGAGGCCGGGGCGAATCCGATCAGCCAGCTCGCCTTCACCCTCTCGAACGGTTTCACCATCGTCGAGTACTACCTGGCGCGCGGCATGCACATCGACGACTTCGCGCCCAACCTGAGTTTCTTCTTCAGCAACGGCATGGACCCGGAATACACCGCCATCGGCCGCGTCGCCCGTCGCATCTGGGCGCGCGCCATGCGCGAGCGCTACGGCGGCAACGAACGCAGCCAGATGATGAAGTACCACATCCAGACCTCCGGCCGTTCGTTGCACGCGCAGGAGATCCAGTTCAACGACATCCGCACCACGCTGCAAGCGCTTTATGCGCTATTCGACAACTGCAACAGCCTGCACACCAACGCCTACGACGAGGCGATCACCACGCCCACCGAGGAGAGCGTGCGCCGCGCCGTGGCGATCCAGATGATCATCAACAAGGAGCTGGGCCTGAACTTCTGCGAGAACCCCTGGCAGGGCAGCTTCGCGGTGGAGTACCTGACCGACCTGGTCGAGGAGGCCGTGTACAAGGAATTCGAGGCGATCAGCGAGCGCGGCGGCGTGCTCGGCGCGATGGACACCATGTATCAGCGCGGCAAGATCCAGGAGGAATCGCTGTACTACGAACACAAGAAGCACGACGGCTCGCTGCCGCTGGTGGGGGTCAACACCTTCCTGCCGAAGGAGCATGCCGGTGAGGTGGTCACCGAGATCGAGTTGATCCGTTCGACCGAGGGGGAGAAGGGGCAGCAGATCGAGAACGTGCGCGGCTGGCAAGCCAACCGCAACCGGCTGGCCCCGGAAGGGGAAACTGTCAGCGGCCACGTTGCCGGTGCCGACGAGGCGGGCAGCGGCCTGGTTGACGGAACGCACGACGGCCATGGCCTGGCCTACCTGCAGGACACCGCGCGCAGGCGCGGCAACGTCTTCGAGTCGCTGGTGGAAGCGGTCAAGACCCACAGCCTTGGGCAGATCAGCCATGCGTTGTACGACGTGGGTGGGGAGTACAGAAGGAACATGTAGTCAGATGCCGGCGCGCATTGGGCGCGGCAGGGGATGGACTTCCGGCACATGTGGCGGAAGGAGGCTTTCCAAAGAATGAGCGCTATGCGACCGATCCCGGCTTTCGTGCGAGAGGTCGTCATGCCCGGAGTGCTCCCATGCTGAAACGCCGCCTTCCATGCGCCCCCCTGTTGCTGTCCATGGCGGTGTTCGCTGCGAATGCCACAGATCGCGAACCGGCGCCGGAGCCGGCGAAGGTGATGCTGATGGGGGTATTCCACTTCGCCAATCCCGGTCTGGACAAGGTCAAGTCGGAAGTCATCGACGTCACGACCCCCGGCAACCAGGTCTATCTGGCAGGGTTGGCCGAGCGCTTGGCCGCCTTCCGCCCGACTGACGTCCTCGTGGAGTGCGAGCCCTCGGCACAGGCGCGACAGGATGCGGCGTTCGCCGGATATCGCAAGGGCACGCAGGCGTTGGCGGTCAACGAGATACAGCAGATCGGTTTCCGCGTGGCGAAGGAAGCAGGCCTGGCCGGAGTGACATGTTTCGACGAGGGCGCGGTCCATTGGAACGCCGAGCCGATGTTCGAGTACCTCGAGACCCACGAACCCGACGGGAAAGCGGCGATGGAGGCCATGTTCGCGTCGCTGTCGGCGCGCGATACGCGGGAGCAGACGACGATGTCGCTGGCCCGTTTGCTGCAACTGGGCAACGATCCGGAGCGCGACCGGGAGAACAAGGCTTTGTACATGGCCACCAATGCGGTCGATGCCGGGGGCGGTTTCGCCGGCGCCGATGCTTCGGCGAGCTGGTGGCACCGCAACTTCCGCATGTACGCCAACATCCAGAAAGCCGCCGCCCCCGGGCGCCGCGTGCTGGTCCTGGCGGGGCAGGGGCATACGGCCATCCTCAAGGATCTGGTCGCGATCGACGGCGAGCGCGAGGCGGAGGACGTGAGGCCCTACCTTCTGCCCTGAGCGGCATGGGCAAGGCAGTGGGCGCACCAGCCGCCAAAGTCCGCCCCCAGTTGCGCCTCCCCCCGAATCGCGGTGCAATCCCCGGCCACCGCCGCCGGAGTCCTGCCATGCACCAGATGCTCAAAGTCGTTTCGCTCGCGATGGCGATGACCGCGGTCGCCGCGGCCGGCTGCACGGCCAAGACCCCCCCGGCCGACGCGCCGCAGGCGGCGTCCGCCGCCCCGGCCACCGGCGACCAGCCCGCGGCCACGCCGCGCGGCACCACGTTCCTGCTGCCGGAAGGTTGGACCCGGCGCACCGAGGGCAACGCCGTGCTGGTCTCCCCGCCGGAGGGCGACAGCTCGCGGGTGGCCATCGTCGATGCGACTGCCGCCGATGCCGACGCGGCGGTCGCCGAAGCCTGGAAGCTGCTCGGCCTGGAGCCCAAGCTGCTGGTCGCCACCGATGCGGCGCCGCGCGACGGCTGGGAGCAGCGGCGCTTCTACGACTACGAGGTGGCCGACAACGCCAAGCGCGTGATCCGGGCTTCGGCCTACCGCAAGGGCGAGGCGTGGACGGTGGTGGTGAACGACGTCGACCAGGCCATCGCCGAGAAGCGTGCTTCGCAGTTCGGCAAGCTCTACCAGCGGTTGCTGCCGGCCGGCTACACGCGCGAGAGCTTCGCCGGGCGCACCGCCAACAAGCTGGACGAGGCGCGGCTGCAGCAGATCGCCGATTTCGTCGAGGAGATGCGCGTGGCCTACGACGTGCCCGGCGTGGCCATCGGCATCGTCCAGGACGGGCAGGTGGTGATGTCGCGCGGTTTCGGCGTGCGCGAGCTGGGCAAGCCGGACAAGGTCGATGGCGACACCCGGTTCATGATCGCCTCCAACACCAAGGCCCTGACCACGCTGATGCTGGCCAAGCTGGTCGATGCCGGCAAGCTCGACTGGAACGCGCGCGTGGTCGACGTGTTCCCCGGGTTCAAGCTGGGCGATGCGGCCACCACCGAGCAGGTGCTGGTCAAGCACCTGATCTGCGCCTGCACCGGCCTGCCGCGCCAGGACTACGAATGGCTGTTCGAGGGCGAGAAGCAGACGCCCGAGGCGGTGATGGCCACGCTGGGCACGATGCAGCCCACCAGCCGCTTCGGCGAGCTGTTCCAGTATTCCAACCCGATGGCCGCGGCGGCCGGCTACATCGGCGGCCAGATCGCCCATCCGGGCACCGAACTGGGCGCCGGCTACGACCAGGCCATGCAGGAGCTGGTGTTCGATCCGCTGGGCATGGCCAGCACCACCTTCGATTACGCCAAGGCGCAGTCCGGCAACTTCGCCCGGCCGCACGGCTACGACATCGACCATGCGGTGCGGGTCATGGGCATGGGGTTGAACGACACCATCTCCGCCTCGCGCCCCGCCGGCGCGGCCTGGGGCACGGTCAACGACCTGCTCAGGTACGTGCAGATGGAGATCGACCGCGGGACGCTGCCCGACGGCAGCCGCTACATCGGCGAGCAGGCGCTGCTGGAGCGCCGCCAGCCGCAGATCGCGCTGGGCGCGGACCGCGACTATGCGATGGCGCTGATGGTGGACAAGTCCGACGGGGTGGAAGTGATCGACCACGGCGGCGACATGGGCGGCTTCCACTCCAACATGATGTGGTGGCCCGAGCAGCGGGTCGGGGCGGTGATCCTGACCAACGCCGACGAGGGCGTGTACCTGCGCGGGCCGTTCAAGCGCAAGCTGATGGAACTGATGTTCGACGGCGAGCCGCAGGCCGAGGCGGCCGCCGCCGCCGGGGTCAAGGCGAACCATGAGGCCTTCGACGCGCAGCGCAAGCTGTTGCAGTGGCCGGCCGACGCCGAAGCGGTGGCCGGGCTGGCGCCGCGCTACCGCAACCAGGCGCTGGGCGACCTGGTGGTGACGCGCAAGGACGGCGTGGCGCGCTTCGACGTGGGCTCCTTCGGTTCGGCCGTGGCCTCCACGCTGCAGCCCGACGGCAGCCTGGCCTTCGTCACCGTCGACCCGGAGGTCATGGGCCTGTTGTTCGTCCGCGCCGACCAGGACGGGGTGCGCCGGCTGGTGGTGCGCGACGGCCAGCACGAGTACGTGTTCGAGGAGGCGGACTGAGGCGCCGGCGGCGTTCAGCACGCCACGGTTAGGATGCCGCACCCCCGCCGTACGCCCTGACCCCCGCATGAGGACCCGCACCCCCCACGTCCTCCCGGCGGCATGAGCGGCACTCCCACGCCCCGGGACGCCGCGGCCGACCCGCGGATCGACCGCGCCCGGCCATGGATCTCCGCGCTGCTGAGCGCGGTGCTGCACGCGCTGATGCTGGCGCTCCTGCTGTGGGCCGCCACCCCGACGGTGACCCCGCCGCAGGGCGCGGCCAGCGGCGGCCGGGTCCGGGTGGACTTCGTCGGCGAGTCGGCGCAGCCGGAGCCGTCCGTGCCGGCCCCGCCCAGCCCGACGCCGCCGCAGCCCAAGCCGGCCACCCCGGTGGAAAGGCCCAGGCGCGCCGAGCCGCGCAAGCCCGTGCCGGAGGCCAGCTACATCGAGCCCCCGCCCACGCCGCAACCGGAACAGCGTGCCAGCCCTGCGCCGCACGTCCCCGGCCAGCGCCGTCCGCATGCCTGGACCGGGCGGCCGCCTGGGCTGCTCGAGGAAGACACCGCCCTCGAGGACGAGGGCACGGCGCGCGGGCCGGCCAACCGCGATGGCGACCAGAACGACCTGGAAAGATCCGAACCCAGCATGGAAGTGGGCGGCTACCAGATCGTCTACGACCTGCTCGGCGAGGAGCGGCTGCGCGGCTGGATCGCGCAGGGCATGAAGGAAGTGTCGATCCCGCTGCCGGGAACGCGGCAGCGGATGGTTTGCCCGGCGGAGGTCGCGCTCAGGCGCGGCTCCAGCAAGTGCCGCCTGCTCGACCCGGGCGATCCGGAACTGCAGGCCATCGGCGACGCCCGCCAGGTCATCACCGTGATGTACGTGTACCGGCGCGGGGAGCTGGTATGGCGCGGGCCGGGGCCGTATCGGTGAACCGCCGGCGTCAGCCGCGCAGCGCGGCCTCGATCGCGGCGATGTCGATCTTGCGCATGCCCATCATCGCCTCGAAACGGTCAGCACGTCGCCTTCCTTGCCCGAGGGAAAATCGCCCGGAGCGCGGTGCACGGCGCTCACCGCGCTGTCCGGGAAGGTCCGTGCATAGAAGGTCGCCGCTTCCAGCGCGGCGCCGTCGTACCAGAGGCAGATCGTGTTCCTGGCGCTCATCGGCTGGCTCCCGGGGCGGATGGGGTGGGAATGGGGCAAGCGTAGGGCGTCCCGGTTAAGGGCCGGTCAATCCGGTCCGGCTTGTCTGCCGCGGGACGGGCGGCTACTTTGGCGGTCCACAGCCCCCCTCGGTATCCGACCATGCACAGGCGACATTTCATCGGCAGCGCGGCATTGGCCGCAACGGCGCTGATGCTGCCACTGGCCCGCGGCGGCGAGGCGAGGGCGGCGACCGCGCCCCGGCGCGTGCTGCCGCGGCCGCTCAACCCGGGCGACACGATCGCCCTGGTCAGCCCGTCGAAGGCCACCGACGACCCGTTCGACCTGCAACTGGCCAGCGAGGCGATGCAGGCACTGGGCCTGAAGGTCAAGCTCGCCCCGCACGCCGGTTCGCGCCGCGGCCACCTGGCCGGCACCGACGCCGAGCGTGCCGGCGACATCAATGCGATGTTCGCCGATCCGGAAGTCAGGGGCATCGTCTGCGTGCGCGGCGGTTCCGGGGCGGCGCGGCTGTTGCCGCTGCTCGACTACGGCCTGATCCGGCGCAACCCGAAGATGCTGCTCGGCTACTCGGACATCACCGCCCTGCACAACGCGATCCTGGCGCAGGCCGGGCTGGTCACGTTCCATGGGCAGATCGGCGCGGGCAGCTGGAACAAGTTCAACGCCGACCAGTTCCGGCGCGTGTTCTTCGACCGCGAGCTGATGGAATACCGCAATGTCGCCGATGCGGGCGACGAGCTGGTGGCGCGCCGCAACCGCACCGTCACCATCGCCGGCGGCAAGGCCCGCGGCGAACTGGTCGGCGGCAACCTCACCGTGCTCACCGCGCTGGCCGGCACCCCGTACCTGCCGGACTTCACCGGCAAGATCCTGTTCCTGGAGGACGTGTCCGAGGCGCCGTACCGGATCGACCGCATGTTCAGCACGCTCAAGCTGACGGGCGCGCTGGACCGGATCGCCGGGCTGATCTTCGGCGAATGCACCGAGTGCGACCCCGGCGAAGGCTACGGCTGGCTGACCCTGCCGCAGATCTTCGACGACTACATCCAGCCGCTGAAGATCCCCGCCTACCGCGGCGCGATGATCGGCCACATCCGCCAACAGTTCATCGTGCCCTCGGGCGGGCGGGTGGAGATGGATGCCGATGCGGGGATGTTCCGCATGCTCGATCCCGTGTTCCAGGCCTGAGCGGGTCAGGCCCCGGTGTCCGTGCTGCTCGGGTTGCGCATCGCCTTCATCCTGCCGCTGATCGCGGCCAACACGCTGCTCCACGCGGTGCCGGTGCTGGGGTTGGGGCTGGTCAAGGCGGTGTTGCCGTTCGCGGCGGTGCGGCGGGCCTGCAACCCGCTGCTGACCGGGCTGGCCGAGAACTGGATCGCGGTCAACACCGCGATGATGGGCCTGTTCACCGCCACCGCGTTCGAGGTCGACATCGACGCCGGGCTGCGGCGCGATGGCCACTACCTGGTGCTGGCCAACCACCAGAGCTGGGTCGACATCCTGGTGCTGCAGAAGGTGTTCAACCGACGCGTGCCATTGCTGCGCTTCTTCCTCAAGCGCCAGCTGTTCTGGGTGCCGGTGCTGGGCCTGGCCTGGTGGGCGCTGGATTTCCCGTTCATGGGCCGCTATACCCACCGGCAGGTGGCGAAGAACCCGGAACTGGGCCGGCGCGACATGGAGGCCACCCGCCGCGCCTGCGCCAAGTTCCGCGACATCCCGGTGTCGGTGATGAACTTCGTCGAGGGCACCCGGTTCACGCCGGAGAAGCACGCCGGCCAGGTCTCGCCGTACCGGCACCTGCTCAAGCCCAAGTCCGGCGGGGTGGCCTTCGTGCTGGAGGCGATGGGCGAGGGCCTGCACGCGATCCTGGATGTGACCATCGCCTATCCCGGCGGCCGTCCCTCGATGATCGACCTGATCGCCAACCGGGTGCCGGAGGTGAAGGTGCAGGTCCGCCAGCGCCCGATCCCGGCCGAACTGGTCGCGGGCGACTACCAGGGCGATCGCGCCTTCCGCGCCCGTTTCCAGCAATGGATGAACGGCCTGTGGCAGGAGAAGGACGCCGCACTCGCACGCCTGCTGGACACTGCCCGGCGCGGCGCATAGGGCGTGCCGGCGCACTGCTAGAGTGACCCTTTCCAATCCAAGAATGGACCCGCATCGCCATGCAGCAGATCGAACGCTTCTATCCCGTCGGCATTCCCGGACAGCCCTGGGGCGAGGCTGAGCGCGCGCAATGGCGGGCGCGGCAGGTGCCCCGGCGCAGCTACGTCGAGGAAGTGGTGGATGCGGTCGAGCACCTGCGCGCGCACTGGGACGTGGAGGTGTACGGGCAACTGGACTATGCCCCCGATGCGTATCCGCTGCTGGCCCTGCATAGTAGCGACTGGGACGACGCGCGCCCGGTGGCGCTGGTCACCGGTGGCGTGCACGGCTACGAGACCAGCGGGGTGATGGGTGCGCTGAAGTTCGCACGCGAGCACGTGGACGACTACGCCGGCCGCCTCAACCTGCTGGTGGTGCCCTGCGTGAGCCCGTGGGGCTACGAACGCATCCAGCGCTGGAATGCCGGGGCGGTGGATCCGAATCGCGCGTTCCGCGCCCACAGCCCGGCAATGGAGGCCGCCGCCCTGATGCACCTGGTTGCGCCGCTGGCCGGCCGCTTCCTGGTCCACATCGACCTGCACGAGACCACCGACACCGACGAGAGCGAGTTCCGCCCCGCGCTGGCGGCGCGCGACGGCAAGCCATTCGAGCCGGGCGGGATCCCGGACGGGTTCTACCTGGTGGACGACAGCGAGAACCGGCAGCCGGCGTTCCAGCAGGCGATCATCGCCGCGGTGGAGCGGGTGACCCACATCGCCCCGGCCGACGCGGAGGGCAAGATGATCGGTTCGCCGGTGGTCGCCCACGGCGTGATCGAGTACCCGCTCAAGGCCCTGGGCCTGTGCGCCGGGCTCACCGGCGCGCGCTACACGACCACCACCGAGGTCTACCCGGACAGCCCCAGCGCCACCCCGGAGCAGTGCAACGAGGCCCAGGTCGTCGCGGTCCGGGCGGCGCTGGACTACGCCCTCGCGCACGCCTGAGTTCGGCCGGGCGGGTGCCTCGGAAGGCATGACTTCCGGCATAGACAAAATGTTCTAGACAATATTGTCTGGATAGGGCAGGATCACGCCATCGCCCTGGATGGATGCCGCCGATGGCCCGCACCCCGCGCCTGCCCAAGCCCACCGCCGCCGAACTGGATCTGCTGCGTGCGATCTGGCGGCTGGGACCGTCGACCGCGCGCGAAGTGCACCAGGCGCTGCGGGACGAACGGCCGGACCTGCAACCGGCCACCGTGCTGCGCCTGCTGCAGGTGATGCACGGCAAGGGCCTGGTGGTGCGCGACGAGAGCCAGCGCTCCCATGTCTATGCCGCCGCGCAGCCGCAGGACGCACTGCAGACCAACCTGCTGGGCGACCTGATCCAGAAGGTGTTCTCCGGCTCGGGCAAGGCGCTGGTGCTGGCGGCGCTGGACGGGCATGTCAGCGTGCGCGAGCGCGAGGAGATCCGGCGCTTGCTGCAGGAATCTGGCGAGCCGGCAAGCGGCGCGGGGAGGAAGGGCCATGCATGAGCCGATCGCCGCACTGGTCCCGGCGCTGGGCCGGGTGTTGTTGCATTTCCTCTGGCAAGGCGCGCTGATCGGTCTGCTCGCGGCGCTGGCCCTGCAACTGCTGCACCGGGCGCGGCCGCAGGCGCGCTACGCGGTAGCGTGTCTGGCGCTGCTGGCCTGCGTGCTGGCGCCAGTGGGTTCGTTGCTGCTCGGGCTTGCAGGCGGGAGCGATGCGGTACCCGTGGCGCTGACGGCGCAGGCGGCCGGACCGATCGACGCCATCGCGCCGGCAGCCGCGGCGATGCCGGCATCGCCGGCGGCCCTGGCGCAGGCGCTGCGCCTGGAGCAGGCATTGCCATGGATCGTCGTCGCCTGGGCGGCCGGCGTCTGCACCCTGTCGTTGCGCCTGGCCGCGGGCGTGTGGTGGATCGGGCGCCTGTCCGGCATGTCCGCACCGCACCTGCAGCGCAAGTGGCAGCGGCGACTGGATGCGCTGGCGCAGGCGATGGGGTTGCGGCATGCAGTCGAGCTGCGGCTGGTCGATGCGCTCGCCACGCCCGCCACGGCCGGCTGGTGGCGGCCGGTGGTGTTGCTGCCGGCGGCGCTGCTGGCGCGCATGCCGGTGGATTACATCGAAGCGCTGCTTGCGCACGAGCTGGCCCATGTCCGGCGCCACGACTACCTGGTCAGCCTGCTGCAGGGCGTGGCCGAGGCGCTGCTGTTCTACCACCCGGCCGTGTGGTGGCTGTCGCGCCGGATCCACGCGGAACGCGAACTGGTGGCCGACCGGCTCGCGGCCGAGGCCACCGGCGAACCGCGCAGGCTGGCGCTCGCGCTGGCCGCACTCGCCGACCACCATGCGGCGCTGCGCGCCGTTCCGCGGCCCGCATTGGCCGCCCTGACGCCCGAGGGAGGGCAACTCATGTCCCGCATCGAACAACTCGTCCGTCCCGGCCGCGCCCGCAATGGCGGCAGGTTGCTGTTCCCGCTGCTGGGCCTGGCGGTAGCCGGGCTGGCCTTCTATGCCCATGCGCAACACGCGACGCATGCCCCGGTCGCCGCGGCCGCCGCCGCACCGGCCGCGCAAGCCGCTCCGGTTGCAGCACCCGCGGCATCCGCGATCGCACCGCCGGCGCCGGCCGCTGCATCGCGGCAGGTGGCGGCCCCGGCACCTGCGCCAGCCGTGGTTCCGTCACTACCCACGGCTCCGCCCCCACCGCCGCCGCCGTCATCGCTGGCACCGCCGGCACCCGCGATGCCTGTGCCGCCGCTGCTGGCGCCCGTATCGGTGCAGGCGAGCAGGCTCCGGGGCGATGCCTATGCGCTGGTGCGCCAGGGCACCGAGGCCTACCTGATCTCGGGCTCCAGCGACGACCACGCGCAGATCCAGGCGGCGCGCCGCGCAGTCCAAGGCGACTTCGTCTGGTTCCGGCGCGATGGCAAGGCCTGGGTGGTGACCGATCCGGCGATCGTGGCCCGCGTCCGCCAGAACTGGGCCGAGCAGGAAGCGATCGGCGATCGCATGCGCGACCTGGGCCAGCGGATGGAAGAGCAGGGCGCGAAGATGCAGGCCATCGGCAAGCGGATGGAACAGGTGTCCGGGGATGCCAACCCGCCCAAGGGCATCGAAGAGGCTGCGCACCGGTTGGAGGCGCTGGGGAGGCAACAGGGTGAACTCGGCCGTCGCCAGGCGCGACTGAGCCTGGACCTGGCCGATGCGGCGGCCGATGGCGACGCCAAGCGCCAGGCCGGGCTGCAACGGCAGATCCAGGCCCTGGAACACGAGCACCAGGCATTGACCGAGCGGATGCAAGCGCAATCGCGCCAAGTCCAGGCCGAAGCCGATCGCCACCAGCAGGCGCTGCAACCGATGGATGCGCTGTCCCGGCAGATGGACGAGGCGGGCCGACCCATGAATGCGATGGGCCGGCAGATGGACGGGCTGGGCAAGCAGATGGACGAAGCCACCCGGCGCGCGGAAACGGAGATGCAGCGGCTGATCGCCGAAGCCATGGACAAGGGGTTGGCGCAACCGCTGCCGCAGCGGCAATAAGGCATGGGCCCGGCCGCCTGCAGGGCGGCCGGGAAGTTCAACCCAGGCGCTGTTGCAACGCCTGGACCATCGCTCGGCGCGCGAACAGGAACTGCCATTGGCTACCGCCGAGCTGGCGCCAGAGCAGGGCCGAGCGCACCGCGGCCAGCAGCAGGGCACGGATCTCGGAAACCACGCCGGCCTGGCCCAGGTAGTGCGGATTGCCCTGGACCATGATCCGCGGGCGCAGGTGGCTGATGGTGTCGGCGTAAAGCGTGCCCAGGGCCTCGAGCACGTCCGGATGGGTACTGCCCAGCGACTCGGCCTGTGCCGCGACTGCGGCGATGCCGTTGCCGACCGCAGCCAGGGTATTGGGTTCGGCGGAGAAGCGCCGTTCCAGTTGCATCGTGGACAGCGCCAGGCGCGGCAGCAGGGGATCGCTGCCGGTGTTGGACAGGTAGCCGGCGAGGGCGCGCAGGCCCGGCTCGAGGCGATGCACGCCACCATAGATTTCGGCGGCCGAATCGGCATCGATGCGGAAGATGCTCTCGAGCACCGGCCGGGCCGCGTCGGTCTCGCTCTGTCCGTTCTCGGCGATGCGACGCACTTGCTGCAGGGCCTGCGCCAGGCCGGCCAGGGCCAGGACGCGGTCGTCGTAGGGGGTGCTCATGGGGGCCATTCTACTGCCCCGACCCGGCACCCGCCCCGCTGCGGAGCCGTCGGTGGTGGAGCCGACCGGCGTCCGGCTGCGCTCCGGTCCGGTGTGGCCGGCCCGGGAAGTGTGCCGACTGGCAGCGTCCCCCTGCCGTCGGTACTTACCGCGATGTATTGCCGGGGACCGGGGCGTCTG
This sequence comes from Lysobacterales bacterium, assembly GCA_017302035.1. GTDB lineage: Bacteria > Pseudomonadota > Gammaproteobacteria > Xanthomonadales > Xanthomonadaceae > Pseudoxanthomonas. The sequence continues at coordinate 31,432 of JAFLEA010000012.1, forward strand.
TGGTGTCGATCACGGCGCCGCCCAGGCAGGCGGGGCCGTCGTAGAGCACCAGCGACTGGCCGGGCGTGGCCGCGCGCTGCGGGCGTTCGAAGCAGACCGATACCGTGCCGTCGTCCTCGACCTGCACGTGGCACGGCTCTTCCTGCTGCCGGTAGCGCACCTGCGCGGTGCACTCGAAGGCCGCGGCCGGTGGCACGCCTTCGATCCAGTGCATCGTTTCGCTGCGCAGGCGGCGTGCCAGCAGCCACGTGCTGTCGCGGTCCTGGTCCACGTAGAGGACGTTGCCGGCGACGTCCTTGCCGATCACGTACCAGGGTGCCGCTGCGCGGCCGCGCACGCCGCCGATGTTGAGCCCCTCGCGCTGGCCGAGGGTGAAATAGAACACGCCCGGGTGCTCGCCGACCTCCACCCCGTGCGGGTCGCGGATCGGTCCCGGTTGCGCCGGCAGGTAGCGGCCGAGAAACTGGCGGAAATCGCGTTCGCCGATGAAGCAGATCCCGGTGGAGTCCTTCTTGGCGTGGGTCGGCAACCCGGCATCGCGGGCGATCTGCCGCACCTGTGCCTTGGGCAGGTGGCCGATCGGGAACGCGGTGGCGGCCAGCTGCAACTGGCCGAGCTGGTGCAGGAAGTAGCTCTGGTCCTTGCCACGGTCGGCGCCGCGCAGCAGCCGCCAGCGGTTTCCTGCCCGGGCCACCTGCGCGTAATGTCCGGTGGCGATGCGCTCGGCGCCCAGTTCGCGGGCCGCGTCGAGGAAGTGCTTGAACTTGACCTCGCGGTTGCACAGCACGTCCGGATTGGGCGTGCGCCCGGCCGCATACTCGGCCAGGAAGTGCTCGAACACCCCGGCCCAGTACTGGTTCGAGAAATCGCGGAAGTGGAACGGGATGCCGAGCCGGCCGCAGACCGCGACCGCGTCGCGGCGGTCCTCCTCGGCCCGGCACTCGCCGCTGCCGTCGTCGTCCCAGTTCTGCATGAACAGGCCGGCCACCGGCTCGCCGGCCTGGACCAGCAGCCAGGCGGCGACCGAGGAATCCACCCCGCCGGAGACGCCGACGACGGTGCGCGGCACGCTCATGGCAGACACGTCATGGCCGCCACGTCACGGCACCCATTGCAACAGCGACAGCGGGTGGCGCCGCCCGGCCAGCCAGTCGGCGGCGACCTGCCAGACCAGCGGACTGCGGTGCTCGCTGGCGCGGGCACGCAACTGCGCCGGCGCCAGCCACAACGCGCGCTCGATGCCGGTATCCAGCGGACGTGCCGGATCGTGTTCCAGCGCCTGGCCGCCGAAGGCGAAGCGCAGGAACTGCTGGCCGCTGGGGGCGTGCCACTGGTAGGCGCCGATGAACGATTCCACATGGATGCGCCAGCCGGTCTCCTCCAGCGTCTCGCGCACCGCCGCCTCGACCAGGCTCTCGCCCGGGTCCAGGTGGCCGGCGGGCTGGTTCAGCACCAGGCGGCCTTCGATCCGCTCCTCGACCAGCAGCAGGCGCCCCCCGCGTGCGACCACGCTGGCCACGGTCACGTCCGGGTGCCAGGCAGCGGACGGTGCCACGGGACTGCAGGCGGGAGGAGGCGTGGGCATGGCAACGCGGGGGCGGGAACGGCCTGCATTGTCCGGCAGCGGTCGCGGTCGCGTCCATCCGCACCGGCCTGCGCGCCACGGCCGTTGCGGCCCGGCCCGTATAATCGGCGCATGCCCCACAGCCCACGCCACGAACACGAGCACGGCACCCTGGTCGCCCCCGGCAAGCCGGAGGTCGCGCCGCCGCCGATGTACCAGGTGATCCTGCTCAACGACGACTACACCCCCATGGACTTCGTGGTGGCGGTGCTGGAGCAGTTCTTCGCCCTGGACCTGGAACGCGCCACCCAGGTGATGCTGCACGTGCATACTCGCGGCCGCGGCGTGTGTGGCGTGTTCACCCGCGAGGTGGCCGAGTCCAAGGTTGCCCAGGTCAACGAGTTCTCGCGCATGAACCAGCACCCGCTGCTGTGCACCATGGAAAAGGCCTGAACCGCGAAGGCCGGGCCGGGCGGCACGCTGGCGGCTGAACGCAGCGGTCCACCGGGGCGGTGGAAATCCGGCCGGCAGGCCGCATATTGTTGCCAGGACCCCGGAGCGCGCCATGTTCAGCAAAGACCTCGAACAGACCATCGGCCAGTGCTACAAGCGCGCCCGCGAGGCGCGGCACGAATTCATGACCGTCGAGCACCTGCTGCTGGCGCTGCTCGACAACCCCTCCGCCCAGGGCGTGCTGCGCGCGTGCGGGGCCGATTCCAACCGCCTGCGCGCCGAACTCGAGCAGGCCATCGAGGCCTCCGTGTCGCGCCTGGCCGAGGACGACGGCCGCGACACCCAGCCGACCCTGGGCTTCCAGCGGGTGCTGCAACGGGCGGTCTACCACGTGCAGTCCTCGGGCAAGAAGGAAGTCACCGGGGCCAACGTGCTGGTGGCCATCTTCGGCGAGAAGGACTCGCATGCGGTCTACTACCTGAACCAGCAGGACGTCACCCGGCTGGACGTGGTGAACTACCTGTCCCACGGCATCGCCAAGCTCGGCGAGGAACACGATGGCGGTGGCGCGCCGTCGCCGGGCGAAGGCGAGGGCAAGGCGGAAGGCGGCGAGGGCGAAGCCAAGGGCGACGCCCTGGCCGAGTACGCGACCAACCTCAACGAACAGGCGCGGATCGGCAAGATCGACCCGCTGGTGGGCCGCGCCGACGAGATCGAGCGCACCATCCAGGTGCTGTGCCGGCGGCGCAAGAACAACCCGCTGTACGTGGGCGAGGCCGGCGTGGGCAAGACCGCCATCGCCGAAGGCCTGGCCAAGCGCATCGTCGACGGCGACGTGCCGGACGTGCTGGCGGATGCGGTGATCTACGCCCTGGACCTGGGCGCGCTGGTCGCCGGGACCAAGTACCGCGGCGACTTCGAGAAGCGGCTCAAGGGCGTGCTGGCCTCGATCAGGAAGATCCCCGGTGCGATCCTGTTCATCGACGAGATCCACACCATCATCGGCGCCGGCTCGGCGTCGGGCGGGACCATGGATGCCTCCAACCTGATCAAGCCGGCGCTGGCCTCCGGCGACCTGCGCTGCATTGGCAGCACCACCTTCCAGGAATACCGCGGCATCTTCGAAAAGGACCGGGCCCTGGCCCGCCGTTTCCAGAAGATCGACATCGTAGAGCCGACCGTGGGCGAGGCCTACGAGATCCTGCAGGGCCTCAAGCCCCGCTACGAGGCCCACCACGGCGTGACCTACGCCGACGATGCGATCCAGGCCGCCGTGGACCTGTCGGTCAAGCACATCGCCGACCGCCTGTTGCCGGACAAGGCCATCGACGTGATCGACGAGGCCGGCGCGCGCCAGCGGCTGCTGCCCGAGGGTGCGCGCAAGGAACTGATCGACGTGGAGGAGATCGAGACCATCGTGGCCAAGATGGCGCGGATCCCGGCCAAGCAGGTCAGCGCCACCGACAAGGACGTGCTCCAGCACCTGGAGCGCAACCTGAAGATGGTGATCTTCGGCCAGGACTCGGCGATCGAGACCCTGGCCTCGGCGATCAAGCTGGCCCGCAGCGGGCTGGGCAACCCGGACAAGCCGATCGGCAACTTCTTGTTCGCCGGGCCCACCGGCGTGGGCAAGACCGAGGTCACCCGGCAGCTGGCGCTGCAGTTGGGCATCGAGCTGGTCCGCTTCGACATGTCCGAGTACATGGAGCCGCACTCGGTCTCGCGCCTGATCGGCGCGCCCCCGGGCTATGTCGGCTTCGACCAGGGCGGCCTGCTGACCGAGAAGATCGTCAAGACCCCGCATTGCGTGCTGCTGCTGGACGAGGTGGAGAAGGCGCATCCGGACATCTTCAACATCCTGCTGCAGGTCATGGACCGCGGCGTGCTCACCGACACCAACGGGCGCGAGGCCAACTTCAGGAACGTGGTGATCGTGATGACCACGAATGCGGGGGCGGCGCAGGCTTCCCGGCGTTCGATCGGCTTCACCCGGCAGGATCACTCCACCGACGCGATGGAGGTCATCCGCAGGAGCTTCAGCCCGGAGTTCCGCAACCGCCTGGACGCGGTGGTGCAGTTCCAGGCGCTGGGCTTCGAGCACATCCTGCGGGTGGTGGACAAGTTCCTGATCGAGCTGGAGATGCAGCTCAACGAGAAGCACGTTGCGCTGTCGGCCTCGCCGGTGGCGCGCGAGTGGCTGGCCCAGAACGGCTTCGACCCGCTGATGGGCGCGCGGCCGATGGCGCGGCTGATCCAGGACCGGATCAAGCGTCCGCTGGCCGACGAGCTGTTGTTCGGCAAGCTGGTCGCCGGCGGCCGGGTCAATGTCGACGTGGTCGATGGCGAACTGGTGGTCGAGAGCCAGTCCGAGCCGGAGCGGCTGCTGCCGGCCACGGTCTGAGCCGGCTCCGGGGCGCCGCCCGCCGCCACGACGAGTAGACGGCGAACGACGCCCCGGAACGGAACCTTCAGCGCGAAGCGCGCTTCTTGCGGTTGGCGAACTGCTGGGCGTCGATCGCTTCGACCTTGCTCACGCTGCAGGTGCCGCGATTGGTCTTGACCTTGGTGCCGGTGGGGCAGAGGCGATCGACCGTGTCGTCGGTGACGATGCTGATGGACGAGGCCGTCGTCAGCGAACTGCAGTCGCCGCGGAAACCCACCAGGTAGTGGGATTCGCCGTCACGCAGGATGAAGTTCTGGGTGCCGCCCGAGCGCACGATTTCCTGGTCGCCACCGAGGTCGACGCAGTCGGACAGCGGGACGTTGTCGGCCGCGCTGGCGGCGAAGGCCGCGCCGGCGAGCAGGGCGAGGGCGACTGGACGAAGGGTGTTCATGGCGGGCGGGCTCCTGGCCGGGTCCGAATTGGACCGAGGTCAGGCTATGCCGGCGCCGGCACGGGCGAATCTGCCTGTGGTGACAATGACCATGGTCATTGAGCCGCCGGTCGCAGTGACTTCCGCCACGTGCGTGCCGCCGACGGATCCGCGCAAAGGAAAAGGCGGCCGTCGGCCGCCCTTCGGATCCCTGCCCGGGGAACGCCGCGGGTCACTTCATGCGGTAGGTGATGCGGCCCTTGGTGAGGTCGTAAGGCGTCATCTCCACCTTCACCTTGTCGCCGGTGAGGATGCGGATGTAGTTCTTGCGCATGCGGCCGGAGATGTGGGCGATGATCTCGTGCCCGTTTTCCAGGCGGACCCGGAACGTGGTGTTGGGCAGCGTCTCGGTGACGGTGCCTTCGAACTCGATGGAGTCGTCTTTCGACATGCGGTTCCGGCAATGCGGCTGGGGCGAAAGGCGGGCATTCTACGCGGGATGGCCGGAAAAGGCAAAAAAGCGTTAACCAGCAAGGCTGGGAACCGCAAGCAGGGCGGCATCCACAACGCCGAAGGCGGCGGTCCAGCTGCCCTCGCGCCCGGTCAACGCGGCCAGTCGCGCCGTCTCGGCCAGGAATCGCGGTCGGGGCCAGGACTCGGCCCCCAGGGTGCGCAGATGCGGGTTGTCGACCTGGGCGTCGATCAGCGGCCAGCCCCAGCCGGCCAGGCACCGGGCCAGCGCCGCCAGGGCGACCTTGGAACCGCCTGGACGGGCGGAGAACATGCTCTCGCCGAAGAACATCCGGCCCACGGCGACCCCGTAGATGCCGCCGACCAGGGTCCCGTCCGGGTCGAACGCCTCCACCGAGTGCGCATGCCCGAGCCGATGCAGCTCCGAGTAGGCGCGGCGCATCTCCGGCAGGATCCAGGTCCCGTCCTGGCCGGCGCGCGGAACCGTGGCGCAGGCGGCCACCACCGCGTCGAAAGCGGTGTCCGCGCGTGCCAGCCAATGGCTCGACCGCAACGTGCGGCGGAAGCGCGCGGACAGGTGCAGGGCCCCGGTGCGGAACATCGTGCGCGGGTCCGGACTCCACCACAGGATCGGCTGGCCGTGCGAGTACCAGGGGAAGATCCCGTGCCGGTAGGCGGCCAGCAGCCGCGGCGGCGACAGGTCGCCGCCCACCGCCAGCAAGCCGTCCGGCCGGCGCAGCGCCAGTTCCGCGGACGGGAAAGGGGCGTGCGGGTCGGCAGGCAACAGGTAGGGGCGGGCGGGCATGCGGCGATTGTGCCGGTGTCGGCGGGAGCGCGCGCTCAGCCGGCTTCGCGGAACGGCCCATGGCGGGCCAGGGTGGTCGCGTGGTGCCGGACCGAGCGGACCTCCTCCGCGCACCATTCGCGCAGGGCCGTGCGGAATCGCGGATCGGCGATCCGGTGCCGGCTGCGGACAAAGGCCGGCAGGAAGCCGCGCGCCAGCTTGTGTTCGCCCTGCGCCCCGGGCTCGAAGCGGGCCAGGCCGTGCTCCAGGCAGTATTCGATGCCCTGGTAGTAGCAGGTCTCGAAATGCAGGCCGGGCACGGCCACGTCGGCACCCCAGTAGCGGCCGTAGAGAGTGTCGGTGCCGCGCAGGCAGAGTGCTCCCGCCACCGGAATCTCCCGATGATATGCAATTATTATCAATACGTTACGATGCATTTCTCGCGCGAGATGTCCGATGAAATCCCGGGTCAGGGCCGGCCAATTGCCGTAGTCGCCGAAGGTCTGCAGGTAGAACCGATGGATCGCGTCCAGGTCGGCCGGGGAGGCCTCGTCGCCGTGCAGGCGCCGAAACGACAGCCCCGCCCGCGCCACCCTGGCCCGTTCCTGGCGGATGTTCTTGCGGTGCTTGTGGTCCATCGCCGCCAGGAACCCGTCGAAGTCCCGCCAGCCGCCGCGGTTGCTCCAGTGGTACTGCACGTCGATCCGCGCCAGCCAGTCCTCGCCGAACAGCGCATCCTCGGACTCCTGGTGGAAGTTGACGTGCGCCGACGCCAACCCCGCACCGTCGGCCTGGTAGGCAATCGCCGCCAGCAGCGCGCGCCGCGCCGCCTCGTCGCGGGCCAGCAGCCGCGGCCCGGTCACCGGCGAGTAGGGGACGGCGAACAGCCATTTCGGGTAGTAGTCCAGGCCGTGGCCGGCGTAGGCATGGGCCCAGGCATGGTCGAACACGAACTCGCCGTGCGAGTTGTGCTTCAGGTAGCCCGGTGCGGCGGCCACCAGTTGGTCGTCGTCCCACAGGGCCAGGTGGCGCGGGGTCCAGCCCCGGTCCGCGCGCAGGCAGCCGTAGGTCTCCAACCCGGACAAAAAAGCATGCGAGACGAAAGGGTTGCTCCCATCATGCAAGGCATCCCAGATCCCAGCGGGAATTGCGGTCAGAGCGGAGAGCAGCCGGGCCCGTATCACGGGGTTATGCGTCGGGAATCGAATAATTGACTTTCTGATCCACGAATGCCACCACTCCTCGCTGCTGCAATTCCTTCAGCAGTACATCCAACTCGCGCTCGTCGAGTTTGTTGGCAAAGATGGCGGCAATCGTGTTCCTCAGCGTCTTGACCAGCCTTGGCCTGGCGTTTCCACGACGCCGGAGATTGTCGATCACCGCATCGGCCTGTTCGATAGCCGATGCGGCGCTCAACGTCCTCAACAGGGGAATGTCCTCGATGCGAACGGAGCGCTGGCAAAAGACCTTGCGGGATTTCAGGTGTGCGATCAAAGGATCGAAACCCGTGTCCTTGCTGATAATGTGGAAGAAGGCATCCTTATCCATGGCGGACAAGCAGCCAATGTAGTAGGCGATGTGGAAGTCGAGCGCGTTCGGGCCGTTGCCGCTGATCTCGACGTACTCGGCCTTTGCCGGACCCAGCTTCTGCATTGCAATTGCGACGTTGCGTTTCAGGCTGGCCTGGTTGGCGCCAATGAACAGCCGGATACGAAACTCTTCGCGGTCAAGTAGCCCCAGGCTATCCGGCTGCACGTTCTCGTAGTCGATGAGGACGTAGTTCGGGCGCATCTGGAGGTCTCAGACGCCCTCGTCCAGCCAGCGCTCCGCATCCAGCGCCGCCATGCAGCCGAAGCCAGCCGAGGTGATGGCCTGGCGGTAGTGCTGGTCGGCCACGTCGCCGGCGGCGAACACACCTTCCACCGAGGTGGCGGTAGCGCCGCCCTCCAGGCCGGAGCGGATCTTCAGGTAGCCGTTGTTCATCTCCAACTGGCCTTCGAACAGGCTGGTGTTGGGATGGTGGCCGATGGCCACGAAGAAGCCATGCGCGGCGATCTCGCGGCTGCCGCCGTCGAGCACGGACCTGACCCGTACCCCGGTCACGCCGGCGTCGTCGCCCAGCACCTCGTCGATGGCGTGGTTCCAGACCAGCTCGATCTTGCCGGCCTCGGCCTTGGCGAACAGCTTGTCCTGCATGATCTTCTCCGCGCGCAGGCTGTCGCGGCGATGCACCAGGTAGACCTTGCGGGCGATGTTGGACAGGTACAGCGCTTCTTCCACCGCGGTGTTGCCGCCGCCGACCACGACCACGTCCTGGTCCTTGTAGAAGAACCCGTCGCAGGTGGCGCAGGCGGACACGCCGCGACCCTTGAACTTCTCCTCCGACTCGATCCCCAGGTACTTGGCGGTGGCGCCGGTGGCGACGATCAGGGCATCGCAGGTATAGGTGGCGTTGTCGCCGGACAGCACGAACGGGCGCTGCGACAGGTCGGCGGTGTGGATGTGGTCGAACACGGCCTCGGTGTCGAAGCGCTCGGCATGGGCCTGCATCCGCGCCATCAGGTCCGGTCCCATGAGCCCGTGGGCGTCGCCCGGCCAGTTGTCGACCTCGGTGGTGGTCATGAGCTGGCCGCCCATCTGCATGCCGGTGACCAGCAACGGCTTGAGGTTGGCGCGGGCGGCGTAGACGGCGGCAGTCCAGCCGGCGGGGCCGGAGCCGAGGATGAGCAGGCGCGAGTGTCGGATGGTCATGCGTCGTTCGGGGCAGGGGAGGTCAACCCATAGAGTGGAGCTCGCACCGGGGCGAATCAAGGCGCATGGCCTCGGCCATAGAGGCGCTGGCCGGTCGGTTGCCCTGCGAGGCCATCGGCAAGAGCACTTGCCGCGCAGCCGCCTCTGCGACGGTCGGGGCAGGCCAGGATGGATTCCCTTCGCCGACTAGGCAATCAGCCGCAGAAGCATTTAATATCAAGGCCTAACGTCGCATTTTGCGAGCGCTTCCAGACCCCGGGATCTATTCGTCGACGTGGCCAAGGCATTGACGGAACGCAGCAAGTCCAGCCGTGGCCCTGGCGCACGCGACGGGCAGGACGCCGCCAATCCGCGCCGGCAGCGGCTGTGGCGCGACCTTGCGCTGATCGTGATCGCCCCGCTGCTGCTGTACCTGCTGGCCTGCCTGGTCAGCTATTCGCCCGACGACCCGGGCTGGTCCAACAGCGGCAGCGTGACCGGGCAGGTGCAGAACCTGGGTGGCCTGGCCGGCGCCTGGATCGCCGACGTGCTCATCACCCTGTTCGGCTATGCCGCGTTCGTGCTGCCGCTGATCCTGGGCGCGGTGGCCTGGATCGCGTTGTTCGGCGTGGGCGAGGAGGACGAGCTGGGACCGGCATTGCGGCTGGTGGGCATCGTTGGCTTCCTGATCTCGCTGACCGGCCTGTTGCATTTGCGTTTCATCGGCGTGGGCGGCATGGGCGACCCGGGCCGCGCCGGCGGCGCCATCGGGAACCTCGTGGGCAAGTCCCTGGCCACGGGGTTCGGCGAACTCGGCGCGAGCATGTTCCTGCTGGTGTTGCTGCTGGTCTCGATCACCCTGGGTACCGGCCTGTCCTGGTTCTGGGTGATGGAGAAGATCGGCGCCGGCGTGCTCGCGCTGCCCGAACTGCTGCGGCGCAAGACCCGCCAGGCCGAGGAATGGAAGCGCACCCGCGACCTGCGCGAGGAGCGCGAGGAAGTGCGCAAGACCGAGGCGGTGAGGCAGGCCAGGCGCGAGCCGGTGCGGATCGAGCCGCCGCCGGCGCCGGTGGTGGAGAAGAGCGAGCGGGCCAAGCGCGAAACCCAGATCCCGCTGTTCCACGGCACCGGCGGCACCCCCGACGGCCTGCCGCCGCTGTCCCTGCTCGACGATCCCAAGCCGCAGACCAAGGGCTATTCCGAGGAAACCCTGGAAACCCTCTCGCGCCAGATCGAGTTCAAGCTCAAGGACTTCCGCATCGACGCCCAGGTGGTCGGCGCCTATCCGGGTCCGGTGATCACCCGCTTCGAGATGGAGCCGGCGCCGGGGGTGAAGGTCAGCTCGATCAGCTCCCTGGACAAGGACATCGCCCGCGGCCTGTCGGTCAAGTCGGTGCGCGTGGTCGACGTGATTCCGGGCAAGTCGGTGATCGGCCTGGAGATCCCCAACACCAGCCGCGAGATGATCTTCCTCTCCGAGCTGCTGCGCTCGAAGGAATACGACAAGTCCGCCAGCGTGCTGACCCTGGCCCTGGGCAAGGACATCGCCGGCCGCCCGACCGTGGCCGATCTGGCGCGCATGCCGCACCTGCTGGTGGCCGGCACCACCGGCTCGGGCAAGTCGGTGGCGGTCAACGCCATGGTCCTGAGCCTGCTGTACAAGGCCACGCCGAAAGACCTGCGGATGCTGATGATCGATCCGAAGATGCTCGAGCTGAGCGTCTACCAGGACATCCCGCACCTGCTGGCGCCGGTGGTCACCGACATGAAGGAGGCCGCCAATGGCCTGCGCTGGTGCGTGGCGGAGATGGAGCGCCGCTACAAGCTGATGAGCGCGGTGGGCGTGCGCAACCTGGCCGGCTTCAACAAGAAGGTCAAGGATGCCCAGGACGCCGGCCAGCCATTGATGGACCCGCTGTTCAAGCCGAACCCGGAACTGGGCGAGGCCCCAAGGCCGCTGGAGCCGCTGCCGTTCATCGTCATCTTCATCGACGAATTCGCCGACATGATGATGATCGTCGGCAAGAAGGTCGAGGAACTGATCGCGCGCCTGGCGCAGAAGGCGCGCGCGGCCGGCATCCACCTGATCCTGGCCACCCAGCGCCCGTCGGTGGACGTGATCACCGGCTTGATCAAGGCGAATATCCCGACCCGCATCGCCTTCCAGGTGTCGAGCAAGATCGATTCGCGCACGATCCTGGACCAGTCCGGCGCCGAGACCCTGCTCGGCCACGGCGACATGCTCTACCTGCCGCCGGGCACGGCCATGCCCGAGCGCATCCACGGCGCCTTCGTCAGCGACGACGAGGTACACCGCGTGGTCCAGCAGCTCAAGGCCAGCGGTCGCCCCGACTACATCGAGGGCGTGCTGGACGAAGTGCAGACGATGGGCGACGGCGTGGTCGTGGGCGCCACCGGGCTGCCGGAGCAGGGCGGGGGCGGCGACGAATCCGACCCGCTGTACGACGAGGCGGTGCGGATCGTCACCGAGACCCGCCGCGCCTCGATTTCCGGCGTGCAGCGCCGGCTCAAGATCGGCTACAACCGCGCCGCGCGCCTGATCGAGGCGATGGAAGCGGCCGGCGTGGTCAGCAGCCCCGAGCACAACGGCGACCGCAGCGTGCTGGCACCGCCGCCGCCGCGCGACTGAGCCGCCGCGGCAGGGCCGTGCTGCCTGTTCAGGTTCGCCTCGGCACACTGCGCGCAACCCGATCCGTCGAGCCGAAACCCGCATGCACTGCATCCCGCGCAGCATCTCCCGCATCACCCTGGGCCTGGGCATGGGCCTGCTGCTGGCCGGCAATGCCTGTGCCGGCGCCCGCGACGAGCTGGTCCGCTTCACCAATGGCCTCAAGGGCCTGGAAGGGCAGTTCAGCCAGCAGGTGTTCGATGTCAGCGGCCGGGCCAAGGAGAGCAGCAGCGGCAAGGTCGCGCTGTCCGCGCCACGCCTGTTCCGCTGGGAATACCTCAGGCCGTTCGAGCAACTGATCGTGGCCGATGGCGACAAGGTCTGGATCTACGAGCCCGACCTGCAGCAGGCCACGGTCAAGGCGCAGGGCGAGGAGGAACGCAACAGTCCGCTGGTGGCGCTGTTCGACCCGGCACGACTGGACCGCCAGTTCGACGTCAGCGAGGAGGCGGCGGCCAGCGACGGCCTGCAATGGCTGACCCTGACCCCGAAGGCCGGTGCCGAGGCCAATTTCCAGGCGGCGCGGCTGGGCTTCGGTGCCCAGGGCCTGGCGCGGATGCAGGTGCTGGACCTGGTCGGGCAGAAGACCGAGATCCGCTTCGAGGGCTGGAAGCGCAACCCGGCGTTCGCCGCGGGCACGTTCAAGTTCGCCCCCGGCAAGGACGTCGACGTCGTCGGCCAGTAGCCGCTCGCCTATGATGGCGCCATGAGCCGCGCGCGCCGCACTTCCACTCCGGATGCCGACCTGCTCGCCGTCGACGGCGAGCGCCAGGACGCGCTGCGCCCGCTGGCCGAGCGCATGCGCCCGCGCAGCCTGGACGAGATGGTCGGCCAGCGCCGGCTGCTGGCGCCCGGCTCGGCCCTGCGCCGGGCGGTGGAGTCCGGCCGCGTGCATTCGATGGTGCTGTGGGGTCCGCCGGGTTGCGGCAAGACCACCCTTGCGCTGCTGCTGGCGCAGTATGCCGAGGCCGATTTCCGCGCGATCTCGGCCGTGCTCTCGGGCCTGCCGGAGGTACGCCAGGTGCTGGCCGAGGCTGCGCAACGTTTCGCCGAGGGCCGCCGCACGGTGCTGTTCGTAGACGAGGTGCATCGCTTCAACAAGGCCCAGCAGGACGCGTTTTTGCCGCACATCGAACGCGGCAGCATTGTTTTTGTCGGCGCCACCACCGAAAACCCATCGTTCGAACTGAACTCGGCGCTGCTCTCGCGCTGCCGGGTACACGTGATGGAGGCGGTCTCGGTGGACGACATCGTCGCCGCCCTGCAGCACGCGCTGGACGACACCGGGCGCGGCCTGGGCGGGCAGGGCGTCGCGGTGGAGGCGGCGCTGCTGCGCGAGATCGCCGGCGCCGCCGACGGCGACGTGCGCCGCGCCCTGACCCTGCTGGAGATCGCCGCCGAACTGGCCGCCGACGAGGGCGGCCGGGTCACCGAGCAGACCCTGCTGCAGGTGCTGGCCGACCGCACCCGCCGTTTCGACAAGGGCGGCGAACAGTTCTACGACCAGATCTCGGCGCTGCACAAGTCCGTGCGCAGCTCCAACCCCGACGCGGCGGTGTACTGGCTGGCGCGGATGCTCGATGGCGGCTGCGATCCGTCCTACCTGGCCCGGCGCCTGACCCGGATGGCGATCGAGGACATCGGCCTGGCCGATCCCCGCGCCTGGCAGATGGCTCTCGACGCCTGGGATACCTATGAGCGCCTGGGCAGCCCGGAGGGCGAACTGGCCCTGGCCCAGCTGGCGATCTACCTGGCCAGCACCGCCAAGTCCAACGCCGCCTACGCCGCCTTCAACGCAGCCGGCGCCGACGTGCGCCAGTACGGCACCGCGGAAGTGCCGCTGCACTTGCGCAACGCGCCGACCAGGCTGATGAAGCAGCTCGGCTACTCGAAGGGCTACCAGTACGACCACGACAACGAGGACGGCGTGGCCCTGGAGCAGACCGGCTTCCCCGAGGCAATGGGCGAGCGGGTGTACTACCAGCCGGTCGAGCGCGGCCTGGAAGTCAAGCTCAAGGAGAAGCTGGACCGGCTACGGGCGGCGCGCGAACATGCGCGCAAGGCGCGCGACTGAAGGCGGGCGGCGTACCGACACCGGACACGGACCGGGAACAAGGGCAGGGCAGTGGACATGGTGCGTTCGTTCATCGCAGTGGGCGCCGGCGCGGCGATCGGCGCCTGGATGCGCTGGGGCCTGTCGGTCTGGCTCAATCCCTCGCGCAGCCCGATCCCGCTGGGGACCCTGACCGCCAACCTGGTCGGCGGCTACATCGTCGGCATCGCCCTGGGCTGGATCCTCCACCGCCCGGGCGTGGCGCCGGAACTGCGCCTGTTCCTGGTGACCGGGCTGCTGGGTGGATTGACCACCTTCTCCACGTTCTCGGCCGAGATCGTCCTGCACCTGACCCGCCAGCAGTACGGCGCCGCGCTGCTGGGGGTGACCGCGCACCTGTTCGGCTCGCTGCTGCTGACCGCGCTGGGCCTGTATACCTACCGGGTGTTGCGCTTCGGGGCCTGACCCCGCCGCCTGCGGCATGCCACGGACACGCAACGAGGAGCCCGGAATGAATTCGACCACGGACCGGCAACGGGCTGGAAGGCAGATATTGGAGTGCTGGCGCAGGCTGGCCCTGCTGGCCCTGCTCGGCATCGCCGCCGGCTGCGCGCGCTTGCCGCCCCGCGCGGACCTGCCGCCGATGGAGGCATTGCCAGCGGCGACCCATGGCGGAATCGCCGAACGCACCGCCGTCGCCGAAGCCGCGCACCCGGGGCTGTCCGGCTTCCACCTGGTGGCCGAAGGCACCGAGGCCTACGCCCTGCGCGCCTTCACCGCCCAGGCCGCGGCCTCGAGCCTGGATATCCAGACCTACATCTGGCACGCCGACCTCACCGGACGGTTGCTGGCCCGCCATGCCCTGCAGGCCGCCGACCGCGGCGTGCGCGTGCGCATCCTGGTCGACGACCTCGATGCCCGAGCCAAGAACGCAGGCCTGGCCGCGCTGGATGCCCATCCGTCGATCGAGGTGCGGCTGTACAACCCCACCGGCAGCCGTTCGGGGAGGTTGCACAAGGCCGGCGAATACGCGTTCGGCTTCAGCCGCCTCAACCACCGCATGCACAACAAGAGCTGGATCGCCGACGGGCGACTGGCACTGGTCGGTGGCCGCAACCTGGGCAACGAATACTTCAACGCCAGCGAAGGCGCGGCCAATTTCCTGGACCTGGACGTGCTGATGGCCGGGCCGGTGGTGGCCGAGGTCTCGCGCAACTTCGACCGGTACTGGAATTCGGAGGCGAGCTACCCGATCGCGCGGCTCTCCCCCCAAGCCGGCGACCCGGCCAACCTGGAAAAGCTGCGCGTCGCGCTCGATGCCAGCCTGGACGAACTGTCCGGCAGCGGCTACGAGCAGGTGTTGCGCGAGGATCCGCAGGTGCAATCCATCCTCGGCGACGATCCGCGGGTGCACTGGAGCGGCCAATGGCGCTTCGTCAGCGACGATCCGCTCAAGGCGCGCCTGCCCCTGGAGCAGCGCTCGGAGGTGGTCCAGGCCCTGCTGCCGGAGATCCTGGGGGCCGGCCAGCGGGTGCTGGTGATCTCGCCGTATTTCGTCCCCGGCGAGCGCGGCACCGCCGCCCTGGTCCAGGCCGCCGGCCGCGGTGCGGACGTACGGGTGCTGACCAACTCGCTGGCGGCCAATGACGTGGCCGCGGTGCATGGCGGATACAGCCGCTACCGCGGGCCGTTGCTGGAGGGCGGGGTGCGCCTGTGGGAACTCAAGCGGTCCGGCGAGCAACCGAAGTTCAGCCTGGCCGGCTCCTCCGGCTCGAGCCTGCACACCAAGGCGATGGTGGTCGATTCGGACCACGCCTTCATCGGCTCCTACAACCTCGACCCGCGCTCGACGTCGCTCAACACCGAGCAGGGCGTGCTGGTCGGGCATCCGGCACTGGCCGCCGAACTGGCCGCGCTGTTCGCACGCCAGACCGATCCCGGCCATGCCTGGATCGTGACCAGGGATGGCGCAGGACGCCTGCACTGGAGCGACGGCGAGCGGTCATGGGCCCGCGAGCCGGAGGCGACCGCCTCGCAGCGGTCGCTGGCCTGGCTGGTGAAGCTGCTGCCCGTCGAATCGCAGCTCTGAAGCACCGCCGGCGCCATGCGGCGAAGGCTTGGCCGGTGCCCGGCGCCTGGTGCATGATGACCGTCCACACTCAGGAGATGCCTCATGCGTCTGTCCCAGACCGCAGCTGTTTCCGGTCTCGCCGCGGCACTGTGCCTGGCGCTGGCCGCCTGCAAGCCGGCCCAGGCCCCGGCCGCCCAGGAAGCCCCCGTGGCCGAAGCGGCCCCCGCTGCCGATGCTCCGGTAGCCGATGCCGCGCGCGTGCCTTCGCTCGGCGACGACCTCATCGTCTCCACCAACGAGCCGTTCTGGTCGGCGCGCGTGGAGGGCGACACGCTTACCCTCAGCGGCATCGACGGCCAGCGTGAACTGCAGGTCTCCACCAGCGACGTCTCCGACCAGGCGCGCACGGTGATGGCCACCGACGCCACCGGCCAGGTCGGGGTCACCGTGACCGCGGTCGAGTGCCAGGATTCGATGGCCGGGGCGACGTTCCCGTTCACCGCCAGCCTGACCATCGACGGCGGAACGCCGATTGCCGGCTGCGCACGCGCGGCCTGGATGCCGCCGCCGGGCGAGCCGCAGTAATGGCCGATTTCCCCGCCTGCCCGCAGTGCGGGCAGGCAAATACCTACGCCGACGGCACGCTCTGGGTGTGCCCGGACTGCGGCCACGAATGGGGCGGCGAGGCTGCAGTCGAGGCCGGTCCGACGGTGCGCGACAGCAATGGCAATCCGCTCGCCGCCGGCGATACCGTGGTGGTGATCAAGGACCTGAAGGTGAAGGGCTCCTCGATCCCGCTCAAGCAGGGCACCGTGATCCGCAACATCCGCCTGGTCGAGGACGACCCGGAGCACATCGAAGGCAGTTCCGACAAGATCAAGGGCCTGGTGCTCAAGACGATCTTCCTGCGCAAGGCCTGAACGGCGGCGCAGGGCGTGGCGGGCCGGCGCCATGCCGGTCCGCCCCCCGACTTCCGTCATGGGCGCCGCCGGCGTGCGCGGTGCTATCAATCCTGGCATGCATGGAGCCGCCATTCCGGTGGATCCCGGGCCACAGGAGTAGCCGCATGCGCACCACCCGTCGCGACCTGTTCCGCATCGGCGCGCTCGCCGCCACCGCGGCCGCGTTCCCGGTCTGGGCCAGCGGCCCGGTATCCCGTGCCGCCAAACCGCTGAGGATCCTGATCCTGGGCGGCACCGGTTTCACCGGCCCGTTCCAGGTCCAGTACGCCCTGGCCCGCGGCCACCAGGTCACCCTGTTCAATCGCGGCAAGCGGCCTTCGCCCGAATGGCCGGGCGAGGTGGAACAACTGCACGGCGACCGCAACACCGGCGACCTGGCGGCGTTGCACGGCCGCCAATGGGATGTGTGCATCGACAATCCGACCAGCCTGCCGTTCTGGGTGCGCGATGCCGGCCAGGTGCTGGCCGGCAACGTCGGCCATTACCTGTTCATCTCCACCATCTCGGTCTACGCCGACGGCAGCCGGCCGGGTCTGGCCGAGGACGCGCCGCTGGCCGTGTACCGGGGCAAGGATGCGATGGCCGAGACCCAGCAGACCCTGATGGCCGATGTCGAGGGGCTGTACGGCGCGCTCAAGGCCCTCAGCGAGGCCGAGGCGCGCAGGCAGTTCGGCAAAGCGGTGACCATCGTCCGGCCCGGCTACATCGTCGGCCCGCGCGACGAGACAGACCGTTTCACCTACTGGCCGCACCGGGTGGCCCAGGGCGGCGAGGTACTGGCTCCCGGCGACGGCAAGGATCCGATCCAGGTCATCGACGGGCGCGACCTGGGCGAATGGATGATCCGCCTGGCCGAGAACCGCACTTTCGGCACCTTCAATGCCGTGGGCCCGCGCGATCCGTTGCTGATGGACACCCTGCTCGAAACCAGCCGCCGGGTCACCGCCAGCGACGCCCGCTTTACCCACGTGGACGCGGAGTTCCTGGCGGCCAACCAGGTCGACCTGCCGATCTGGGTGTATCGCGGCGACGGCCCGTATGCCGGCTACGGCCAGGTCGACAACCGCCGCGCGGTGGCTGCCGGCCTGAGCTTCCGACCGCTGGACACCACGATTCGGGAACTGCTGGCCTGGTTCGGCAGCCTGCCGACCGAACGCCAGGCCACGCTGCGCGCCGGGATTACCCGCGAGCGCGAGGCCGAGCTGCTGGCCCAGTGGCATGCGAGGCAGGGCGCGACCGGCTGAGATCCCGGCCGCGGTTCGCGGCGGCTTCGCGCAAAGGCGGCGAGGCCCGGCCCGGCAACCCATGGCGTCGTTCAGGCCGGGGTTCACCCCCGCCCATGCACGCTGGCATCCTGTGCCAAGGGTGAAAGGGCGAGGGCAGGGCGATGGCGACCGGATGGGCGGGTGACGGCGCGGTCAACGAGCAGATCGACGCGACCGTGAAGGATGCGGTTGAACGCGCACGCCGGCAGCTTCCGCAGGGCCCCGGGCTGGAACGCTGCGAGGAGTGCGACGCGCCGATTCCTGCGGCCCGTCGCCGCGCCATGCCCGGGGTGCGCCTGTGCGTGCCGTGCCAGGAAGCGCACGACCAGGCCGCCGGCTCCGTCAGCGGTTACAACCGCCGCGGCAGCAAGGACAGCCAGTTGCGCTGAGTGCGGCCCGGCCCGGGAGAGGGCAGGCGTCCATTCCGATCAGGCAACGGATCCAGCGTCGGGCGGGGCCAGCCAGCGTGGCGGCACCTCGTTGCCGCGCCAGCGGCGCACGGTGCGCTGGAAGAACATGCTGTTGGGCACCTGCAGCACGCTGCCGCCGTCGCGCGCGTCCGCTTCGATCTCCTGCAGCGTGGTGTAGATCAGGTTGATGTCCACCACCCGACCCTTGAGCCCGGGCTTCTCTCCGTTCTCCAGCACTTCGATGTGGTCGTACAGGCGGAATAGGCGGGTGCTGAAGATCAGTACCGTGCAGAAGATGTTGGAGAGCACGCTCCAGGCCGCGAAGAACGCCACCGCGCCGACCGCGGCGAAGCCGGTGAACGCGGTCCACAGCACCATCCCTGACACGCCCATACGCTCCAGGATCAGCAGCACCGCGGCCGAGGCGAGCAGGGTGGCCGAAAGGCGGCGCATCACCGTGGCCATTTCCGGCGGCAGGCCGCGCCGGGCGACCAGGCGCCGCGCGATGCCGCGGATCACGCGCTGCACCAGCCACGCCACCAGGACGATCAACAGCACCTCGCTGATCGGCATGATGGTGTCCAGCCAACCCTGCGCCCAGAGGGGCAACCGTTCCTTCATCACCCTGTCGTCCGCATGCGGCGCCGGGCCGCGTCGGTTCCATTCTAGACGCTCCGGGCACGATCCCGGCCGGTGCGGCGGCCTCCCGTGCGGCGGCGGGCGAAGCCCGATCGGTGCAGCGGCCCCGGCGTTAACATTGCACCATCGGCAAGCGGTGGAGACCTGCAGTGGCCACGGATGAATGGAAGGGCCTGCGCGTGGCATTGGCGCTGTTGCTGGTGGCGCTGACCCTTCCGGCGCAGGCGCAGATGAAGTACGTGGCTCCGGGCAAGGTGCCGGAACTGGGGCCGGATGAAGGCCTGGTGGTCATGGCGATGGACAGCGACATGGACCTGTTCCGGGTGCGCGTGACCCGGGATGGCCGCTCCTTCGGTGGCGGAGTGATGAATTCGCCAGGGGTGGGGCGCAGTTTCCGCCTGTACCAGGCGCCAGCCGGCACGTATGAATGGAGTGACGTGAAACCGGTCGCCGGAGTGTCGTACCGCATGGACGACGACCCGGAGCTGAAGTTCGAAGTGCGCCCGGGCCGGATCAACTATGGCGGCGACCTGGTGTTCCGGACCGTGGGCATATGGCGCGCGAGCATGCGCAGCGCCAATCGCGGGCTGGCCGCGATCGACTGGCTGCACGAGCAACACCCGGAAGTCCTGCGTCGCTACCCGTTCGAGTATTCCGGACGTTATCCGGACCCGTTCCCGGCGTTCTATGCGGCCGAGCGCGCCGCCCATCCGCAGGCGCGGCCGGAGGCCGACGTCGCATTTGTGCCGCCTCCCGCATCCGGCCCGCTGCCGGTGCCGGTCGAGACGTTGTGGAAGAGCGGACAGATCCTCCAGGTCACTCTCAACCCGTCCGGCAGCCTGATGGCGCTGCACCTGCAAACCGGGGACGAAGCATGGAGCGTGGACCTGATCGACCTCGAAGCGGGCACGCGTTCGACCCTGGCCCAGAGCGCGGCGAAGTTCGATGAATTGGCCTGGGCCGACAATGGCACGTTGCTGGCCACGATCAGCTTGCCCGAGCGCGGCAGCCAGGTGACCGTGATCCGCATCCTGACGGAAGCCGATGGCCGCCGTCGCTACGAATCGATCCGCGTTCCCCACCGCGGCTGGGTCGTGGATCCGCTGCCCGACGATCCGAACCACATCCTGTTCGCCAGCGCCGGCAGGGATGGCCAGATGATGGTGCACAGGCTCGATATCTCCAGCCAAAAGGCCGTCGACAAGTTCCAGGCGACCATGCGTACCCGCTTGAACCAGGACTTCAAGGACGACGTGGACTGGATTGCCGATGCACAGGGCCGGTTGCGGCTGGCCGTCGTCAAGGGCGAAGAGGAGTACATCCTGGTCCGTCCCGGCGGGGAAGCACAGGCCGAAGTCATGCGCCTGGACGGCACGTTCGATCCGGTCGGCGCATCCGCGGATGGCGGCACGATCTACGGCCTGACCGAAGAGGGCCGCAGTCAGCGCGATCTGGTTGCCTGGGACGTGGCCGGGGCCCGCATCGCGCGTACGCTGTTCTCGCGCGAGGGCGTTGACGTCCAGGCGGTGCTGCTCGATGCCGGACGCAACCCGATGGGCGTCGTGTACGACCAGGGAGGCCGCAGGGTCAGCGAGTACTTCCAGGCCACCGACAGCCACCTGGCGGATTTGCTGCAACGTGCATTCCCGGACCGCACCGTGACCGTGGGTGACCGCAGCCATGACGGGAGCCAATTGGCACTTTGGGTCGAAGCACCCGATCAGCCACCCCTGTTGTACCACCTGGACACCCGTACCGGCGTAGCCTCGCTGGTGGAAGAGGATCGTCCATGGCTGGCGGGAATGGATCTGGCACCGACCCGGTTGCTGCGCTTTCGTGGCCGCGATGGCTTGCCGCTGGAGGCGTTCCTGACCATGCCGCCACGGCACAGCGGTGCGCGCGTGCCCCTGGTGGTGTTCCCGCATGGCGGTCCGGTCGGCGTGGCCGACCGCCTCGTCTTCGACCCCGAGGTGCAGTTCCTGGCTTCACTGGGATACGCCGTGCTGCAGGTGAACTTCCGCGGCTCGGATGGCTACGGGCGCGCCTTCCGCGAGGCCGCGGAGGGCGCCTTCGGCACCCAGATCGAGGACGATATCGATGCGGCGATCGAGCATGCGCTGGCGAACCATCCATTGGACCGTTCGCGCATGTGCATGCTGGGCGCCAGCTATGGCGGCTATTCGGCGTTGTTTTCAGCGGTGCGCTGGCCCGGCCGCTTCCGTTGCGTGGTATCCATCGCCGGCCTGAGCGACCGCATCCTGCACTTCAGCGCCAGCGATTCGTCACAGGATCCCAAGCTTCGCGAACGGCTGGAAAAGCTGATGGGCGATCCGCGTCGCGATTCCGGGCAGATGCGCGCGACCTCGCCGCTGTACCGGTATGCGGAACTGCATGAACCAGTGATGCTGGCCCACGGCCTGGACGATGCGCGGGTGGATTTCGAGCACACCCGGCGCATGTTGCGCATGCTGGACATGGCCGGGCGCACCCCCGTGGGCCTGCAATTCACCGACGAGGGGCACTCGATCCGCGAGAAGGCGAACCAGCAGGCGCTGTGGCAGGGCGTGGCCGGGTTCCTGCGCCAGCACCTGGAAGATGCCGGAACTCCGGGAAGGGACTGAGCGCCAGCCCGGCGGCGCCGGCAATGCCGGTCAGACCACCCGGATCCTGGCCCCCTGGCATACGACCTGCTGGCCTGCGCGGATCTTGCAAGTCTTGCGCAGTTCGACCGCGCCATCGACCTGGACCTGGCCCTCGGCGACCAGCGCCTTGCCGGCGCCGCCGCTGTCGCACAGGCCGACCAGTTTGAGCAGTTGGTTGAGTTCCACGTATTCGCCTTCCAGGGCGAAATCGACTGTATCGGCCATGTCCTCCGCCTCGGCGCCGCGGCGCGAAGCGGCCGCGGGTGGCAGTGTATGCCCCCTGGACCGCGGCAGAGGATCGGTGGACGCTGTGCAGGGCAGGGGATATGGCGCCATGCGTCCTGTATGCTGCGGCGCGAAGACGATGGCCTTCGCCATCGCGAGGAGCAGCCATGATCCAGCGCTACGACGTCGGCCCGCGCCTGTCCGAACTCGCCGTGCACAACAGTGTGGCCTACCTGGCCGGGCAGGTTGCCGAAGACGCGACCCAGGGCATCGCCGGCCAGACCCGGCAGGTACTGGCGGAGATCGACGCGCTGCTGGCCAGGGCCGGCACCGACAAGACCCGGATCCTGCGCGCCGAGATCTACATCGCCGACATGGCCGACTTCCCCGGCATGAACCACGCCTGGGACGAATGGGTTCCCGCCGGCCATGCGCCGCCGCGCGCCACGGTGCAGGCGGCATTGGCCAGGCCGGAATGGAAGGTCGAGATCGTGGTGACCGCGGCAGTCTGACCGCAGGGACGATCCGGGATGGCGCGCACCGGCGCCAACGGCGGCCGAAAACCGGACCGGTTGAGGCAAGGTGCAGTACTGCCAGGACGCCTGGATTATCCTTGCCGGGATGCTCCCTCCCGGGCTGCCGGGCCCACCGACCACCCGTCCGACCGGATGCCCCATGGATTCCAGCACGCCCGCCCGCCGCAGTTTCCTGCTCTGCCTTGCGTCAATTTCCGTCCTGCTGGTATCCGGTTGCGCCACCTTGCCGCGCAACCCGGCGCCCGTACAGGACACGCCGATGGCCACGATTCCCGGCATGCCCGATATCCGCGGCTGGGCGGGCTTCCCCAGCGCCGCGATAACGGAGGACTTCAGCCTGTCGATGCGGCAGGAGTCCGCGCAGGACTTCCCGGTGGGTGCCGACGGCGTGGTCCGCTACCCGTACCTGGCATTGTCCGGCGGCGGCGCCAACGGCGCATTCGGTGCCGGTTTCCTCAACGGCTGGACCGCCAGCGGCCAGCGGCCGGTGTTCAAGATGATCACCGGCGTGTCCACCGGCGCGCTGATGGCGCCGTTCGTGTTCATCGGCCCCGCCGGCGACGAAGCCCTGAAGCACTTCTACACCACTACCAGCAACGACGACGTGTTCGTCGCCGGTTCGGTACTCATGGCGCTGATGCGCCGCGACTCCATGGCCGACACCCGGCCGCTGGCATCGCTGATCGCCAAGGTCGTGGACCGGGAGCTGTTGCGCAAGATCGCCGCCGAGCACGCGCGGGGCAGGCGACTGTACATGGGCACCGTGGACCTGGACACGCGCCGCTTCGTGATCTGGAACATGGGCCGGGTCGCCCAGTACGACAACGAGCAGGCCCTGAAACTGTTCCACCAGGTGATGTTGGCTTCGTCCTCGTTCCCGGTGGCGTTCCCGCCGGTGCTGTTCGAGGTCGAGTTCGGTGGCCAGCGCTACGACGAGATGCACGTGGACGGTTTCGTGGGCGCCAACCTGTTCGCCCATGTCGGTACGTTCGATCCCACCGCGATCATCCGTACCGAAGGCCGGGCACCGGGGCGCGAGCAGATCTATGCCATCCACAACGGCCAGTTGAATCCGCCACCCAGCCCGACGGAACGCTCCATCGGCGGGATCGCCATGCGGGTGATGGAGGTTTCCGGCCGGGCAGGAGTGATCGGCGACTTGTTCCGCGAATACGCGTTCGCCCAGCGCAACCGCTCCGAGTTCCACTGGGTGACCGTGGCCGAAACCGTCGACCTGCCGGATCCGGCCGATTTCGACCCGGTGCGGATGCGCGAGCTCTATCAGATCGGCTACGAAGCTGGTCGCTCCGGGAACGCCTGGCACGACCGTCCACCCGCGATCGGTGAGGCGACCCCCTGAGGCGGGACCGTAAGATCAGCCACGGCTGTGCAGCTGTCGGTAACCCCTTAACCATGTCGCAAAAGATCATTTCACCGTAACCAATTGAATTGTAAGGATCCTTTGGTGCGATCTCAGGAGCGCCTCGCCCCTGCACGTTTGGGAAGCGACGCGGTTAAGGGCCATGACCGGACTGCGCGCCATGGCTACGGATCAATCACCCCTTCAAAGGGTTAAGGATGCGTCAAACACGCCAGACAGCGCGTTCGACCACGGGCGGGAGCCTGCTCAATCCTGGCGACAACTCATCTGGACGCTCGCGCATCAGTTCCCATGCCGCGATCCAAAGGCTTGCGCGCCGAATCGACGGATCGGCGATCTCCCGGTACCCGTCCCATCGCAGCTTTTTGACCGGTTCTTGGTGGTGCGAAGGACCGTGGACGTACATCGCGAGGTTCCCGCTGGTCTGGATGCACTTCGTTAAAGGGATGTCCCTGACTTTGTTCATGTTGAAGCTGACGGCGATGAGCAGCTGGCGCGCGGCATGAGGATTACCGGCCAGGTTTGCGGGCCAGGGAGCGCCCTCATACAAGCTGCGCTCGAGGCTTTCCCCAAATGACGCAATCAACTCAAGAATCCGCTGCTCGTGAGCGGTCAGGTCGGGGAGTTGGAACTCGCGGACCTGGGGCCAGCTAGTCCACTGCTCTGGGCAGAGAAGGAGCGGGAATCCATGAACCGCGCACCGGGTGCGAAGAACCCGCCTCCACCCGCGACGGAACCATAGGGGGTCACCTCGGCGCCGGTCGTCTGTCCAGCACAAGGGGCAATAGACCTCATCCGCTTGTGGGGCAAGGAGCCAAGGAGCGTCCGGCAGGCGCTGAGCAGACAGGTCGGAGGGTGGCAGCCCCATAGCGATGGCCATCCTGCGCAGCACGCGGAGAGCGGGTGAGTCGATTTCCCCGTACGGTTGCGGGTCGTCCCAGTTCAGGCATTCCCACAGCCGCTTGGGCGGGCACTCGTATAGCGCGGCGGCGCGGTTGATGACCGAACGCAGCGTTTCGTCCGGCATCGGCGGTCGGATCCACCAACGCTGGCGGGCGGGTTCAGCTTCAAGCATCGATCCTCCGAAGTTCGATCTGTAGAGCCGCTTGTCTCGCAGCAGCCAGCGGCGGTTCGATCATGGCGCGTTCCAATAGCGCCGCCGTGATCCGATCTTCTCCGCACTCGACGGCATGGGCAGCGGCGTGGGTCACCAACTGAACGATCGTCTGCAGAACGCCCCTCGACAGTCGCGTCAACTCCGTCGAGAGCGTCGGCGAAGACAGATAGGAGGGCTTGCGCAACGGAAGCGCCTTCTCCAATGCATCGAGGAAGTTCTTCAGGTACGCATCGCGCGTCCAGATAGGCAACTCCCGGTACTTGAAACGCGCGTTCAAGTGCTCATCGACCTGCATCGCCGCGGGTGCGTGGGATGTCCCCAATATGAGGATCGGCAAAGACAACTCGTTCATGAGGAACTTGATGGTGTCCAATGCAATGCGCTGCTGGCGTGCTGTCGTCGTCAGGATGTCCTGGATCTCGTCGACGACCAGCAACCTGAGATTCGCTGCTCGGCAGAGCTTGATCACCATGCGCTCCCGGTCGCTTCCCGAGTAGCGGCTGGGCTCAGGAACTCCGAACCGGACCAGGATCCGGCTGTAGAGCGTTTTCGCTTCCCGGGCATTGGTCATGTTGATGGCCAGCACTGGTTGGCCGGCCGCCCTTCCGGCCATTGCCGGCGTCGGAGGGTGACGGCGAAGGACGGCACGGGACAGCATGGTCTTTCCGGAACCAGGCTTGCCGGAGACAACCAGCCCATTGGCCCTTGTCTGGGAAGGCATTCGGATGAGGAACTCGATGTGGTCAAGAACTGGGACCAGCCGTTCGTGCATGATGAATCGCTCGATGAGCATGCGGCCGGCTCGCTCTTCATCAGGCAGGTCAAGTTGCCCACGTGCCGAGGGGTCAAGGTGTCTGAAATCGCTCATGTCCGTCAGCTCCATTCTTCAAGCTGAAGGGCGGAATGGTTGGGGATCGACACATCTACGATTGGCGACGGCTCTGCGGGATTTGCCTCTCTAGAAGACGCGCCACGCTTGTCGGGGCGTTTCCCGCCGCGAGCCGCACGGGTAGCGTTCTGCGCAATGGCCTCGATGCGGTCGGTGGCCTCGAACCCCTTGTCTGTTTCGGCGTGAAGTCTGGCTTGCGTGATCCGATCGACCTTCCTGCCGAGAGTAGCTTCCGCCGCGCGGCCGCCGATCAGGGCTGCCGTCACCAGCACCCCGTCCGAGCGTCGTATCCAGACCTCGCTCGGATCTCTTGGGTCATAGCGGACCCGTACAGGCGCATCCGAGCGGAGCATGGGAACCAGATCGTCATGCCAGTAGCGCGACCCCCTGAGCTCGATCCCGGTGCGACGCACTAGGCGCGTTTCGAAGGGCAGGAAATCCATCCGGAAGTCCCTTGGCCGCGCAATCAATGGGGGACTGGTGATGTTTCCTGCCGCATCGGTGAGACTGCGCTCCCACGCAACGATCGGGGGCAAGCCAAGCACGCGATGGTTGCGCTGGTGATAGAACCTGCAGACCTTCTGCGTCATCCATTGACGGAACTCCTCCAGGGTCAGGCGGGCCTTGCCTTCGCTGTCGTAGTTCCCCCGTTCCCGGACGTTGCTGAAAGTGGTGCCCGGCAGGAGATGGGCAATTTTCATGAGCGTGCCGATCAGCCGCTCGATGTGACCTCCGTAGTGCGGTGTCCTGACCGGGCGCCACGTCAGGTCGATCTGGTGTTCGTCGCAGCCTCGCTCCAGCGCCATGCTGCGGAAGTCTTTTCCGTTATCGACCAGAATCCTTCTCGGCTTGCCGTACATCGGCCAGATTCCAGGATCCGTGGCGTTCTCCGGCTTTGGCAGGACGACATGCTCGATGCACAGCGAGACCGACACCGATGAAGGTGCCTCCATCGAGATGTACATGCCGAGTACGCAGCGAGTCGCCACGTCGATCGCCAAGGTGATCCAGGGACGGCCCAACACTTCGAGACGGTCGTCGCTCAGGACCATGACGTCAGCGCGAGTGTGATCGATCTGGATCAGGTCCAGAGGCCGTTCGACCCTCAGACCTCCCACTCGTGGCCGCCACTTTTGATGGGCGGCTGGCCCTCCCTCGCGTGCCATGTCCGAGGCGACACCGATCTCCTGGTTCAAGCGCAGCAAGATCGCCTTGCGTGACGGCATCGGCAGCTGAAGTCGGCGCGCCATCGACTGGGCACGGACCACCACGTATTCCTTGGGCGGCTTTTCGCGACGCATGTAGTGCTTGGCGATGACGTGCCGGATCAATGCATCGACCCGTGGGTCGAGCCGACAGAATCCGAGCGGCCGGCCACCTGGTTTCCTGGCTAGGGTGCTGGCCCTTGGATCTTTCGCAAAGGCGGCACGGATGCGCTGCAGCTGGCGGACACTCAGCTCGTATCGCTTGGCTAGCTTCGTGAGAGCAACTCGAGGTACCTCCCTGCAGTCAAGCAGGGCACTCAGATCCTTGGCAAGCTCGGTACACCGCCTCCATTCCGCTTCGTGGATGGTTCCTGCCTCCCTATCAGCGCCGGTCGAAGGAAGTGCCTCGATCTGGGCAATGGGAACGGTGATCATCTTCCCCGTCCCCATGTCTCGCGCATCCACTTGCGAAATCGAACTCGCCCCGTCGATCTGGATCACTCGCCCGTTGGCCATCCAGACGGTTCCCGGGTTCAGTAGGAGGCTCATTCGACACCTCCTTGATCGACGTTGAGTTCTTGCTCCGACCTTGCGTGGTTGCGGTTGCTGCCACCCACGCAGCATCTCTGCAGACGTGCCGGCATAGCTGAGGAGCCCGGCATGCGCCGGAAATAGGACTTGGTGGGCATTGAGCTCTCCCTGCCGGCCCCCTTGAGGCGAACCGGCGCGTTCAGATACATCCCGCCCTGTTTGAACAGGGCAGGGGAACTTGACTTCCTAGGAGGGCGCTCGGAACATAGCCTCAACGGGCGTGAATCCGTTTCAGCTACTGGGCCCCGCATTGGCGTGCGGGGCCCAGTTCGTTCGAGCGATGGAATCTCACTCGCTCATCGTCGGCTCCTTCTCTGTTCGTTCCCTTGCCCCGGATGATCCGCACGCGTCCGTTCGTGCCGGGAAATCTCTCGGTACTTCCTGATGCGGGCCCCGTGTCGCCCGGCTCGCGCTCCTTTCGGGCTCATGCGGCCGCCGGAGGAGTCGCTCGGCGCCTCAGCCCGGCAAGCCATGAGGCAACGTCCTTGGTGAGCGCGTACTTCCCCCGCCGGTGTGGGATGGCGAAGACAGGGACCGGGACCAGGCCCCGTGCCAACGCCTGGCGAAAGCCGTCTCCGGAGGCGTAGCCCAGCGCCTGACGCAGCTCGTCTTGACCAATTACAGGCCCATACCGGTGCAGCAAGTCTTGCTGCAAGGCGTCGGCGAGCGGATCCGCTGGCTTGTCATGGCAGGTCACGCACGTAGCGTAACGGTTGCTAGGATTTGGGCCCACAAGGAACGACGAAGGCCGTCGTTACTCTATTGCGCCACCTCTCCTGCGAGCCTAAGCCATTGAATCGCTTCAAGTCCTACGGCGATACACGTCTGAAGCAGCTGATTCGGCGTGCAGATGCTGGACAGCCGGACTCTGCACGCAGGGCGCTCGATGTGCTCAGAGTTGGCCTGTGGTTCGAGGAGTTGCGCGCGCAATCAGGTTGCGAAACGGCATACGGCCTCGGTCGCCTGCTTCAGCCGCAGACCTACAAGGACGGGTTTCACCACAACAACCTCTGGGCGAAGTACGCCGGTGGGCTGCACCTCCCGGGAGCCGAAACGGTACGGGCGTGCGCGGAGAAGCTCCCCGGATCGGATGAGCCGCTTATGAGCCCCGCCTGGTGTGCCCTGGACATCAGCAAAGCACCGAAGGGCAATGGAGACACCCTTCTGCGAGCCCTTGGGCCTGGTATCCAGACTGCCGTGTTCGACGAGCGGGAGCTGGCAAAAGGACGCTACGTTCTTCGAAAAGCATTGGGCACGTCGTTGAGGAGCCTGGAAGGACAAGCGGGGCTGCAGTCGTTGGCGGCTACCGTGCTGTTGTTGCAGGACGCCTATGTGAATGGCGATAGATCGAGAGCCTTCACGATTGGTCGATCACTGCATCGAACCTTGCTGATGGCGGCAGTTGCAAGCCCGCTTAAGTTCATTTCGGTCGAGCTGTTCGAGTTCTTTATCCGATACATCTTCCCGATGGCTGCCGGGGAGGAGTTCGAGATGGACCTGGACCGAAATATGCTCCAGTCACAATCTGAATGGCTCAGACGGACAGCGTTGAACCTTCACATGCGTGGTCGGCCAGGTTTCTCCCTGGTGGGCAATACTCGGCAGCTGCGACGGTTACTGCAGCTCGACTTCGGCTTTGATCTTCTGTATGGCCTGGGGCCGCGTCTCAGGACGCTCATGCCATCGGACGCGGTTCGGCCGCGCCTGTCCGCTTTCGTCGCAGAGAACAACGCGAGATGCGATTGGGGTGCCTCAGTACTCGCATCCGGTCAATGCGTGCGCCTGCCTCCCGACCACATTCGATGAGCCGGAACGAGAGCCACAAAAGCACCAGCGGGCGCACCGGTCAGCCGTCGCGGAGGCGAGCGGACGCCTTGTCGATGAAGAGTGACATCTCCAAGCGGGAGGACAATGCCCCGGGCGGGACATCCGTCGCTAGCTTTTGGGCGAGCACCGCCGCCAGCGCCATCTGGGCATCAGTTGGTGCCTTGATATCCCAGTCCAAGGCTTCAGACAGTGCGCTGGTCAAGTGCTTGCCAAGCCTGACGTTGAATCGCTCGCGCGCGGCAGCCTCTCGCAACCGGGCCCATTGACGAAGGAGGGCGCGCTCGTCCGACTCCGAGATCGGGACCTCGAGGGCTATGCCGTGCTCAGGTGCGACCAGGTAGAGGCCCATGGAGCAGTTGGATCCTTGAAGACTTGACCGGACACTAAGGATATCTTAGTGTGAAAGCGTGGACGCTTGCGCCATCCTATGGTTCC
Source organism: Lysobacterales bacterium (assembly GCA_017302035.1). Classification (GTDB taxonomy): domain Bacteria; phylum Pseudomonadota; class Gammaproteobacteria; order Xanthomonadales; family Xanthomonadaceae; genus Pseudoxanthomonas. Next base: position 61,184 of record JAFLEA010000012.1, read on the forward strand.
AACCGTAGGGGGCACAGTGTCCGACACCACGCGTCCAATCTTTGCCCAGAGACTGGCCGAAGCACGTAGTCGTGCGGGTCTTTCCCAGGCTCAGCTTGGCGTTCTGGCCGGTATGGAGCCTGAAGTGGCGAGCCCTCGCGTCAACCAGTACGAACGCGGCGTGCACGAGCCCCGCGCCGAGATGGCGAAGAAGCTCGCGGAAGCCTTGAATGTCCCTGCCGCGTTCTTGTATACCGAGGACGAGATGCTGGCCAAGCTGCTGCTGCGCTGGAACGATCTCAGCAAGACGCAGAAGCGCGATCTGGTGAAGCAGGTCGAGCAGTCAACTGCCACAAGCAAGTAGCGGCCGAACTGACGGTGTGCGCGCCGTCCATTCGGACGGTGACTCGGGAGACGTGAATGCCTGACGTCCGGAACGCATCGGTGAAGGTCGCTTTTACCTCCGAGGAGAAGCGCAAGCTCGTCGAGTCCGCCCGCATGGAAGGCCGATCACTCGCCGACTACATCCGCGAACGTGTCCTTGCGGAGTGCCGAGTAGAGGACGAGGTGTTTCATCTCCTGCTGGACGACCTGGCTCGCGCAGCGATGCCGCTGCAGCGTGCCGGAACCGGTCAGCCGGATGCGGACGACGCTGGTGCGCCACAAGAACTACCGGAACAGCAGCACGCCCGCATAGCCAAGGAAGTGCGTGCTTCATTGTCTGGCGAGCAGATCGAAGCTTTGTCCCAGTTCCTGAATCCTGCGTTCGAGCGAGGGCTTTGGCCCGGCCCCATGCCGCGAAATGAGAAGGTGGAAGATGAGCAGCCAGGGTTTGACTGATTCCGTGTCCAATGCGGCAAACGAGCTTCATCTGCATCCGGTAGACGGTGGCCGTTGGGTCGGGGTGGTATACCTAAAGGGCGCCAAGCGGATCGAAACTGAGCCGCTGTCAAGTATCGACGCCGTCAAGTCCGAGGTCGCCAAGCACGTTGAGGGCGAGCTGAAGAACGTCATATGGGCACAAGATGGCGGAATGATCCTGAGCGAGGGCTAGTGCTGGCAGAATTCGTTGTTGATCAGCAACGTGCCTAGCCATCAGCCGCCCATCGCCGTCGGCCAGCCAAGAACCTGATGTGCGCATCAAGCTTGCGGTGAACTGCAGGCCTGCTTGGTGTGGCCGATGTATCGCATCGGCCATCTTCCAGGTGAAGCAGCTATGCGCGATTAGGGGCCGTTATCGAGGGTGGGCGGGCTGGATTGCCAACCCGAGCGGATGTTCAGTTGGGGCATCACGCCCTACCTCTGTCTTCTTCGAGAAGCGGCGCTTGTCCTGAGAGCAGATAACATGACTGCTGGGCG
>JAFLEA010000120.1 GCA_017302035.1 Lysobacterales bacterium
CGAGCAGGGGCGCCAGGTCCGCCTCGGCATCCACCGCGCGGGCCATCGCCTCCGGACGGCGGGCGAGCACGGCCGGGACATGCGCCGCGCGGGTCGCCACGCCGACCAGGCCAGCGCCGGTCCGCAACGCGGCTTCGGCGCAGAGCAGGATCGCGCCGCCGGCGCCATGGTCGCCGCCCACGCACAGCACGCGCCCGGATTCGCCCTTGTGGGTATTGCGGCGGCGCGGCGGCAGCCAGCGGCGCAAATCGGCGGCGTCGAGCAGTTCGGCGGACGGCGTGCAACCGGCGAACCGCGCGGCGTCGACGCCCAGCGTGTCCAGCAACAGTTCGCCGCCGTGCTCCAGCGCCGCTCCGGTGCGCAGGCCCGCATGCGCGACGATGAACTGCAGGGTGCATTGCGCATGCACGGCCGCGCCCGGTGCGCTGCCACGGTCGGCATCGATGCCGCTGGGGACGTCGAGCGCGAACACCGGCGCCGGGGCGGCGTCCAGCGCCCGGATCAGCGCCGCCAGATCCTCGCGCGGCGCCTGCTCCAGGCCGATGCCGAACAGCGCATCGACCAGCACGTCGGCCTCGTCCAGCGGCACGGGGAACAGTTCGATCCGACCGCCGGCGCCGAGGTATTCGGTGCACGCGCGCTGGGCCAGCGGCGTGCGCGGCCCGCCCCCGCGCGGATGCACCACCCGCACCTGGCGCCCGGACTGCAGCGCGAGCCGCGCCAGCACGTAGCCGTCGCCACCGTTGTTGCCGCTGCCGCAGGCCACCAGCAGCCGCTGCGCCTGGGGCCAGCGGTGCAGCAGCGCCCGCCAGCCGGCCTGGCCGGCGCGCTGCATCAGCGCGTAGCCGTCGCCACCGAGCGCGGCGGTGGCCAGGCGATCAGCTTCGCGCGCGGCGGCGGTGGCGTACAAGGCGTCCATGCGCCGATTCTAGCGTCGGCGTGGCGCCTGCCGCGCGGCGTCCCGCGGACGGCAGGCGCACGCTCCCTATAATCCCGCCATGTCCTTGCCCCCGCCCGCTGCGGTCTGCTCCACCTCCGCCGACCCGCGCGCCGTCGCCCGCAGGGTGCGCGAACTGGCGCGCGAACTGGGCTTCCAGCGCTGCGGCATCGCCGGTGTGGAGCTGGGTGCGGACGAGGACCACCTGCGCGACTGGCTGGCCCAGGGCCTGTACGGCACGATGGACTGGATGGCCCGCCACGGCGACCGGCGCAGCCGTCCGCAGGAACTGGTGCCGGGCACGCTGCGGGTGGTGTCGGTGGGCCTGGACTACGGTCGCGACGACGGCGAGCAGGCCTGGCGAACGCTGGCCGACGGCGAGCGCGCCTACGTCGCCCGCTACGCGCTCGGCCGCGACTACCACAAGCTCATGCGCAACCGGCTGCAGAAGCTGGCCGAGCGGGTACAGGACGAGATCGGCCCGTTCGGCCATCGCGTGTTCGTCGATTCGGCGCCGGTGCTGGAACGCGCGCTGGCGCGCAACGGCGGCCTGGGCTGGATCGGCAAGCACACCTGCCTGATCGACAGCGATGGCGGGTCGTGGTTCTTCCTCGGCGAGATCTACCTCGACTTGCCGCTGCCGGTGGACGAGCCGGCCAGCGCGCACTGCGGCACCTGCGTGCGTTGCATCGAGGTCTGCCCGACCCGGGCGATCGTGGCGCCGTACCGGCTCGACGCGCGGCGCTGCATTTCCTACCTGACCATCGAGCACGAAGGCGCGATCCCGGAGGAACTGCGCCCGGCGATCGGCAACCGCATCTTCGGCTGCGACGATTGCCAGCTGGTCTGCCCCTGGAACAAGTTCGCCAAGCGCAGCGATGAGCCGGACTTCCGCGCGCGCAACGACCTGGACGTGGCCACCCTGCCGCAGTTGTTCGCGTGGGAGGAGGACGAGTTCCTGCGCCGCACCGAAGGCAGCCCGATCCGGCGCAGCGGCCACGAGCGCTGGCTGCGCAACATCGCCGTGGCGCTGGGCAACGCTCCCTCCACACCCGACGTGCTCGCGGCCCTCGAATCCCGGCGCGAGCACCCTTCCCCCGTGGTGCGCGAGCACGTGCAGTGGGCGCTGGCACGGCACGCGACATCCCTGGCACCGGATTCGTAGCCGAAGCAAAGGCAAACACACAGGCACTATCTTCGAACGGGGGCCGCCGCTGCACGGGGCTCGCGTTCGCCGCGTGGTTCCGCCTCCTGCTCCAACACGCGGGCGCAGTACATCCATGTACTGCTCGAACGCGAGCCCCGTGCAGCGACGTCCTCCGCGCGCTTCGGGACTCCCGCTCCTGTGGGATGTGCTTCGGACAGTTGTTGGAGAGCCGACTGTTAGTCGGCTCTCCAGCCGCACTGGCGACGGTAGCCATCGGCCTGCTTTCCGTTGCGGGCCGATCCCCTTGGGGCGACCTGGTGCGATGCCTGTCGCCGGGAAGTCAAGGAGGAGGTCCTGGCCGCAGGCCAGGGCCGGGGGACATGAGCGGCGGCAGGCATCGTGCCGGGGCGCGTGCAGCCCACCGTCCCCACAAGGGCTTTCCCCATGCAAGCAGCAACCTCGACCCTTGCGAAAGACGCCGTGCCTTGGGCTTTGGGCTTGGACACAAGCAGAACGCGATCACCCCCCGTCGCGCTATGCTGTCCCGCCGCCCAGCGCGCACCGATGCCCGAGCAGCCGCCCGTCCTCACGCCCAGCCAGCTCAACACCCTGGCGCGCGACCTGCTGGAGAGTGCCTTCCCCCTGGCCTGGGTCGAGGGCGAACTGGGCAACGTCACCCGCCCCGGCTCCGGGCACCTGTACTTCACCCTCAAGGACGCGCGCGCCCAGGTGCGCTGCGCCATGTTCAAACCCAAGAGCCAGTGGCTGAAGTTCGTGCCGCGCGAAGGACTCAAGGTGCTTGGCCGCGGCCGCCTGACCCTGTACGAAGCGCGGGGCGATTACCAACTGGTGTTCGACCACCTCGAGGAAGCCGGCGAAGGCGCCCTGCGCCGCGCGTTCGAGGCGCTGCAGGCGAAGCTGGCCGCCGAAGGCCTGTTCGACCCCGCCCGCAAACGCCCCCTGCCCGCCTGGGTGCGCCGCCTGGCGGTGATCACCTCACCCACCGGCGCGGCCGTGCGCGACGTGCTCAGCGTACTCTCGCGGCGCTTGCCGCTGCTGGAAGTGGATGTCCTGCCCAGCCTGGTGCAGGGCGAGACCGCCGCCGCGCAGATCGCCGACCTGCTGCGCCGCGCCGGCGCCAGCGGCCGCTACGACGCGGTGCTGCTGGCCCGCGGCGGCGGCTCGCTGGAAGACCTGTGGGCGTTCAACGACGAAGCACTGGCCCGCGCCATCGCCGCCTCGCCGGTGCCGGTGGTGTCGGCGGTGGGCCACGAGACCGACTTCACCCTGGCCGATTTCGCCGCCGACGTGCGTGCGCCCACGCCGTCGGTGGCCGCCGAGCTGCTGGTGCCCGACCGGCGCGACCTGCTCGCGC
>JAFLEA010000121.1 GCA_017302035.1 Lysobacterales bacterium
GGCGGCGGCTGCACGCACAGCACCAGTTCGGCGCCGGCGCGCGCATCGCTGCCCGCGGGCTGGGCGCCGGCATCGGCGTAGGCCTGGTCGGTGATGCCCGCAGCCAGTCCGGCGCCAGTCTCGACCCGCACCCGTGCGCCGGCGGCGGCCAGCTTCTTCACCGTTTCCGGCGTGGCCGCCACGCGCTTCTCGCCCGCCGCGGTCTCCTTCAGCACCAGTACGTCCGCCGCCATGCTCCCCTCGCCTTGCTCCCGGCCTGGACCCCGATGCTAGCCCAAAACCGGGGAACGGAAGCAACGGCTCAATGCAGCGTCGGCGCCACGACCGGGCCGGAGGCGTCCAGGCGCTCGATCACGCCCTGCATGGCGCTGTCGAAGGCGCCATCGTCCTCCACATGCATGCGCAGGCGGCCCAACCGCACCATCACCGCCAGTTCCTCCGCCGAGGCCACGCAGAAGCGCACGCCACGACGGTTGACGAACAGCAGCCGCGAGGAGATCGGGCTGATCCAGGACAGCTTGCCCGGCTGCACCCGGCCGTCCTTGTCGATGAAGTCCAGCCAGGTGCCGATCGGCAGGGCGCGGATGCGCTCGGCGTCGGCGTTGTCGAAATCCAGGGTGTCGGTGCCGGCAACCAGTTCGATCGCCGGGCTTTCGGCCGCCACGGGCTGCGGCAGCGCCACCACCGGCAGTTCCGGCAGCGGGCGTTCCAGTTCCGGGCGCGCGTCGGCCACCGCCTGCAGGGTGTCGTGGAGGGCGTCCACCGCCGCATCGGCCGCATCGCCGTGCAGGCCGACGCTGGCGAAGATCTGGCGCAACCGCGGCTGCCAGGCCTGCAGCCACGGCTTGCCGACGATGTGCAGCTGGGCCTCGGCCAGTTCCTCGAGCAGGCCATCGGCCAGCTCCAGCGCCTCGGTGAATGCGTCGCCCACCTCGCCCTCGCGCAGCAGGGCCAGGGTGATGTGGTGCTGCCAGGGATTGCGCAGGAACTCGGCCACTGCCTGCGGCAGCGCGCGTTCGCCCAGCCGGTTGCCGACCTCGAACTCGGCGCGCTTGCGCGCCAGCTCCAGGCGTTCCTGGCCGCGCTGGATCTCGGCGGCGCGGCGCTCGGTGACCTCGACCCGGCGCCGGTGCTGCTCGAGGAAGTCGCGGAACTCCTCCTCCAGGGTCATGAAGATGGCCAGGTTCTCGTTGAATTCGGCCACCAGCCGCTCGACGATTTCCTCGACCTTGGCCAGCAGGGTGCGCTCGGCCGCGCTCTGGCCGTGGTTGCCCTCGCAGGCCTCGGCCAGCGCATTGAGCAGGCGCCGGGCCGGATGGGTCTTCTGCACGAACATGCGCCGGTCCAGCAGCGCGACCTTGACGAACGGCACCACCAGGCGGCCGATCAGTTCGCGCGGGCGGCCTTCCAGGTCGCGCTCGTCCAGCAGCACGTCGAACAGCATCCCGACCAGGTCGATCGCGTCCTCGTCCTTGGCGTCCAGGCGGGTGCTGGACGGATCCACGCCCAGTTGCCGGGCATTGGACAACACTTCGCTCTTGAGCCGCTGCGACAGCGATTCGCCGTCGTCGCCGATCGCCGCGCGCAGGGTCGCGCTGGGTTCGGCCTGCAGCAGCGACAGCACCGAGAGCATCTCGCGCTGGCTCAGCGGGCGCTGGTCCGCCTGCATGGACTGCGCGGCCGGCTCGGCGCCGCTACGCAGCCCGCGGTTCTCCTGCAGCAACTGGTGCAGGGCATCGAGCAGGTTCGCCGGGCCGCCGGACGGCGTGCCCGCGGGGGTATCGAAACCCTGCTGCATGACCCCGCGGGTCTCCTGCCAGCGCTGCATGAAACGGGTCGCCCAGGCCGGCGAATACTCCTCGCCGCGCGCCTCGGCCCACGCGCCGCCGCCCTCGGGCGCGCGCGCCGGACGCGCACCGGTCCCGTAGCCGCCGCCGAGCGCGGGCAGCACGCCCTCGCGGGCCAGGCCCTGGTCCAGGGTCTCGTACAGCTTGGCCACGACCACCGAAAGGTCCCGCTCGCACAGCTTGATCAGGACCAGCCGCACTTCCGAAGTCAGGTCGCAGGTGGCGAAGGCCTCGTGCACGGCCACGCCGACATGCTCCGGGCCGACCGGGTTGCTGTCCGCGTCCAGTTCCATGCCGCCGGCGACCCAGCCCAGTCGGCGGTCCAGCCGCAGCAGCACCTGCTTGCAGTCGCGCAGCATCGCCGCGGCCAGGTTGCGCGCCGCCAGGCGCGACTCGAGTTCATGCTCGCCGACCAGGCTCAGGCCATCGGACTGGCTGGCCAGGGCGACTTCGGCCGACAGGGGGGTACCGGCCTCCAGTGAGCGCCAGCCCAGGTCCAGTTGCACCCGGAACCGGGCGACGATCTCGTCGCGGCGGCGGCGCAGTTCGCGCATGCCGTCGAGGAACGGCAGCTGCGAGGCCCCGGCACGCTCGGCGCGATCGAACAGGGCGTCGTCGTAGCGGGCCACGGCCGCGGCGAAGGCATCGCCCAACGGCGGCAGCACGGCGTCGCGCGCGAGAGCGAGCAACCGCTCGTCGCGGGCGTGGTGGAGCATGGGATCGTGCTGGGTCGGGGACATGCGCTCGGCTCCGCGCCGGCCGGGAGATACAGGGGGGGGGAACGGCTCCCCTCAGCCGCACGCCCATCGTAGGCCTTCACGCTGCCCGCAACCGTGATCCAGTGGGCAGTTCCGGCCGATGCACCGGAATTGTGCCGGACTTTCAGGCCGCCTCGGCGGTGGTTTCAAGTGAATCCACCACGGCCTGCATGGCGCTGTAGAACGCATCGTCGTCGCGGTGCAGGCGCAGTCGGCCGAGGCTGACCATCGCCGCCAGTTGTTCGGGCATGGCCACGCAGAAGCGCGAGCCGCGCCGGTTGACGAACATCCGCTTGCCGGAAATCGGGCTGATCCAGGCCAGCTTGCCCGGCTGCACGTGGCCGGTCCGGTCCACGAAGTCCAGCCAAGTCCCCAAGGGCAGACCCCGGAAATAGGCGGCCGTGTCCATGTCGAAGCCGATCTGTTCGGGCGGCTCCTCCGGCAGAGGCGACGGCGCCTCCGGTTCGGCCGGAGCCGCGGGCTCGGGCTCCGGCGGCAGTTCGGGCGGCGCCAGGTCGGCCGCCCGGCGGCCTTGCAGTACGTCGGCCAGGGCGGCGGCAGCGGCCTCGGCCGAAGCGGGCGCCAGGCCGGCCTCGGCGTAGATCCCGCGCAGCGCCGGCAAGTGCGCCTCCAGCCACGAGGCGGCGATCCGCGGCGATGCCTCGCCGGCGGCGACCAAGCCATCGGCCAGGGCCATCGCCGCGGCCAGGCCGGGACCGTCGCCGACGCCTTCGCGCCAGGCGACCTTCCTGCTATTCAGACCACAAGGCCTGTTCGGTGAAAAGATCATCGACCGCGTC
>JAFLEA010000122.1 GCA_017302035.1 Lysobacterales bacterium
TGGCAGCGGGCCTGGCTGCAGCTGCGCCCGCCACCGCCGCCGCCGCGGACTCCCCTGTACCGCCCGGAGCCGGCGCCGTTCGCACCGTTCGCGGTACCCGCGGTGGCCGCTGGCGTCGTGCCGCGGGCCAGCATCGTCATCCCGGTCTACAACCATTGCCAGGCCACCCTGGCCTGCCTGCGCGCGCTGGCCGCGCATCCGCCGGCCGCCGCCTGCGAAGTGATCGTGGTCGACGACGGCAGCGGCGACGCCACTGCCGCCTGGATGGCGCGGGTCGACGGCCTGCGCTATCACCGCCGCACCGCCAACGGCGGCTTCATCGCCGCCTGCAACGACGGCGCCGCGCTGGCCCGCGGCGACTGCCTGGTATTCCTCAACAACGACACGATCCCGCAACCGGGCTGGCTGGACGCGTTGCTGGCCACCTTCGACGCCGAACCGGACACCGGCCTGGTGGTCGCCCGGCTGCTGTATCCGGACGGGCGCCTGCAGGAAGCCGGCGGGGTGGTGTTCGCCGACGGCAGCGCCTGGAGCTATGGCCGCTTCGAAGCCGCCGACGACCCGCGCTACACCTACCTGCGCGAGGCCGACTACGGTTCCGGCGCGGCGCTGGCGATCCCGCGCGCGCTGTTCGCTCAGGCCGGTGGTTTCGACCCGCGCTACGCCCCGGCCTACTACGAAGACACCGACCTGGCCTTCGCGGTGCGCGCGCTCGGGCGCAAGGTCCGCTACCAACCGGCCAGCCGGGTGCTGCATGACGAGGGCACCACCGCCGGCACCGACCCGGGCCGCGGGGTGAAGGCATACCAGGCGCGCAACCGGAGGGTGTTCGCGGCGAAGTGGGCCGATGCGCTGCGCGCGCGGCCGGTGGCCGGCACCGTGCCCGGCCCGGTGCTGCTGCATGCCGGGCAACGCCGGATCCTGATCGTGGACGAAGCGGTCCCGACCCCGGACCGCGACTCGGCCTCGCTGCGCCAGTTCAACCTGCTGCGCATGCTGCGGGGGCATGGCGCGCACGTGGCCTTCCTGCCGACCGGGCTGGCCCATGGCGGCGCGGCCACCCTCGCGCTGCAGCAGCTGGGCGTGGAGACCTGGTACGCGCCGTTCGTCCGCTCGACGGCCGCCTGGCTGCGCGCGAACGCCGCGCGTTTCGACGTCATCGTCGTCACCCGCCACCACCTCGCCGCGGCGCTGCTGCCGCTGCTGCGCCAGCATGCGCCGCAGGCGCGACGGGTGCTGGACACCGTGGACCTGCACTACCTGCGCGAAGGCCGCGGCGCGCGCCTGTCGGGAGACGCCGCGGCGCTGCGCGCGGCCGAAGCGACCCGTGACCGCGAACTGGCGGCGATGGCGGCCGCCGACCTGGTCCTGGTGGTCAGCGACGAGGAGCGCGCACAGCTGGCGCAGGATGCGCCGGGGGTGCGCGTGGACGTGCTCTCGAACCTGCACGAGGTCGCCGGCCCCGGGGCGGATTTCGGCATCCGCCGCGACCTGGTGTTCGTCGGCGGCTTCCGCCATCCGCCCAACGCCGACGCGGTGCTGTGGTTCGCGCAGGACGTGTTCCCGACGATCCGCGAACGACTGCCGCAAGTGCGCTTCCATTGCATCGGCTCCGATCCGCCGGCGCAGGTCCGCGCGCTGGCCGCCTTGCCGGGGATCGAGGTACACGGCCACCTGCCCGACATCACCGCGTACATGGATGGCGCCCGCGTGGCGGTGGCGCCGCTGCGCTTCGGTGCCGGGGTCAAGGGCAAGGTCAACCTGAGCATGGCCCACGGACAACCGGTGGTGGCCACTTCGTGCGCGGTGGAAGGCATGCACCTGCACGACGGCGTGGACGTGGCTGTGGCCGACGATCCGGCCGCGTTCGCCGACGCGGTGGTCGCGCTGTACACCGACCGCGGGCGCTGGGAACGGCAGGCGCGGGCCGGACTGGAGAGCGTGGCCCGGCACTTCTCCCTGGAGGCGGCCGAAGCCGCCGTGCAGCGCGTGTTCCTGTCCGGATAGAACCGGTTGCCATGGCGCCGGCCCTGCCGCGCACGGCCGGCGCTACATCGGCGGGACGCCGCCGCGGGCGCGGTCCAGGCGCGCGGCGAAGTCCGCCAGTCCCGGGGTTGCCGGGTCCAGCGCACGCGCGGCGTCCAGCGCGCGGACGGCCACTTCCAGTTCGCCGGCACGCAGGCGCTCCTCGCCCACCGCCAGCCAGCGTTGCGCCAGGCGCTGGCTTACGCCGGCCAGCACCGGATCGGCCGGAACCAGCGTTCGCCATGCATCGTGGCAACCCTGCGCCATACGCAGACGGTTGTCGCGCAACGCCGCCTCCACGCAGTCAGCCACCGCACCGCGCATCCGTGCGGCGGCGGAATGCACCGCAGGATCGGCGGGCGCCAGCGCCTCGGCCACGCGCAGGCGATCGTAGGCGCTGGCGCCGGGCGGATCGATCCATTCCCCGCGCCGCAGGGCTTGGTCGAATTCTTCCAGCGTGCGTTGCAGCGCGAGCGTCCGCGGCGTGCGCGGGGATGCGGGCGGGGGATGCAGGCGTGCCTCGGCCGCGCGGGCGCGTTCGAGGTCGCGGGCGACGCCTTCCAGCTCCACGCCATCCGGCGCCAGCCCACGCGCCAGCCGCAACAGGCGCCCGGCCTCGTCGAAGCGAAAATCCGCCGCCGCCAGCCGTGCCTCGCCGGACAGTGCCGTGGCGGCGCGGGCGGCCCCCTGGGCCACCGCCGGATCCTCCGGCGCCACATCACGCAAGCGGGCGAACGCCGCGGCCGCCTGTTCCAGGTGTCCACGCTGCAACCGGCGCTGGGCGATCCCCAACTGCGCGGCCAAGGCACGCGCATATGCGGCCTGCAAGCCCGGCAGCGACACGTGTCCGGGATCATGCCCGCGGGCCAGCGCCAGGCGCCACGCCGCGCCCGCCAGGTCGCCGGCCTGCAAAGCCCGCGGCACCGGCTCCAGCAACAGCGACAGCGCATCCTCGCGGCCTTCGAGCGCGGCCATCTCGCCCGGCTCCAGCGCCAGCCATTGCGCGTACAGCGGCAACGCCGCTTCGACATCGCCGGATTCCAGCGCGGCGGCCGCGCGCGCGCGCAGCGCCGGCAGGTCGGTGGCCGCCGCCTCGGCCCGGCGCAGCGATGCCGCAACCGGTTCCAGATGCGCCCGCGGCAACTGCAGTTCCACGGCCAGGGCCAGCCAGCGCCGGGCCGGGTCCAGGCGCGAGGCTTCGATCTCCCGGTCCGCCC
>JAFLEA010000123.1 GCA_017302035.1 Lysobacterales bacterium
CGCCCTGCAACAACGCCGCTTCGGCGCGCTCCTGCAGCAGCGTCGGATCGTCCGGGGCGATCCGCAGGGCGAGGTCCAGCGCCGCGGCCGCGGCCGCGGCGTCGCCACGGGCGCGCACGCGCGCGGCCTGTTCGCGCAGGTCGGCGACCTGCGGGTCGCGCAGCGGCTGCACGTCCAGCTCGGTGTCGTCCACGCCTGCGGCGGCCTCGATCGCGGCCAGGCGTTCCTGCGCGGTGGGACCGGGCGGGGGCGGCGACGGAATCTGGACCTGGGCTGCAGGCTTGCACCCGGACAGCCACAGGCCCATCGCGGCGACGGCCGCGCAGCGGAGGATCGGAGTCATGCCGGCATTATGGCGCAGGCGGCTGGGCCGGTTGCGGCCGGTCCGGCGTGGCCGGCGCCGGTTCGGCCGGACGATCGCGGCGGAACAGCCGCTGCCAGAAGCCTTCCTTGTCCTGGGTCTGGCCATCGCTGGCCGCCGGATCGGCATCGCCCGCCGGCACGCAGGGCGCGTACGCCGGCACCGCCCCGGCCACGAACGGCAGGTGCCGCGCGCCGGGGCAATCGGCATCGGTGACCGCGGAGCCCTGTGCCTGCACCCACTGCCAGTCCAGGCCCTTGCCGGGCACCCGCAGCGGTGCGCTGGGCAGGCGCGAGAACAGCCCGGACCAGATCCGCATCGCCCCGGTGGCGCCATACAGGCCGGTCTGTTCGTTCTGGTCGTTGCCCATCCACACCACCGCCAAGTGGTCGCCGGTATAGCCGGCAAACCAGCTGTCGCGGCTGTCGTTGCTGGTGCCGGTCTTGCCCGCCGCTGCCAGCCGACCCAGGCCATCGCCGACCAAGCGCCGGCCGGTGCCGTCGCTGACCGCCTGCTGCAGGGCCACGCCGACCAGGTGGGCGGCAATCGAATCGCCCTCTTGCGCCGGTGCCGGAGCGTCGTCGTAGCGCTTGAGCAGGCGTCCGTCCGGATCGAGCACGCCGCGCACCGCGCGCAGCGGCTGTACCTGGCCGCCCGAGGCCAGGAACTGGTACAGCTGCGCCATCGCGTACGGGCTCTGGTCGGTGGAGCCGAGGATCAGCGACGGATTGGGTTGCGCCTCCAGCCCGGCCAGCACCTTGATCAGGTGCGCCAGCCGTTCCGGCCCGACCTGCATGCCCACCCGCACCGTGGCCTGGTTGTAGGAATGGGCCAGCGCGTCGATCGCGCGCACGGTGCCGTGGCTGGTGTTGTCGGAGTTGTCCGGGCTCCAGGTCTTGCCGCGCGCCAGCTGCACTGTTACGGGCGTGTCCTCGACGAAGCTGGCCAGCGAGAAGCGCTGCGGCTGGGTCAGCGCCAGCAGGTAGACGTACGGCTTGAGCAGCGAACCGACCGGACGCTTGGCCTCGACCGCGCGGTTGAAACCGTGCTCGGCCACGTCGCGGCCGCCGACCACCGCCAGCACGTCGCCGCCGTGCACGTCGGTGACCACCATGCCGGCCTGCAGCGGTGGCCGCTTGCCGGTCTGCAGCGCGTCCAGGGCCGCAGTCACCGCACCCTCGGCATAGGCCTGGGCCGAGGGCGACATGCCGGTGAGCACGCTCAGGCCGGCGCCCTGCAGCGCGCTCTCCGGATAGTCGGCGGCCAGCTGGCGGCGGACCAGGTCGATGTAGGCCGGGAAGCGGTTGGCCGCGGCCACGCCGGGCTGCGCGGTCACTCCCAGCGGCGCCTGGCGCGCGCGCTGGTATTCGGCGTCGTCGATCAGGCCGGTGTCGCGCAGCATCGACAGGGCGACGTTGCGCCGTTCCAGCGCGCGCTCCGGGTGCTTGCGCGGATCGTAGTAGGACGGCCCCTTCACCAGGCCGATCAGCAGCGCCATCTGCTCGGTGCCCAACTCCGACAGGTCGCGGCCGAACCAGAACTCCGCGCCGGAGGCCATGCCATGGATCGCCTGGCCGCCGCGCTGGCCGAGGTAGACCTGGTTGAGGTAGGTCTCCAGGATCGTGCGCTTGTCGTAGCGCGCCTCCAGCACGATCGCGTACAGGATCTCGTTGAACTTGCGCGACCAGGTCTGCTCCTTGCCGATCCCGAGCAGGCCGCTGCGCGCCAGCTGCTGGGTCAGGGTACTGGCACCCTGGCGCTTCTCGCCGGCGAGCAGGTTGACCCACGCCGCGCGCGCCATGCCCGACAGGTCGATGCCGTGGTGGTGGGCGAAATCGCGGTCCTCCACCGCCTGCAGGCCGGTGACCAGCAGTTCGGGCACCTCCTCGATCCGGACCAGGCGCCGCTCCTCCTGGCGCTGGCCGTAGAGGGTGGCGATCCGCGCCGGGTCCAGGCGCGCGGCCTTGATCGGCTTGTCCGCGCCGGCATCGCGCACCCCGGCCACCCGGCCACCGGCCAGGGACACTTCGATTCGCCGCGCCGGCACTTCGCCGTCCACGTCCATGTAGCCGCGGCTGGCGATGGTGAAGCGACCCTCGTCGACGTGGTAGCTGCCGGGGCGCTGGCCCGCTTCGTCCTCGAGATAGCCGGCCGCGTCCAGTTCGGTCCTGAGCGTGCGCGCATCCATCGCCAGCTGCGGGGCGAGGCGCAGCGGGCGGGCGTAGACCCGGGTGGGGATCTGCCATTGCAGCGCGCCGAAGCGTTCGCCGACCTGGTGGTTCAGGTACAGCAGGTACGGGATCAGGAAACCGGCCGCCAGCGCGGCGCCGGCCAGCACCGCCGTCAGCAGGTGCCGGCGCCAGGCCGGCGCGCCTTCGAGGTCTTCGATGTCGTCCGGCTCGTGGCGTCGGGGCACGGGGATGCGAGAATGCGGCGGTCGGCCGAGTCTAGCGCAGGCGCCCGCCCGCGCCGCGCCCGCGCCGCGCCGTCCTTCAGTCGGAGTTGCCCACCGGAATGCCGTCCCCGCCGCGTGCCCGCGACTGGCTGTCCCTCCCCCGCTACTGGCTGGCGCACCTGCGCGGCCTGCTGCGCCGTGGCCTGTCGAGCCTGCGCAGCCGCGGCTGGCGGGCGACCTGGCAGCGGGCCTGGCTGCAGCTGCGCCCGCCACCGCCGCCGCCG
>JAFLEA010000124.1 GCA_017302035.1 Lysobacterales bacterium
GCCGGGGCGACCTGCAGCGTCTGCGCGCCGCGCTCAAGCCGCGCCTGGACGGGATGGCCAGCGCCATCGCCGCCGACTTCGGCCACCGCTCGCGCCACGAAAGCCTGATTGCCGACGGCATGACCGTGCTCGCCGCCATCGACCACCTGCTGCGGCACCTGGACGGTTGGATGAAGCCGCGCCGGATCGGCGCCGGCTGGCGGCTGTGGCCGGCGCGGGCGCAGCTGCGGCACGTGCCGCTGGGCGTGGTCGGGGTGATCTCGCCGTGGAACTACCCGGTGAACCTGGCCCTGGTGCCGCTGGCCACCGCGATCGCGGCGGGCAACCACGTCTACCTCAAGCCTTCCGAGCACACCCCGCGCACGTCCGCGTTCCTGCGCGAGTTGCTGGCCGGAGTATTTCCGACCGACCGCGTGGCCGTGGCCGCAGGCGGCGCCGACGTGGGCGCGACCTTCGCCGCGCTGCCGTTCGACCACCTGGTATTCACCGGATCGACCGCAGTCGGGCGCCGGGTGATGGCCGCCGCCACCGCCCACCTGACCCCGCTGACCCTGGAACTGGGCGGCAAGTCGCCGGCGATCGTCTGCGCCGACTACCCGGTGGAGCGCGCCGCCGCGCGCCTGGCGACCGGCAAGTGGTTCAACGCCGGCCAGACCTGCATCGCCCCGGACTACGTGCTGGCCGTCGGCCACGGCCGCCGCGACGCCCTGGTGCAAGCGCTGCGCGGACAGGTCACCGCGCGCTACGGCGACCTGTCCGGCGCGGCCGCCGACTACACCCGGATCGTCAACGACGCCCAGTTCGCACGCCTGCAGGGCTGGCTGGACGAGGCCCGCGCACGCGGCGCCACCGTGCTGCCGCTCGCCGGCACGCACGATCCGGCGCGACGCCTGTTCGCGCCCACCCTGGTGCTCGATCCGCCGCTCGACCTCGCGCTGATGCGCGAGGAGATCTTCGGCCCGATCCTGCCGCTGCTGGAAGTCGAATCGCTGCAGCAGGCCATCGCCTTCGTCAACGCCCGCCCGCGGCCGCTGGCGCTGTACCCCTTCAGCCACGACCGCGCCGAAGTGGAAGCGGTGCTGCACGGCACCGTCGCCGGCGGCGTCACCGTCAACGACACCCTGCTGCACTTCACCGCCGATGGCCTGCCCTTCGGCGGCGTCGGCGCCAGCGGCATGGGCGCGGTCCACGGCCGCGCCGGCTTCGACGCCCTGGGCAAGCTGTTGCCGGTGCTGTGGCAGCCGCGGCGCAGCGCCACCGACCTGCTCAAGCCGCCCTACGCACGGATCGAACGGATGATCGGCTGGCTGCTGCGCTGAGCCGCATGCGCGCCCCGGGCTATGCTGTGCGACGGCAGTCCCGCCCATCCCGCGCAACGCCATGAAAATCGCCAGCTGGAACGTCAATTCCCTCAACGTGCGCCTGCCGCACCTGGAGCAATGGCTGCGCGCGTTCGCCCCCGACGTGGTCGGGCTGCAGGAAACCAAGCTGGAGGACCACAAGTTCCCGGAAGCGGCGCTGGCCGCGCTGGGCTACCGCAGCGTGTTCTCCGGGCAGAAGACCTACAATGGCGTGGCGATCCTCTCGCGCGAGGAACCGCGCGAGGTGCTGGTCGGCGTGCCCGGCTTCGAACACGAGCACCGGCGCGCGATCGCCGCCACCCTCGGCGACCTGCGCATCGTGAACCTGTATGTGGTCAACGGCCAGGACGTGGGTACCGAGAAATACGAGCTCAAGCTGGCCTGGCTGGCCGCGGTGCGCGACTGGCTGGAGGACGAGGCGCGCCGGCATCCGCGCATGGTGGTGCTAGGCGACTTCAACATCGCCCCGGACGCGCGCGACGTGCACGACCCGGCGGTGTGGAACGACCAACACATCCTGACCTCGGCCCCCGAACGCGCCGCGCTGCGCGACCTGCTCGCCACCGGCCTGCACGACGGCTACCGCCTGCTGCACCAGGACGGCGGCGTGTTCAGCTGGTGGGACTATCGCCAGGCCGGCTTCCGTCGCGACCTGGGCCTGCGCATCGACCTGACTCTGGTGTCGGAGGCGCTGCGCCCGCAGGTGAAGGCCGCCGGCATCGACCGCGAACCGCGCACCTGGGAGCGCCCCAGCGACCATGCCCCGGCCTGGATCGAACTGGCGGGCTGACCCGCCTGGGCGGCGTGCGCCTGCCGCAACCGGGGACGGCAACCCGGCGTTGCCCGGGTCCAACGCCGGAGGCCCGGCGATGCCGGGCCTCCGGGACTCCGCCGATGGCGTCGGCCGACGCCTTCAGCGCACCTTGCCGCGGGTGAACAGGTTCACGATCGCCAGCAGGATCACCGCGCCGACGATCGAGAACAGGAACGTGCGGATGGTGATGGCTTCGTTGATGCCGCCACCGAAGAACCAGCCGGCCAGCAATGCGCCGACGATGCCGACCACGACGTTCAGAATGATCCCCTGCTGCGCGTCGCGCTTCATGATCAGGCTGGCGAGCCAGCCGACGATGCCACCCACGATCAACCAGACGATGATGCCCATGCTCTCGGTCTCCTCAGGTCCACGAAGGTCACCCCGGCACCCGGGGTGTGCCCGCCCATCAGACGCGCCGGGGCGTGAAACTGTTGTTAACCCGCCCCCTGGCTCGTGGAAGATGGGCCCGTGAGCGACGCGTCCCTGCCGCTCGCGCAATGGCGCCACGGCCCGGTGCGGGTCGCCTCTCTGCCGTACCTGCCGGGCCAGCGCGGGGAGCCGCAGGTGCGCGGCACGCTGGCCGACTGGCTGGGCGATCCCACCGCGCCCCTGGCGCGCGACCCCTCC
>JAFLEA010000125.1 GCA_017302035.1 Lysobacterales bacterium
CGCGCCGGTGGTCCCGGGCGGATCCGCCGCCGGCGTTCCGCGCCGGGAGGCATCGACCGCGCCGGTGTCGGATCCCCCCAGTACCGCCGCCCCGCCCCCGGCGGAGACGCCGCGATGAGCCGCCTGCGCGAAGGCGGCTGGGTGATGCCGGCGAGCCTGGGCGTGGCCCTGCTGCTGGGCCTGCTGCCGCTGCCCGAGGTGCTGCAGCCGTTGCGTCCGTTCTGGCTGGCGCTGGTGCTGGCCTACTGGGTGATCGAGGCGCCCACGCGCGCCGGCCTGGGCCTGGCCTTCTGCGTCGGCCTGGCCGCCGACCTGGTGTATGGCGGCCTGCTCGGGCAATACGCGCTGCGGCTGGTGATCATGGCCTTCATCCTGCAGCGCTTCCGCGCGCGCTTGCGTTTCTTCCCGCTGACCCAGCAGGCGCTGGCGATCGGCGCGCTGCTGCTCAACGACCGGATCGTGGACGCGGCCATCCATCTGGTCCTGGGCCAGCCGCGGCTGCCCTGGAACTACTGGTGGGCGCCGCTGCTGGGCGTGGCGCTGTGGCCGCCGCTGTTCCTGCTGCTGGACGCGCTGCGCCTGGGCCGGCGCCGGGACTGAGCGCGCACGACGATGAACAACCGGCGCCCGGCCAAGAACCCGCATGCGGAAGCCGAGCAGTTCCGCCGCCGCGCCGTGCTCGGCTTCCTGGCGGTGGCGCTGGCCCTGGTTGGCCTGGGTGCCTGGTACTTCCGCCTGCAGGTGCTGCAGCACGCCGACTATGCCACCCGCTCGGAAGCCAACCGGATCCGCCCGCGCCCGGTGGTGCCGGCGCGCGGCATGATCTACGACCGCCAGGGCCGGCTGCTGGCCGAGAACGTGCCGGCGTTCCGGCTCGATGTCACTCCGGACAAGGCCGGCGACATCGACGAACTGCTGGCCGGCCTGGGCCAGGTGATCGCGCTGGACGAAGACGAGATCGCGCGCTTCCGCCGCGAGCGCAAGGCCGGCCGCGGTTTCATGCCGATCGCGCTGAAGCTGCGCCTGAGCGACGAGGAGATGGCCGCCTTCGCGGTCAACCGCTGGCGCTTCCCCGGGGTGGAACTGCAGCCCTACCTGACCCGCCACTATCCCTACGGCGACCTGCTGGCGCACGTGGTCGGCTACGTCGGCCGGATCGACGAGGACGACCTGGCCAAGCTCGGCGACGGCGGCGGCGCGCTGAGCCATATCGGCAAGACCGGGGTGGAGCGTTCCTACGAGGAACTGCTGCGCGGCCAGGTCGGCTACGAGCAGATCGAGACCAACGTGCAGGGCCGCGCGCTGCGCACGATCGGGCGGGTGCCGGCGCGGCCGGGCGTGGACCTGCGCCTGTCGATCGATGCCGAACTGCAGCGCGCCGCGGTGGCCGCGTTCGGCGAACTGGAGGGCACCGCGGTGGCGATGGATCCGCGCACCGGCGAGATCCTGGCCCTGGTCAGCCTGCCGGCGTTCGATCCGAACCTGTTCGTCAATGGCATCTCCCATGCCGATTTCCGCGCGCTGAACGACAATCCCTCGCGCCCGCAGTTCAACCGCGCCGTGCTCGGCGGGGTGGCGCCCGGCTCCACGCTCAAGCCGTTCCTGGCCCTGGCCGGGCTGGACAGCGGCATCCGCCGGCCCGAGGACAAGACCCTGTCCACCGGCATGTTCTACCTCCCCGGCACCAGCCGCGGCTGGGGCGACTCGCATCGCGGCGGCCACGGCTGGACCGACGCGCGCAAGTCGATCGCCGATTCGGTCAATACCTACTACTACCGGCTCGCCCTGGACATGGGCATCGCCCGCATCGACCAGTACCTGACCCGCTACGGGTTCGGCCAGCCCAGCGGCATCGACCTGGCCGGCGAGACCTCGGGGATCCTGCCCAATCCGGCGTGGAAGCTGAAGACCCGCAAGGAGCGCTGGTTCCCCGGCGACACGGTGAACATGAGCATCGGCCAGGGCGACTGGAAGGTGACCCCGCTGCAGATGGTGCGCGGCACCGGCGCGCTGGCCGACGCAGGCAGGCTGCGCCATCCGCACGTGGTCGAGGCGCGCCGCGACCGCTTCGATGCGCCATGGGCGCCGCTGTCCCAGCCCGAGCCCGCCGCGATCAGCGAGCGCGCCGACCACCTGCAGGTGGTGCGCGAGGGCATGGTGGCCACCGTGCATGGCCCGGGCGGCACCGCGCGGCCGATAGGAGTGGGCATTCCCTACCGCATTGCCGGCAAGACCGGCACCGCGCAGGTCGTCAGCCGCCGCGGCACCGCCGCGGTCAATCCGCGCAGCCTGCCGATGCACCTGCGCCACCGCGCGCTGTTCATCGGCTATGCGCCGGCCGACGACCCGCAGATCGCGGTGGCGGTGGCGGTGGAGGGCGGCGGCTACGGCGCCAGCACCGCCGCGCCGATCGCGCGCGCGATCTTCGATGCCTGGCTGCTGGGCAAGCTGCCGAAGGGGCTGGAGCCGATCGACGGGGCGGTGGTGCTCGACTGCGCCGCGGGCGACGCGGCCTGCGTGCGGGCGGCGGCGCAGGGAACGGGTGCCGGTACCGGCCCGGAGGCGGT
>JAFLEA010000013.1 GCA_017302035.1 Lysobacterales bacterium
TAGATGTGGCCGTGCGCGAAATGGACCATCCCGAGGATGCCGTAGACCATCGTGTAGCCGATGGCGATCAGGCCATAGACCGCCCCCAGGGTCAGTCCGTTGATCCCGAGGCCAACCGCTATGCCAACCCCATCCCCAGCCGCGAGGCGATCCTGGGCGTGCTGGAAGCGGCCGAAGGGCCGCAGACGGCCGAGGAACTGTCGCGGCTGCTGGGCCTGGCGCAGGATGAAGCGCTGGACGCGCTGGGCAAGCGCCTGGGCGCGATGGTGCGCGACGGCCAGTTGATCCAGAACCGCCGTGGCGGCTTCGCTCCGGTGGAGGCCACCGACCTGATCCCGGGCACGGTGATCGCCAATCCCGAGGGCTTCGGCTTCCTGCGCCCTGAGGCCGGTGGCGGCGACGACCTGTTCCTGCCGCCGGCCGAGATGCGCAAGGTCATGCACGGCGATCGCGTGCTGGCCAATGTCACCGGCATCGACCGCCGCGGCCGCCGTGAGGGCAGCATCGCCCGCGTGCTCGAGCGCCGGGTCAACCGGCTGATCGGACGCTTCGGCACCGAGGCCGGGATCAGTTTCGTGGTCCCCGACGACCGCCGCATGCAGCGCAACGTGCAGGTACCGCCGGACGGCACCGGCGGTGCGCGCGAAGGCCAACTGGTGGTGTGCGAGCTGGTGCAGGCCCCCGACGCGCGGCGTCCGCCCATCGGCAAGGTGGTGGCGGTGCTGGGCGACGGCCTGACCCCGTCGCTGGTGGTGGAGGCGGCGATCCACGGCCACGACCTGCCGCACGAATTCCCGCCGGCGGTGCTGGACGAGGCCACCGCGGTGCCGCTCACCGTCGAGCCTTCGATGATCGGCGAGCGCGTCGACCTGCGCGCCACCCCGCTGGTGACCATCGACGGCGAGGATGCGAAGGACTTCGACGACGCCGTCTATTGCGAACCCAACCGCCAGGGCTTCCGCCTGGTGGTGGCGATCGCCGACGTATCGCACTACGTGCGTCCCGGCACGCCGCTGGACGAGGAGGCGCAGAAACGCGCCACCTCGGTGTACTTCCCCGGCTTCGTGGTGCCGATGCTGCCGGAGACGCTGTCCAACGGCATCTGCTCGCTGAACCCGAAGGTCGACCGCATGTGCTTCGTCTGCGACATGCAGGTGGACCATGAGGGCGAGGTGGTGCGCTCGAAGTTCTACGAAGCGGTGATGAACTCGCACGCGCGCCTGACCTATACCCAGGTGTGGAAGGCGGTGGGCGAGGACGATGCCGAGGCCAGGGCGCAGGTCGGTGCGCTGTTGCCGAACGTGCAACGCCTGCACCAGCTCTACCAGGTACTGGCCAAGGCGCGCGCGCGGCGCGGGGCGATCGAGTTCGAGAGTTCGGAAGTGCGCTTCGTGCTGGACAACCGCGGCGAGGTCACCCAGGCCGGCATGCTGCTGCGCAACGACGCGCACAAGCTGATCGAGGAATGCATGATCGCCGCCAACGTCGAGGCGGCGCGGTTCCTGCTCAAGGCCGGGATCCCGGCCCCGTACCGCATCCACGACAAGCCGCCCGAGTCCAAGTACGCCGACCTGCTGGAGTTCCTCAAGGAGTTCAAGCTGAGCCTGCCGGCCTGGGGCAAAGTGGTGCCGGGCGACTTCACCCGGCTGCTGAAGAAGGTGCGCGATCGGCCCGATGCGGCGCTGCTGGAGTCGGTGCTGCTGCGCAGCCAGAGCCTGGCGGTGTACTCGCCGGACAACCTGGGCCACTTCGGCCTGGCGCTGGATGCCTATGCCCACTTCACCTCGCCGATCCGGCGCTACCCGGACCTGCTGGTGCACCGCGCGATCAAGTACGGGCTGACGAAGAAGAATCCCGACGGCTTCCAGTATTCGGCCCGCGACATGGCCGCGCTGGCGCTGCAGTGCTCCGAGCGCGAGCGCCGTGCCGACGAAGCCGAGCGCGAGGTGGACGAACGCTACCGCGCCGCGTGGATGGAGCAGCACGTCGGCGGCCAGTTCGACGGCGTGATCAGCGGGGTGACCAGCTTCGGCCTGTTCGTGGAACTGGACCAGTCCAAGGTCAACGGCCTGGTCCACGTCACCCAGCTACCGCACGACTACTACCACTTCGACCCGGTGCGCAAGACCCTGGGCGGCGAACGACGCGGCATGGAATACCGGCTCGGCGACCGGGTGCGGATCGTGGTGCTCAAGGCCAGCATGGAGGATCGCAAGATCGACTTCCGCCTGGTCGAGGACAAGGAAAAGGACGGCGGCCCGCCGCCACCGCCGCCGCGCGGCCAGCCGGCCAAGCGGACCAAGCAGAAGTATTGAGGCGCACCACGCATGAGCAGCAAGCAGAACCAGTGGATCGTCGGCGTGAACGCCGTGGCCTCGGCGGTCGAGCACGATGCCGAGCACGTGCGCGAAGTGCTGGTCGAATCCGGCGCACGCAACCCGCGCCTGGTCGAAATCGAGGAACAGGCGCGGCGCCGCGGCATCGAGGTGCGCAAGGTCGCCGCGCAGGCGCTGGACGGGATCGGCGGCAACGTCCGCCACCAGGGCGTGGCCGCGCGCTACGCGGCGGTGAAGACCTGGGACGAACATGAACTGACCGGGCTGGTCGAAGCCGCCGAAGGCAAGGCGCTGCTGCTGGTGCTGGACGGCGTGCAGGACCCGCACAACCTCGGTGCCTGCCTGCGCAGCGCGGCGGCCGCCGGCGCCACCGCGGTGGTGATCCCCAAGGACAAGTCCGCGCCGGTGAACGCCACGGTGCGCAAGACCTCGGCCGGTGCGGCCGACCGCCTGCCGGTGGTCTCCGTCACCAACCTCTCGCGCACCCTGCGCGAGCTGCAAAAGCTGGGCGTGTGGATCTACGGCCTGGCCGGCGAAGTCGATCCGACCCTGTACTCGCTTGATCTCAAGGGCAATGTGGCCCTGGTGCTGGGCGGCGAAGCCGAAGGCCTGCGCCGGCTCACACGCGAACACTGCGACGCCCTCGTCCGCATCCCCATGCCCGGCGAGATCGAAAGCCTCAACGTCTCCGTCGCCGCCGGCGTGTGCCTGTTCGAGGTGGTGCGGCAGCGGGGGTGAAGGGTAGGTTATGGGTGAATCGGTTGGAAGTGTGTTGTGAGCAAGATCATTAAATCGCTGCGTGACGACATGGTTGTGCTCCATCAGATCGGAGCAATTGACAAGGTGACGATGCGCGAGTTCGATGCCATCTGCCTTCCGACCGTGCGAGAGTTCAACGCAGCCGACGTCAAGCGCCTGCGCGAATCTTTGGGGTTCAACCAGGCGTTGTTTGCGCGCCATCTGAATACCACGGCCTCGACCGTGCGCAAGTGGGGCAGCGTGAAACCGGTCCCGCAGGCCCGGCACTGAAACTACTCAACATTCTCGACATTCTCGCGGATAAGGGCCTGCAGGCCCTTGTCTGACTAGTGGTCCTTGCTTCCCCATTTCCGCCAATCAGCTTTGGGTTGGTTTGCTGGCTGTGTAGCCTCCGGCGCAAGGCTGGGTTGCTGGATCACCGTGTTCTGCTGAACATTGATTTGCGTGCTCTGAATCGGGCCATCTGGATTTGCAATCCTGTCAGCAGCTTGATTGGCGCTGTTGACTATCATGTTGGCATTGGCCCAAGCGGCAGCATATTGGCGCTGAGCTCGCATCATCGCTGCGGCATCATTGCGCTCGCCGTAGCCGATGACCTTTCCTTCCATTGTCTGTACCCAGTATTCACGAGTGTCACTACCGTCGGTGTCTAAAAGGGATGACGCCAGACAATAGAACAGCACCTTGGAGTCGTCTGGCCCGCTCTCTGCACTGACTGGCTTTCCAATCAATTTTGTGACTTCATTGAGCGTCATCCCTTTCTCAATCAGGGGGAAGTTCTTGTTGCGAGGACAGATTCGCGCTGACGCATCTGTCCAAGCTATAGCAAGGAGCAGGGTTAGGGTGATTTGCAGTACGCGCATTGGTCTTGCTCCTCTAAGAAATGCTGAGCCTCAGCTCAGTCCACCATCCGCACGTATTCCGGAATGGATGAGATCCCATTGGCGACGTTTGTTTCCTGGGCAATTCGCAGATGTCGTGAGCTTCTGTAGGCCTGCTCAGTTGCGAAAACTACATACCCATTTGGATCAAACAATGCACCTGGGAATCTAGCGAGATTGTTGTACCACATACCATCGCGGTGGTAGAGCGCATGTCTTGCGCCAACTCCCCAAAGCTCGTTCAGGCTCCTTCCAGAGAGTCTCGTAGCCGTCGGTGCAGACTGTGTCATGGTTCTGATTCCAGCTTCGAATTTCCCTGGCGTCATTGGCTGTTTAGCTCCGCCAAGACCTGCCACTCTCCGTAGCACCGTATTCGGAGTGTCCTCAAACGGACGAGCCTGCTGCTGGAGCCATGCATACACATCGTCATCAACTCGTATCGTAGGCATCGTATTTCTCTGTCATGTAACACTGTTACAGTGTTCTACAGCGAGAATGTGCGGATGTCAAGAAGTGGCGGGGGCCATTCTGGGAGTCACAGGTATTGAGCTATCCAGGCAACTACTACGATGTAGGACCAAGCAGCTTGAGCGAAAGCGTTCGCTAAGCTGGAAATGGCGAAGGCCAGGCGTTGGCGATGCGGCAGAACAGCCTGGCGGTCTGCTCGGCGTCGTAGACGGCCGAGTGGGCGTCGGCGGCGTTCCAGTCGAAGCCGGCGGCCTGCATGGCGCGGGCCAGCACGGTCTGGCCGTAGGCGACGCCGGCCAGGGTCACGGTGTCGAACACGCTGAAGGGGTGGAACGGGTTGCGCTTGTGGCCGCTGCGGGCGACCGCGGCGTTGACGAAGTTCAGGTCGAAGTGGGCGTTGTGCCCGACCAGGATCGCGCGCTGGCAGCCTTGGCGGCGCACCGCGGCGCGGACCTGGTTGAAGATGTGGCCCAGGGCGTCGCGCTCGGGCTTGGCCAGGCGGAACGGGTGGTCCAGGTCGATGCCGGTGACTTCCAGCGACTTGGGATCGATCTCGGTGCCGGGGGCGGGGATGAAGTGCGCGCTGGCGGTCTGGCCGGGGACGAACAGGCCTTGTTCGTCCAGCTCGATGGGAATGGCGGCCATTTCCAGCAAGGCGTGGCGGTTCCAGTCGAAGCCGCCGGTCTCCACGTCCACCACCACCGGCAGGAAGCCGCGGAAGCGGCGGGCCATCGCGCCCGGAGGCGCGGCAGGGGTTTCGTGTTCGGCTTCGGAGGGGGTGTCCGGATCGTTTCCGCTCATGGGCAAAGGGTAGCAGAGCCGCCGTCCCGCACGCGCCTGGATGGGGTGCGCATGGAGCCGGGTGCGGTCGGCCACTCTCTGCTCTGGGGACACGGCGTCTGCCGGAGGTGCCGGCCGACAGTCGGCGCGTACCGCAGCCGGTACATGCGACGAGCGACAGTGCGGCTGCGGGTATGGCGCTAGGGTGGTTGGGTGCCCAGCAGGGTGCCTTCCTCGCGCATGCGCCGGAGCATGGCGGTGCCTTCGGCGAGGAATGCGTCGGTGGCGGGGATGCCCGCCTCGCTGGCCAAAGCCTGCAGGCAGGCGCGACCGCTGCGCCCGCCGGCGCCCGCCAGCTCCAGCAGGCGGTACACCAGCGGGGAGATCGCGGCGAAGCGTGCGCGGCCGTCGGCGTCGCGGCGCACCAGCAGCAGGGTCGGCTCGGCGGGCGGAGTCATGGGCCGGTGCGACGGTCCGAGCGTATGCACCGGCCAGCGATAGGCCTGCGTGCGGATCCAGGGCGAAACCACGGGCACGCCTTCAAGCAGGTCGCCATCCGGATCGTGCGCGGGCAGCGGGCTGTCGTCGACCTGCACCGCCAGTTCGATCCATTCGTAGTGCGCCAGCTCGGCCAGCCACGGCGGATCGCCGGAAGTGTCATCGCGGGCTTCAAGGAAGCGGATGAATTCGCGCGCGATCTCCGGGAACAGCGGCGTGCGGCTGCGATGCTCGGCATAGAAGCGCCGAACCAGCGCCGTCCATCCTGCCTCGTCCAGGGTGCGGCGGATCACCGGGAAATTGCCGCCCAGCAGCCCGGCGATGTTGTTGAAGAACAGTTCGCGGTACACCGCCATCCGCCGCGGCTCGATCCCGGGCGGCGGCGGATGGGTTTCCGGATCGCGCAGGTGGGCGGCGAAGGCGGACTGGCGTTCGCGGAAGTCAGGCATGCACGGAGCCGGCGGCAGCCGATGCCGGCACCGCGGCGCGCTGCAGGTCGCGGATCCGCGCCACTTCCGCCAGCAGCTCGGCCAGCGGCGGCAAGTTGAAGTCGCGCTCCAGCAGGGTGGGGTGCACGCCATGCAGGCGATAGGCCTCGGCCAGCAACTCCCATACGCCGGTCTTCACCGGCGCGCCGTGGGTGTCGACCTTCAGGTCCTCGGCTTCGTCGTAGTGGCCGGCGACGTGGTAGGACGCGATCCGCGCGCCCGGCATGGATGCCAGGAAGGCATGCGCGTCATAGCCGTGGTTGATCGCGTTGACGTAGACGTTGTTGACGTCCAGCAGGAGGTCGCAGTCGGCCTCCTCCAGCACCGCCCGGACGAACTGCGCCTCGTCCAGGTCATGGCCGTCGCCGGCGGGCGGATGCGCGGCGTAGTAGGAGACGTTTTCCACCGCGATGCGCCGGCCGAGCACGTCCTGCACGCGACGGATGCGCGCGGCGACGTGGCGCACCGCCTCGCCGGTGAACGGAATCGGCATCAGGTCGTACAGGTGGCCGTCATCGCTGCAGTAGCTCAGGTGCTCGCTGTACAGCGAGACACGATGGCGGTCGAGGAAGCGCCGGGTGCGCGCCAGGAAGGTCTCGTCCAGCGGCTCGGTGCCGCCGAGCGA
Source organism: Lysobacterales bacterium (assembly GCA_017302035.1). Classification (GTDB taxonomy): domain Bacteria; phylum Pseudomonadota; class Gammaproteobacteria; order Xanthomonadales; family Xanthomonadaceae; genus Pseudoxanthomonas. Next base: position 6,836 of record JAFLEA010000013.1, read on the forward strand.
GAGCGACAGGCCATGGCAGCTCAGGGGGTGGCGGGCCGCCAGCTCGTCCAGCGCCTCGCCCAGCCGGCCGCCGACGCCGATCCAGTTGTCCGGCGCGCATTCGAGGAAATCGAAGGCGCCGGCCGGCGCGGCGCGCAGCTCGTCGAGCAGTGCGCGCCGCAGGCCCAGCCCGGCGCTTACACCATCCCGCCGCACTTGCCTTCGCCGCACTTGCCTTCCCCGCACTTGCCTTCGGAAGTGGTCTTGCCGTCCGCCGGCTTGTGCATGGCGGCGTGGTGGGCATCCATTTCGGCCTGGCTGATGAAACCGTCGCCGTCGGTGTCGATGGCAGCAAACGCGGCGTCCTTGCTGTCGCCGGACAGCGTCGGGACTTTGGTGCCGTGCGCGGTTGCGAACTCGGCGTGTGAGATGCGGCCGTCCTTGTCGGTGTCCATCCTCGCCATGCCGCAGCTTCCTTCGCGGCCCGCCTTGCCGGCTGCGGTGGGCCCGTTTAGCGGTGCTTGAACGTCGTCGTACACCTTGCCGTTGAGCGCGGCCTTGCCGGCTGCGGCGTCGTCGGCACGCTTCACGCCGGCTTCCTGAATACCCTTGGCGCTGGCTGCCGGTGCGACCATCCCGGCGCCGCACTTGCCTTCGCCGCACTTGCCCTCCCCGGCCTTGGCGGTGTCCTGGGCCGGCTCTGCGGCGGCGAGCATGTAACCCTGCGCCAGCGGCTGCATGGCGAAGGTGGCACCGCTGAGGGTCAGGCCGGCCAGGGCGGTGCCCAGGGCGACGGCGACGGGCTTCTGCTTGGACATGGCGGGTACTCCGGGGTCGGGGCGCAGGGGGCGGTGCGCCGGCCGCTTGAGGCGGCCAGTCTACTCCCATGCCTGATTCATGGGCCAGGCGAATATCCCGGGAGCGTCAGTCGGTAAACCAGTACACGGCTGTCGTTGTCCAGCGGCGAATGGCAGCGCTGTCCGGTCATGACGCAGTGGCGCGCAATGAAATCGTTGTCGTTGCCGACGAACAGGAAGTAGTCCTCGGGTGCCGCCGGATCGAGCACGGACACCAGGCCCATCGCCTCCCATTTCTCCGACAGTTGCCCCGGAACGAGATCCACGCGCGCCAGTTCCACCGGGTCGAGCATGTCCACCAGTTCCGTCCATGCGGCGGGCCGGATGCCCGGGCGCAGTACCGTGTCCTTCCGCCGTTGCAGCACCGACTCGGTGCCCGTCTCGTACACGGTGCCGGCCAGGTTGGTGGCCTCGTGCGTGTCGACCAGCAGGATGCGCTTGTAGACGGCGGGGGCATTGCTCTCGCTTCCCAGCCCGGCGCCGTCGCGGGAGAGCATCAGGAAACGGTGGCCGTCGAGCGCTCGAATCTCGCTTTGCGCCGCCGTGCGGTCGGGTTTGCCCGCGTCGCCGACATCGCGGTACACCGGCAGTTGCACCACGTGATGGCGCACGGGAGCGGTGGGTACCGGATCCTGGCTCACGTCGTAGACGAGCACGCGCGTGTTGCGGCGGCCCTTGTGGCCATCGTCCGCGCTGTCTTGCATCAGCGCGCTCTGCAACACCACGAACAGCGTGCGGCCGTCCGGCGAGAGCGACATGCCTTCGACGCCCTGGTTGTTGCGCCTGCCGGTCTGCGGGGGCCGCAGCGAGCCGAAGTCCGGCTGGCCGTCGCGGTACGGCGCAACCGCGGGCGGCGGCTGGATCACCCCGCGGAGCCGACCTTGCGGATCGAAGTAATAGACGTTGGCGGCGTACTCGTCGCCCACGTAGAACCCGCCGTCGGCGGTGAATTGCAGCGATTCGGCATCCAGCGAAACCTTGCCGGCACCGATGCCCTCATGCGGGGAGGGCAACAGCAGCCCTTGCTGGACCTGGGTGCCCTTGCCCGGGTCGGCCCCGGTGAAGGGCTGGCCGTCGAAATCCCGCAACACCAGGCCGCCGTCCGGTTCGAGGGTCACGCGTCCGTCGGCTGGCGTGAAGCGCACGCGGAAGCGGTGCAGGCGTGCGCTGTAGTCGTAGAACAGCCGGGCTTCGGGATCGTTGCGACCGCGGTCCGGCAACGTCCACAGCACGCCCTCGTAGCCATCGCCGACACGACGCCAGTCGCGCACCTGCAGCGAGGAAAACGAGCCCAGCGTGTCGCCGAGGAAATCCACCGTGCCTGCATCGAGTCTACCGGTGCCGACCAACCCGTCGCTTTCCGCGGCGGGGGCGGTCAGTGGCATGCCCGCGCCGAGCGGGATGGACAGGCACAGTGCGACCGCCAGGCTGCGCAGGGTCAAAATGCGAGCCCCAGCGTCATGAACACCTGGCGCGGCGCCGAGCTGTGCGCGACGACGACGGTGCCGTTCGGATCCACGGGTGCGAACACGCTGGTGTCGAGATTGGCCACATAGCGCTTGTTGGTCACGTTGGCGACGTTCATCGACACCTTCATCCCACTCAGCCTTCCCACCGCGCCGAAGTCGTAGCCGGCGCCCAGGTCGAAGACGGTGAAGCCGCCGAAGCCCTGGTCGTTGGTGTAGGTGTAGTAGCGCCTGCCGGTGTACTTGCCCTGCAGCGAGGCGAACCAGTGGTTGTCCCGCAAGGTCAGCGCGCTGGCGAACATCTTGTCGGGCGTATCCACCTGGCGCTTGCCCGCCGTGGGACGCAGCACGCCATCCTGGATGTAGTCGTCGTTGTAGGTCGAGTGATTCAACGAGAGCGAGTTGTACCAGTCCAGCCAATGCACCGGTTGCCACATCAGGGCGAGTTCCAGGCCCTTGCTGTCGACGCCCCCCACGTTGTAGAAGCGGTTGCCGCAACCCGGGCCGTTGGGCTCGCGGGAATTGCAGGGGTTGTACTGCAGCAGGCGGTCCTCGAATTTCACCGTGTACGCGGCGACCGACGCCTGCATGTCGCCCATCCGCACGCGATAGCCGCCCTCCAGGCTGGTCGAGCGCTCCGGCTTCAGCGGCTCGCCCTGCGAATCCCACACGGCCTGGCTGACGGCCTGGGGGCCGAGCTTGAAGCCACCCTGGAACATCGCGATGTTCTCGGCATAGCTGGCGAACAGCTCCTGGTCCGGGCTTACCTCGAAGCGCACACCCACCTGGGGCAGGAAGCGGTCCCTGGCGCGCAGCGAGCCGGTCGCGAACTGACCACTGGAGGTCGGCGAAATCGGAGTCTTCGCGATACCCGGCATCGCCGCGGCATCGGATCGGGAGTCCGTGCTCTTGAAGCCGAAATCGACCAGAAGCCGTTCTTCCATCAGGTGCAGCGTGTCCTGCACGTAGTACTGGCGGGTCCGCCAAGTGGTCTCCTGGGCAAAGGTGCCCGTATTCGGCTGGCCTGCCAGGTATCCGTTGAGGCTGCGCGGCCCCGTCACGTTGGTGAAGCTGTAGCGCTCGGCACTGCTGGTGTTGTCTTCCTGCCAGTAGCCGACCTGCAGGTGGTGGATGCCGATTTCCCATCCGGCGGAGAACAGGGCGCCGGAACGGTCGATGGAATAACGTGTATCGCGCAGCAGCAGTGGCAATTGTTCCGGCGTGTTGCGATTGGACCACCCGTAGTTCCAGTTGTTGCCGGCACCCTTGTTCTCGTGGTGGTAGACCTGCGCGTGCAGGTCCACGCTGTCCGTCGGCGAGTAGTCGGCGGCGACGTAATAGAGGTCGTCGTCACGCAGCACCTGGCCGCCGGTGAAGGCGCCGTCGGCGTAGGTGTCCGGGCCGGACTTGTCGCAAAGCGCGGCCACCAGCGTGCCCGGATTGCAGTAGGCGCGGCTGAGCGCCTTGTCCCAGTCCGGCGCGTAGCCGCCCCAATCCCAGCCCAGCCGCGCCAGCGCATCCTTGGACATGTAGAAGTCGTTGGCCTGCGAGGTACGCGAGTAGTCGCCGAACGCCGAGATGGAGCCGCGATCGAAGTCGTACACCAGCTTGCCGTTGAACTGCCTGCCATAAGAGGTGTTGTAGGCCCGCTGATCCACGTACAGTTCGGAGCGGCTGTCCATGCCCGAGACATAGGCCGAGAAGCCGCCGAACTGGCCGGTATCGAGGCGCGCGAACGTGCGGCGATTGCCGTTGCTGCCGAAGCTCTGGCTCGCGCGCACGGAAAGGTCGTGGGCCGGATGGCCGCTGAAGTAGGTGACTGCGCCACCCAGGTTGCTGGTCGAGGCGATGCCCAGGTTGGCGATGCCCATCGACAGGTCGGCGCGTGACAGGTTTTCCGGGATCAGCGCGCGGCTGATCGACAGTCCGTTGTAGTTGTTGTATGCCCCGTCGCCGAGCGGCATGCCGTCGAGCGTGTAGCCCAGGCGCGTGGTGTTGAAGCCGCGCACGCTCAGCGACAGCGACTGCTCGTTCACGCCCAGTGCGTCCACCGATTGCATGTTGACGCCAGGCATCATGTTCAGCGCCTTCTGCACGCTGGCGCCGGGTGGCAATGCCACCATGTTTTCAGGCAGCAGGGTCTGGACCTGGCGCGACTGGCGGTGGCCGATGACCTGCATCTTGTCCAGGTCTACGGCCTTGTCGCCGGCCGGCGCCTGCTCGGCGGCCCGGGCGGCGGACATCATGACGAGAGTTGCCGCAATGGCGGCAACGAGGGGTTTGGGGGACATGCGGGTTTCCTCGGAGCGGCGCCGCGGCGGGCTGCCCATGCGGCTGGATCGGCTTTCGGCCTTGCGGGCCGGGATTCTCGCGATCGTTCGTTACCGCCCCGTTACAACCGCGCCTGCGGACCGGACCCGCTCCCCGCGTTCCGGCGCGATCAGGTCGTGCCGGTGGTGCTGGTGTCGTCGCGCTTGTCGCGCGGGGGCAGCGGCTGCTCGCCGTGGTGCAGGAACCACACGTTTTCGGCGATGTTGGTGGCGTGGTCGCCGATTCGTTCCAGGTTCTTGGCCATGAACAGCAGGTGCGTGCACGGGGTGATGTTGCGCGGATCCTCCATCATGTAGGTCAGCAGCTCGCGGAACAGTGCGGTGTACTGCTGGTCCAGGCGCGCATCGTTGTCGCGCACCTGCAGCGCCAGTTCGTCGTCGCCCTCGCGGTAGGCGCGCAGCGCCTGGCGCACCTGGCCGGCGGCCAGCAGGCCCAGCGCGCGCAGTCCGGCCACGTGCGGCAGCGGCGGGGCGGCGTTGAGCGCGATCGAGCGCTTGGCCACGTTGGCGGCATAGTCGCCGATCCGCTCGATGTCGGCCGGGATCCGCAGGGCGGCCAGGATCTCGCGCAGGTCCCGCGCCATCGGCCCGCGCAGCGCCAGCAGCATCACGTCGTGGCTGATCCGGCGCTCGGCCTCGTCGATGGATTCGTCATTGGCCACGATCCTGCGCGCGGCGTTGTCGTCGCGGCGCTCGACCACGTCCAGCGCGGCCTCGAGCTGGGCCACGGCGGTCAGGCCCATGCGCACGACCTCATCGGCCAGGCGGCGCTGTTCCTCGTCGTAGCTTTTCACGATGTGCTCGTGGGGTTGCACGGTGCTCATCAGCCGAACCTCCCGGTGATGTAGTCCTCGGTCTGGCGCTTCGAGGGGCTGGAGAAGATGACCTGGGTGCGGTCGTGCTCGACCAGGTCGCCCAGGTACATGAAGGCGGTATAGTCGGACACGCGTGCGGCCTGTTGCATGTTGTGGGTGACGATGGCGATGGTGTAGTCCGCCTTCAGTTCCTCGACCAGTTGCTCGATGCGGCTGGTGGAGATCGGGTCCAGCGCCGAGGTCGGCTCGTCCAGCAGCAGCACGTCCGGGCGCAGGGCCACGGCACGGGCGATGCACAGGCGCTGCTGCTGGCCACCGGACAGGCCCAGCGCGCTCTGGCCGAGCTTGTCCTTGACCTCGTCCCACAGCGCGGCCTGGCGCAGGGCCTGTTCCACGCGCACGTTCATTTCGGCCTTCGACAGCTTCTCGTGGTGGCGGATGCCGTAGGCCACGTTCTCGAAGATGGTCATCGGAAACGGCACCGGCTTCTGGAACACCATGCCGACCTTGCTGCGCAGCCGGTTCATCGGATACTTGGGCGCAAGGATGTTCTCGCCGTCGAGCAGCACCTCGCCGCGCGCTTCCAGTTTTGGATAGAGCGCGTAGATGCGGTTGAAGACGCGCAGCAAGGTGGACTTGCCGCAGCCGGAGGGACCGATCAGCGCGGTCACGCGCTTTTCCGGGATTTCCAGGTGGATGTTCTTCAGCGCATGGAACTTGTCGTAATAGAAGTCCAGGCCACGCGCGGCCAGCTTGACTGGCGTTGCGACATCGGCGCCGGCATGGGAGGCGACCGCGATGCGCGGCATCCCGGTCGCCTGCGCGGCGGGTTGTGGATCGTTCATGGCGAGGTTCCGGACGGGATCAATCATGGGAAATCCTGTTGCGCAGGAGCATGCCGCGGGCGGCCAGGCTGACCAGCAGCACGAACACGGTCAGCACCAGCGCGCCGGCCCAGGCCAGCACCTGCCAGGATTCGTAGGGGCTGCCGGCGAACTGGTACATGACCACCGGCACCGAGGCCATCGGCCGGAAGATATTGGCGTTCCAGTACTGGTTGCCGAAGGCGGTGAACAGCAGCGGTGCGGTCTCGCCGGAGATGCGGGCCAGGGCCAGCATGATGCCGGTGACGATGCCGGCGGCGGCGCTGCGGTACAGCACCTGCACGATCATCTTCCACTGCGGGATGCCCAGCGACAGTGCGGCCTCGCGCATCTGCACCGGCACCAGGCGCAGCATCTCGTCGGTGGTGCGCACCACCACCGGCAGCACGATGAAGGCCAGCGCCAGCGCGCCGGCCAGGGCCGAGAAGTTGCCGCCGGTCTGCATCACGAACAGGGTGTACACGAACAGGCCCAGCACGATCGACGGGGCCGACAGCAGGATGTCGTTGACGAAGCGCACCATCGTGCCGAACCTGCGCGCGTTGCCGTACTCGGCCAGCCAGGTGCCGGCGGCGATCCCCAGCGGGGTGCCGATGGCGATCGCCAGCGCGCACATCACCATGCTGCCGAAGAAGGCGTTGGCCAGGCCGCCCTGTTCCATCGGCGGCGGGGTCATCTTCGTGAACAGGTCCCAGTTGATCCCGGAGATGCCCTTGGCGATCAGGGTCCACAGGATCCAGCCCAGGAAGAACAGGCCGAACAGCGCGGTGGCGCAGGCCAGTACCACGGCCACTGCGTTGATGATCCGGCGCCGCGTGTAAAGTGCCGAGGAAGCGGAGGCGGCCATCAGTTGCCCTCCCTGCGTGCCAGTTGGGCCAGCATCAGCCGGGCGATGGCCAACACCACGAAGGTCACGATGAACAGCACGAAGCCCAGCAGCAGCAGCGCCGAGCGGTAGGTCTCGGTGGCCTCGCCGAAATCGTTGGCGATCAGCGCGGCGATGGTGGTGCCTGGCTCCAGCAGCGAAGGCGACAGCCGCACCGAGTTGCCGATCACGAAGGCCACGGCCATGGTCTCGCCCAGGGCCCGGCCCAGGCCGAGGAAGATGCCGCCGATCACCGCCGAGCGGGTATAGGGCAGGACGATGTCCCAGCTCACTTCCCAGCGGGTCGACCCCAGCGCATAGGCCGATTCCTTCAGCCGTGTCGGCACGGTGAGGAACACCTCGCGCATCACCGATGAGATGAACGGGATCACCATGATCGCCAGCACGAAGCCGGCGGTGAGCATGCCGATGCCCAGCGGCGGGCCCTGGAACAGCGGGCCGATCAGCGGCAAGGTGCCGAGGTTGTCGTTGAGCCAGGGCGTGACGTATTCGGTCATCACCGGCACCAGCACGAACAGGCCCCACATGCCGTAGATGATCGAGGGGATGCCGGCGAGCAGTTCGATCGCCGTGCCCACCGGCCCGCGCAGCCAGCGCGGCGCGACCTCGGTGAGGAAGAAGGCGATGCCGAAACTGACCGGGACCGCGATCACCATCGCGATCAGCGCGGTGACCAGGGTGCCGTAGATCGGCGCCAGCGCACCGAACTTGTACTCCACCGGATTCCATTCGGCCGAGTAGAAGAAGCTCAGGCCCTGGGTCTGCAGCGCATGGCGACCGCCCCACAGCATCGACAGCGCCGCACCGGCCAGCGCGACCAGGACGAAGGCCACGCAGGCGACCAGCGCGTAGCGGAACAGCCGGTCGGCCCGTGCGTCGCGCAGGCCTCGGCTGTCGGACGGAACGGGAAGGGCGGTAGCGTTCATGGGGTCGTCCCTCCCGCCGTTCCGGCGCAAGCCGGAATCCTGCGATTCCGGCCGGGGGCTGGCCTGAGAGCCGTCTTCATTCGAATGCGTTCGCCCAGTACGCCTCGACCTGCCGCACCAGCTCCGGCGGCAGCGGCACGTAGTGCAGGTCCTGCGCCTGCGCCTGGCCCTGCTCGAAGGCCCACTTGAAGAACTCGCGCACGGCCCGGCTGCGTGCGGCATCCTTCGGCTGCTTCGGCATCAGCATGAAGTTGGTGGCGGTGATCGGCCAGGCCTGCTCGCCGGGGGCATTGGTGATTACCAGGTTGAAGTCCCGGGCATTGGCCCAGTCGGCACTGGCCGCGGCGGCGGCGAAGCTCTCGGCGCTGGGCTGCACCCACTGTCCGGCGGCGTTCTGCAGCGAGGCGTAGGCCATCGCGTTCTGCAGCGCGTAGGCCAGTTCGACGTAGCCGATGCCGCCCTTGATCTGCTGCACGTAGCCGGCCACGCCCTCGTTGCCCTTGCCGCCCACGCCGGTGGGCCACTGCAGCGAGGTGCCTTCGCCGACCTGGTCCTTCCACTCGGGGCTGACCTTGGACAGGTAGTTGCTGAAGTTGAAGGTGGTGCCGGAGCCGTCGGAGCGGTGGACCACGGTGATCTTGTCGGACGGCAGCGCCAGGCCCGGGTTGAGCGCGGCGATGGCCGGATCGTTCCAGGTGGCGATGTTGCCGCGGAAGATATCGGCCAGCAGCGGGCCGGTCAGGCGCAACCGGCCCGGCTCGATGCCCGGCAGGTTGAATACCGGGACCACGCCGCCGACGGCGGAGGGGAACTGGGCCAGGCCGGCCTGCGCCAGTTCTTCGCTGGGCAGCGGCTTGTCGGTGGAGCCGAAGTCCACGGTGCCGGCCTTGACCTGGGCGATGCCGCCGCCCGAGCCGATGGACTGGTAGTTGAGCTTGCGGCCGGTGGCGGCGTTGTAGTCCGCCGACCACTTGGACATCAGCGGGTAGATGAACGAGGCGCCGGCGCCGGAGATCTCCGCGGCCACGCGCTCGCCGGCGGCCGGGGATGCGTCGGCCTGCGGCCCGCCGGTGGCGGTGGAAGCGGCGTCGCTGGACGGTTTGCAGCCGGAAACGGCGAGGCCGACAGCCAGGGACAGGACGAGGAGACGGACCGGAGTGGGCTTCATGGCGCGTGCGGGGTCTGGGCCGGCGGGGCGGCGGGTTGCCATATGGAATGCTGTTTTTGTTACAGCCTCGTGACGGCGGGCGGCCCGGCGCATGAAAGAAAAAAGGAGCGCGTGCCAACGGCACGCGCTCCGGCGAACGGCGGGGGGAGAGAACCCGTCGTTCAAAACTTCATGGTCTGCGCCCAATAGGCCTCGATCTGCTTGACCAGCGCATCCGGCAGCGGCACGTAGTCGAGCTGGCGGGCCTGCTCGTCGCCGTTGGCGTACACCCAGCGGAAGAATTCGCGGGCGTTCTTGGCGCCGGCCAGGTTCTTGGGCTGCCGGTACATCAGGATGAAGTTGGTGGCGGTGATCGGCCAGGATTCCGCGCCCGGGGCGTTGGTCATCACCAGGTAGAAGTCCTTGGCCTTGGCCCAGTCGGCGTTGGCCGCGGCGGCGGCGAAGCTCTCCTGGCTGGGCTGCACGAAGCGGCCGGCGGCGTTCTTCAACGAAGCATGGGCCAGCTTGTTCTGCAGCGCATAGGACAGTTCGACGTAGCCGATGCCGCCCTTGACCTGCTTGACATAGGCCGCCACGCCCTCGTTGCCCTTGCCGCCGATCCCGGCCGGCCACTGCACCGAGGTGCCTTCGCCGACCTTGTCCTTCCACTCGGGGCTGACCTTGGACAGGTAGTTGACGAAGTTGAAGGTGGTGCCCGAACCGTCGGAGCGGTGGACCACGGTGATCTTCTGGTCCGGCAGCGCCAGGCCAGGGTTGAGCGCGGCGATCGCCGGGTCGTTCCACTTGGCGATCTTGCCCAGGAAGATGTCGGCCAGGGTATTGCCGTCGAGCTTGAGCTGGCCCGGGGCGATGCCGGCGACGTTGAGAATCGGCACCACGCCGCCGATCACCGAGGGGAACTGGGCCAGGCCGAACCTGGACAGTTCCTCCGGCTTGAGCGGCGCGTCGGAGGAACCGAAGTCCACGGTGGCGGCCTTGATCTGGGCGATGCCGCCGCCGGAGCCGATCGACTGGTAGTTCACCTGCTTGCCGGTGGCGGCCTTGTAGTCGGTGGACCACTTGGTCATCACCGGATAGATGAAGGACGCACCCGCGCCGGTCACGTCGTTGGCGTGGGCGAACGGGACGAACGAGGCGGCCGCGAGCAGTGCGGCGGCGACGCGGGACTTGAACCTGAAGTTCACGGGGGGCTCCTGGCGGTGGACGGGTCGGGAGGCGGCAACGGCCGCGTCATTTCGCGCCATTGGACCGTTGTCCGATGACAGCGGCGCGTAGCCGAGATGACCGGAATGTGACGCCCAGGGGGAGGGCGTGGCCGACCGGCGCCGCTCCGGCGCGCCGGGCGATGTAACCGTTCCGTCACCCTTGATTCGCGAGGCTGTCAAATCGGGGCCGCAACCTGAGCGGCGTCCATCGGGCCCTCGACTTCCCGCCCCCACCCACGCGTACGATCCTCAGGAGAGCCGCATGCGCCATTCCCTTCTTGCCGTCGCAATCGCCATGGGCCTGGGCGGCACGGTTTCCTTCGAGGCCGCCGCGGCCGACACCGCCGAAGTGGCGGCGCTCAAGGCCGCGCTGGCCCAGTTGCAGGCCCAGCAGGCCGAACTGGTGGCCAGGGTGGCGGAACTGGAGACGCGCACCGATGCGCAGTCCGACGTCAACATCGAGCAGGCCAAGACCAACGAATCGGTGGTGCCGGCGGTCGACTCGCTGAAGAAGCTGGTCAACGACACCAAGGTCGGCGGGCGCATCTTCTTCGACGTCACCAGCCGTACCGAAGAGGTCAACGGGGTCAGGACCAACAACACCGGCACCGGTTTCGACGTGACCCGGATGTACCTGAGCGTGGACCACAAATTCGACAACGTCTGGTCGGCCAACCTGACGTCCGATGCGCAATACCTCTCGTTCGGCTCGGGCGCGGGCGCCAACCAGGCGCACAGCGTCGAGGTCTTCATCAAGAAGGCCTACGTGCAGGCCAAGTGGAGCGATGCACTGTTCATGCGGGTCGGCGCCGCCGACACGCCGTGGGTTCCGTTCGTCGAGAAGTACTACGGCATGCGCTACGTGAACGGCGTGCTGTACGACCGGCTGTCGTACGGCACCTCGGCGGACTGGGGCCTGCACATCGGCGGCGAAACCGCCGGCGGCTTCAACTACGCCGCCGCGATCATCAACGGCCGCGGCTACCGCAATCCGTCGCGCAGCCAGCGGGTGGATTTCGAAGGGCGCGTCGGCTGGGCGCCGACGCCGTACACCGTGGTCGCCGTGGGTGCCTATACCGGGCAGCGCGGCAACAACACCGCCACGGTCGATCCGCCGCACACCGCGCGGCGTCTGAGCGCCATGGCCGCCTATGCCGACACCAAGATGCGTCTGGGCGCGGAATGGTTCACCGCCGACAACTGGGCGGTCACCAACACGCTCGACGACACCGCCTCGGGCTGGTCGGCATGGGCCAGCTATGCCCTGACCAAGAGCGGGATCACCGCCTTCGGCCGTTACGACGACGCCGATACCAGCAAGAAGTTGAACCCGTCCTACAACAACGCCTACTGGCACCTGGGCGTGGAATTCCCGGTGGTCAAGGGCGTCAAGCTTTCGGCGGTGTACAAGGACACCACGGCCAAGGCCGCCAAGGAGACCCGGACCCGGGAACTCGGCGTCTGGGGCGACGTTCAGTTCTGAATCCGGGCCGCCCGCGGTCGGCCGGGGCGCTCAGCCGGGCGTCTTGTCCGGCCAGCGGCACAGGTCGCGGATCACGCACTGCGGGCAGTCGGGCTTGCGCGCCTTGCACACGTAGCGCCCGTGCAGGATCAACCAGTGGTGCGCGTCGTGCATGAACTCGGCCGGCACCCGCCTGAGCAGCCCGTCCTCGACCGCGCGCACGTCCTTGCCCGGGGCCAGGCCGGTGCGGTTGGCGACGCGGAAGATGTGGGTGTCCACCGCCATGGTCGGTTCGCCGAAGGCGGTGTTGAGCACCACGTTGGCGGTCTTGCGGCCGACCCCGGGCAGGGCTTCCAGCGCAGCGCGTTCGCGCGGCACTTCACCGCCGTGTTCGGCCACCAGGATCGCGCAGGTGGCGATCACGTTCTTGGCCTTGGCGTTGTACAGGCCGATGGTGGCGATGTGTTTCTTCAGCCCTTCCTCGCCGAGGGCCAGGATCGCCTGCGGGGTGTTGGCCACCGGGTACAGCCGGCGGGTGGCCTTGTTCACGCCGACGTCGGTGGCCTGGGCCGAGAGGATCACCGCGACCAGCAGTTCGAACGGGGTGGAGTACTCCAGTTCGGTGGTCGGATGCGGATTGAGTTCGCGCAGGCGCGAGAACATCTCGCGGATCTGCTCGCGGGTCATCATGCGCGCGCGCGCCGCCATCAGCTGGACTGCCCGCCGCTGGCCTTGGCGCTGGCGCGGGCCAGGGCCGCGGCTGCGGCCGGCGGCAGTGCCACCGGGGCCGCACTCGCCGTGGCCGCCGCAGGCTGGGAGCCTGCAGCGCGGCGCGCGGCACGTTCGCGGGCTTGCCGGTCCAGCCGTTCGGCGCGCGCGCGATGGCGCGCGCGCGCCGCCCACGCGGTTCGCAGCTGATCCTGGGCTGCGCGCAGCGGCGCATCTTCCGCCGCGTCGCCCGTCGCGAACTGCATCAGGCCGGCGTCCAGCGCCGCATCGACGTCACCGACCCCGAGCAGCGCCAGCAACTGCCGGCGCAAGGCCTTGGCGCTGGTGCCGGCGTCGTACTGGCCCGCCATCGCCGTGCCTCAGCGGTTGCGGAACTGCGGCTTGCGCTTCTCGAGGAAGGCGCCGGTGCCCTCGCGCATGTCCTCGCTGGCGAACAGCAGGGCGAACTGCGCGGTCTCGAACTGCAGGCCTTCCTCGATCGCGCATTCCCCGCCCAGTACCACCGCGTCGAGTACGCCGCGCAGGGCCAGCGGCGCGGCGCTGGCCAGTTGCGCGGCGAGCTGCATCGTCTGTGCCTCCAGTTCGGCGGCCGGGACCACCCGGTTGACCAGGCCCAGTTGCAGCGCCCGCGCCGCATCGATCGGTACCCCGGTCAGGCACAGCTCCAGCGCCGCGGCGCGGCCGGCCAGGCGCAGCAGGCGTTGGGTGCCCCCGAAACCGGGGACCAGGCCCAGGTTCACCTCCGGCTGGCCCAGCCTCGCGGTGTCGGCAGCGATCCGCAGGTGGCAGGCCATGGCCAGTTCCAGGCCACCGCCCAGTGCGTATCCGTTCAGCATTGCGACGACCGGCTTGGGCAGGCGCTCGATCCGGCGCATCAGGCGCTGGCCGACCAGCGAGAACTCGCGGCCCTCGATCGCGCTCAACCCGTTCATCTCGGCGATGTCGGCACCGGCCACGAAGGCCTTGGGGCCGCTGCCGGTCAGGACCAGCGTCCGCACCGCCGCATCCTCGGCGGCCGCGGCGAAAGCCGCATCCAGCGCCTCCAGGGTCGCCCGGTTCAATGCATTCAGCTTGTCCGGGCGATCGACGGTGAGGATGCGGACGCCATCGGCGTCGCGGCTGAGGACGGGGCTGGCCGTCATGGGGGGACTCCTGGTCGGCAATGTGAAGGCGGGGGCGGGAACTTCCCGCCGGGGCGGCGGTCCCAAGGCCGTCCGCGCTGGCGGGCCGCCGGTGCGGCGGCTATCCTAGCGCGTCCGCTACCGCCGGGCTCCCGCCCGGCGCCACCCTTCCGGAGAAGAATTAGATGAAGTTGCGTCCGATCGCTGTCGCCGTTGCCGCCCTGGCCCTGGCCGGCAGTGCTTTCGCCCAGGACACCGCGTCCGAGAAGGGCAAGCTGAGCTATTACTTCGGCTACGACTACGGCAGCAACCTGGCCGAGCTGCAGGAGCGCGGCGAGCCGCTCGACGTGAACTCCGTGGTCAAGGGTCTGCAGGATGCCCTGGCCAAGAAGCAGCCGGCGGTCAGCGCCGAACAGCTGAAGCCGGCGGTGGAGGCCTTCCAGAAGCGTGAACAGGCCCGCGCCCAGCAGGCCAAGGCGCAGTACGACAAGGCCGCTGCCGAGAACAAGACCCGCTCCGACCAGTTCATGGCCCAGAACAAGGCCAAGCCGGGCGTGCAGACCCTGCCCAGCGGCGTGCAGTACCGCGTCCTGGAACAGGGCAAGGGCGCCAAGCCGACCCAGGCCAGCACCGTGCAGTTGGAAGTGGCCGGTCCGTTCCCGTTCGGCCAGCACCCGGAACAGGCGCGCCCGGCGCAGCAGATCCCCAACATCAAGGTCAGCGAAGTCGAGATGGCCGCCATGCGCGAGGTGCTGCTGCTGATGCCGGCCGGCTCCAAGTGGGAAGTGGCGCTGCCGCCGGACAAGGCCTACGGCGCCGATCCGCGCACCCCGTTCCCGCCGAACGTGGCGGTGGTGTTCGAGATCAAGCTGGTTTCGGTCAAGTAAATCCAGCCTCCGGGGATGCCGCCAAGGGTTCCGCGATCGCGCCGGCCTCGTGCCGGCGCTGTCGTTTCGGCAGGGCGCGTTTCCGCGCTACGCTTGCCCGGACCATGTGCGGCCGACCGTGCTTCCGCTCCATTTCCCGCCCTCCGTCGATCCGGCGCCCGCGCAGGCATCCTCCAGCCCGTGCGTGCGGGCCTGCCGTATCGGCGTGGACGGGCTGTGCGGCGGCTGCCTGCGCAGCCGCGACGAGATCGCGCGCTGGTCGCGGATGGACGAAGGCGAGCGGCGGCGGATGATGGACGGCGAACTGGCCGACCGCGAGCGCGAGCGCTTCGCTTTCCTGGCGTGCCTGCCCGAGCGGGCACGCCTGCGCGCGGCACTGTATCCGTTGCGCCAACCGCCGGCGGGCGAGGGCTGGAACCGTTCCGAACTGGAAGACCTGTTCCCGCCGGCGGCGGTGCCGGCCGAGGCCGCGGTGCTGGTCGGCCTGGTGCCGCGTGGCGACGCGGGCACCCAGGTGCTGCTGACCCGGCGCACCGACGCACTGCGCCACCACGGTGGCCAGGTGAGCTTTCCGGGCGGCCGGGTCGAGGCGCACGACGCCGGAGTGCTGGCTGCGGCGTTGCGCGAGAGCGGTGAGGAAATCGCGCTGGATGCCGCGCAGGTGGCGCCCCTGGGCTACCTGGATCCGCTGCTCACCGTCAGCGGCTTCCGGGTTACTCCGGTGGTGGCCGCGATCGATCCGGCCTACGTGCCGCGCCCGGATCCGGGCGAGGTCGCCGACGTGTTCGAGGTGCCGTTCGGGTTCCTGATGGCGGCGGCGAACCTGCGCCAGATCGAGGTCGAGTACAACGGACGCCCGCGCAGCCTGCTCGAATACGACTGGCCGGGCCAGCGCATCTGGGGCGCGACCGCAGCGATCCTGTACAACCTGCGGCGCAGGCTGGAGGAGGGCGCATGAGCGAAGCGGACTGGACCACGCTGGTGGCAGTGGATGCGCTGGCGGCGAGGCTGGGCGACCCCGCATTGCGCCTGCTCGATGCGCGCGCGGTCCTGGCCGATCCGGCCGCGGGCCGCGCCGCATACGCGGCCTCGCACCTGCCCGGCGCAATCCACGCCGACCTGGACCGCGATCTTTCCGAGCATGCGGTCGCCGGGCAGGGGCGGCACCCGCTGCCCGATCCCGCCGCATTCGCGCGCCGGGCCGGCGCGTGGGGCCTCGGACCTGCACAGCAGGTGGTGGTCTACGATGCCGGCGACGGCAGCATGGCCGCCGCGCGCGCCTGGTGGCTGCTGACAGTGCTCGGCCACACCCGCGTGGCCGTCCTCGATGGCGGACTGGCGGCGTGGCGCGCGGCGGGATTGCCGGAAACCGCCTCCCCCGAGGCGCCGGTGGCGTTGCCGCCGTATCCGGCCGCCGGTTTCGACCGTTCGCGGATCGCCGAGGCGGCCGATGTGCTGTCGCGCCTCGGCGAGGCGCCAGGCTGGCTGCTCGACGCGCGCGCCGGGGAACGCTTCCGCGGCGAGGCCGAACCGATCGACCCGGTGGCCGGCCACGTGCCCGGCGCCCTCAACCGGCCGTTCGCGCTGAACCTGCGCGATGGACGTTTCCGTCCCGCGGACGAATTGCGCGCGGAACTCGAGCCGCTGCTGCACGGCCGCCCGCCTGCACAGGCGGTGCTGATGTGCGGTTCCGGGGTGACCGCCTGCCACTTGTTGCTGGCGATGGAATACGCCGGCCTGCCCGGCGCGCAGGTGTACGCCGGTTCCTGGAGCGGCTGGATCGCCGATCCGGCGCGCCCGGTGGCGAGCGGGCCGTAGCGCGGCGCCGGCCTATTTCCCCAGCTTGGCCAGCAGTGCGTGCAGGCCGGCCTGGGTGTCCGGCTCGTACCAGCCATCGACGAAGCGGTCCAGATCCAGGTTTTCCGGCGCCAGCGCCTCCACCAGGTCGGCGCGCGCCCGTGAACGGGTGAGCAGCATCGGCGCGCGCGGCAAGGCCAGCAGCGTACCCAGCCACTCCAGCGCGCGCGGCAGCACCTGCCCGGCGTCGGCCAGTTCGTCGACCAGCCCGATCCGCAGCGCCTCCTCGGCCGGCACCATGCTGCCGCCGACCAGCAGCCGCTCGGCGCGGTAGCGGCCGATCACGCGCCGCATCAGCCGCTGGGCACCGTCGGGCACGGCCAGGCCGACCTGGGTCTCGTTCATGCCGATCATGTAGGGCTTGGCCGGGTTCGGCGAGCGCGCCATCACCCGGTAGTCGCAGCACAGCGACAGCACGCAGCCGCCGGCGGGGGCGTGGCCGGCGATCGCCGCCGCCACCGGGATGCGCAGGCCCGCCAGCGCGCGCGCCGCGCCGAAGAACGCGCCCCAGGCCGCGTGCAGCGCCTGCCGGTCCTGGCCCAGCGACATCAGGTGCGGCACGTCCAGGCCGGCGGAGAAGATCCCGGTCGCGCCGGACAGCACCACCGCCTCGGCGTCGCCGGCCACCGCTGCGTCCAGCGCGGCGATCAATGCGCGGCACAGCGCCGGGTCCAGCGCATTCACCGGCGGCCGCGCCAGGCGCAGCTCGCGGATGCGGCCGTGGTCGAAGGTCTGCACGTGGTGGGTCATGGAGCGTCCGTGGTGGCGGGCGGGAGTGTCGGTATCATAGGCGGATGCGCACGCAATGGATCCTTCCTTTCTGGTTGTCGCTGGCCGTCGCCGCGATGCCCCTGGCCACGTCGGCACACCCCGGCGACAAGCCGGCGCAGGCGCCCGCCTGCCTGGTGGTCGAGGACGGCTGGATCCGTCTGCCGCCGACGCCACGGCCGATGCTCGCCGGCTTCGGCCGCATCGCCAATCGCTGCAAGGAAGGGCAGGCGGTGGTGGCGGTGCGCAGCCCGCGATTCGGCGAGGTATCGCTGCACGAGACCCGCATGGTCGACGGCGTCAGCCGGATGCGCGAGCTGGAACGGCTGCCGGTCCCCGCCGGCGGGCAGGCCGTGCTGCAACCGGGCGGACTGCACCTGATGTTGATGGAGCCGGATGCGGTGCTGGCCGAAGGCGAACGGGTGCCGCTGGTGCTGGTGCTGGATGACGGGCGCGAGATCGGCGCCGAGCTGGTGGTGGCCAAGGCTGCACCCAGCCCCTGATCGCAAGCAACGAACTGAGTGGCATGTGGCCACGAGGGAGACAGGCATGAACGGGGCGGACCGGGCGAATCGAAGCGGGGCGCCGCCGCGAGGCATCCTGTTGGCAAGCGACCTCGGCGCGCGCAGCGACCGCGCATTCGATCGCGCCGTGCAGTTGGCCCGGGCCTGGGATGCGCGCCTGGTGGTGGCCACGGTGATCGAGGCGAACGCAGGCCAGGCCGAGGCGATGGTGGTGCGCGATCCGCCCGACTGGTACCGCGGCGAAGATCCGGTGCACGCCGCCGAACGGCGCCTGCTGGAAGATGCCTCGGCGCGCGGGGTGCGCGCCGCGTTGCGGGTGGAGCGGGGCACCCCGGACGAACGGCTGCTGGAGGTGGCGGACGAGGAAGGCTGCGGCCTGGTGGTGACCGGCGTGGCGCGGCACGAATCGCTCGGGCGCACGGTGCTCGGTTCGACCGTGGACCGGCTGGCGCGGCGCTCGCAGGTGCCGGTGCTGGTGGTACGCGGGCGCGTGCACGCGCCCTACCGGCGCATGCTGGTGGCCAGCGACTGGTCGGCTTCGTCCGAGCACGCGCTGTGGACCGCGGCCACGCTGTTCCCGGATGCGGCGATCACCGTCCTGCACGGCTACGAGGTGCCGATGGCCGGGCTGATGGACGCCGCGCGCGACGGGATGCTGCAGGCGGCACGCGACCAGGCCCTGGCCGACGGTCGCCGGTTCATCGACCGTTGCCGGCTGCCGGGCGGTTCCGGCAACGTCAGCCTGGTGGTCGAGCGCGGGGATCCGTCGTTGCTGATGCGGCTGTATGCCGGCCAGTTCCCGGTCGACCTGGCGGTGGTCGCGACCCATGGGCGTAGCGCGCTGTTCGACATGCTGCTCGGCAGCGTGGCCCAGCGCCTGATCGAGGACTCCCCGGTGGATACCCTGGTGGTGCGCGACCCGCGCACGGCCTGACCGGGTCAGGTGCAGGCGGCGCGGATCGCTTCGGGGAGCGGCACGCTCCTGCCGGTCCGGGTATCCATCCAGACCACGACCACGTTGCCGTCCGAATACAGCACCCGCTCGTCCTTCTGGTCGAGGATGCGGTGGCCGATGGTCACGCTGCTGTTGCCCAGCTTCTCGACGAACAGCTCGACCACGACGTCGCCCGGCCACACGATCGGCATGCGGTAGTTGACGTTGGTCGCGGCCACCACCGGCATGACGGTCTCCTGCATCGAGAACGACACGCCCGGCACGGCGGCCAGCCAGCGCACCCGCGCCTCCTCCAGGTAGGAGACGTACTTGGCGTTGTTGACGTGGCCCATGCTGTCCATGTCGCGCCAGCGCACGCTGATCGGCACCCGGGCCAGCGGGGTATGGGAGGGGGTGACATTCATGCGGAGGCCTTCTTGCGGGGATTCTTGCGCGGCGGCAGCACGTCGGGTTTGGCCACGGCCGCCGGCTTGCTGCCCCGGGCGCCCTTCGAGGCCGGCAGCAGCTTGGCCAGGAAGCGGCCCGTGTGCGAGTCGGGATTGGCGGCGATCTGCTCCGGCGTGCCGGTGGCGATGATCTGCCCGCCACGATGTCCGCCTTCGGGCCCCAGGTCCACCACCTGGTCGGCGGTCTTGATCACGTCCAGGTTGTGTTCGATCACCACCACCGTGTTGCCCTCGTCGCGCAGCCGGTGCAGCACGCCGAGCAGGTGCTCGATGTCGTGGAAGTGCAGGCCGGTGGTCGGCTCGTCGAGGATGTACAGGGTCCGGCCGGTGTCGCGCCGCGACAGCTCCTTGGACAGCTTCACCCGCTGCGCCTCGCCCCCGGACAGGGTGGTCGCGCTCTGGCCGAGCTTGACGTAGCTCAGGCCCACGTCGACCAGGGTCTCGAGCTTGCGCGCGATCGCCGGCACGGGCTGGAACAGGGCGAGCGCGTCCTCGACCGTCATCTCCAGCACGTCGTGGATGCTGTAGCCCTTGTACAGGATGTCCAGGGTCTCGCGGTTGTAGCGCTTGCCGTGGCACACGTCGCAGGGCACGTACACGTCCGGCAGGAAGTGCATCTCCACCTTGATCAGGCCGTCGCCCTGGCAGGCCTCGCAGCGGCCGCCGCGCACGTTGAAGCTGAAGCGCCCGGGCGAATAGCCGCGTGCGCGTGCCTCGGGCACCTGCGCGTACAGCTCGCGCAATGGCGTGAACAGGCCGGTATAGGTGGCCGGGTTGGAGCGCGGCGTGCGCCCGATCGGCGACTGGTCGATGTCGACCACCTTGTCGAACAGGTCCAGGCCCTCGATCTCGCGGTAGGGCGCGGGCGAATGCGAGGCGCCGTTGATCTCGTTGGCCGCCAGCGCGTACAGGGTGTCGTTGACCAGGGTGGACTTGCCCGAGCCGGAGACCCCGGTGATGCAGGTCATCAACCCGGCGGCGATCTCCAGGTCCACGTCCTTGAGGTTGTTGCCCGACGCGCCGCGCAGGTGCAGGGTCATCTTCGGATTGGGCTTGTGGCGCTTGTCCGGCACCTCGATGCTGCGCTTGCCCGACAGGTACTGGCCGGTGACCGAGCGCGGCGACTTCAGGATGTCGGCCAGCTGGCCCTCGCCGACGATCTCGCCGCCGTGCACGCCGGCGCCCGGGCCGATGTCGAGGATGTGGTCGGCAGCGCGGATGGCGTCCTCGTCGTGCTCGACCACGATCACCGTGTTGCCCAGGTCGCGCAGCCGGGTGAGGGTGCCGAGCAGGCGCTCGTTGTCGCGCTGGTGCAGGCCAATGGACGGCTCGTCGAGCACGTACATCACGCCGACCAGACCCGCACCGATCTGGCTGGCCAGGCGGATGCGCTGGGCCTCGCCGCCGGACAGGGTGTCGGCCTTGCGCTCCAGGGTCAGGTAGTCCAGGCCGACGTCGACCAGGAAGCCCAGCCGCTCATTGATCTCCTTGACGATCTTGGCCGCGATCTCGCCGCGCCAGCCCGGCAGTTCCAGGCCGCGGAAGAACGCCAGCGCCTCGTCCACCGGCAGCACCACCAGCGCGGGCAGCGGTTTGTCCGCGACGAAGACATTCCGCGCGGCGCGGTTCAGGCGCGCGCCGCCGCAATCGGGGCAGGGTCGCTCGCTGATGTACTTGGACAGCTCCTCGCGCACCGCCGGCGACTCGGTCTCGCGGTAGCGGCGCTCCAGGTTGTTGACGATGCCCTCGAAGCGGTGCTTGCGCTGGGTGCGTCCGCCGCTTTCGGTGAGGTAGGTGAAGGTGATCACCTCCTCGCCGCTGCCGTACAGCACCGCCTGCCGCGCCGCCTCAGGCAATGTCTGCCAGGGTGCGTCCACGTCGAAGCGGTAATGCTTCGCCAATGAATTGACCAGTTGGAAGTAGTAGGCATTGCGCCGGTCCCAGCCGCGCACCGCGCCGGCGGCCAGCGACAACTCGGGATGCGCGACCACCCGGGCCGGGTCGAAGAACTGGGCCACGCCGAGGCCGTCGCAGGACGGGCAGGCGCCCATCGGCGCGTTGAACGAGAACAGGCGCGGTTCCAGCTCGGGCAGCGAGTAGTCGCACACCGGGCAGGAGTACTTGGACGAGAACAACTGCGGTGCGGCAGACGGGTCGTCCAGCGACATCACCATGGCCATGCCGTCGCCCAGCTTGAGCGCGGTCTCGAACGATTCGGCCAGGCGCTGCTTGATGTCATCGCGCGGGCGGAAGCGGTCGATCACCGCCTCGATGGTGTGCTTCTGGCGCAGCGCCAGCGCCGGCACCGCATCGATCTCGTGAATCTCGCCGTTCACCCGCACCCGCACGTAGCCCTGCGCGCGCAGCTGCTCGAACACCTGGGCATGCTCGCCCTTGCGCTCGCGCACCACCGGCGCCAGCAGCATCCAGCGTTGTTCAGGGTCCAGCGCCAGCACCTGGTCCACCATCTGGCCCACGGTCTGCGCCTGCAGCGGATAGCCGTGGTCCGGGCAGCGCGGGATGCCCACGCGCGCGTACAGCAGGCGCAGGTAGTCGTAGATTTCGGTGATCGTGCCCACGGTCGAGCGCGGGTTGTGCGAGGTGGACTTCTGCTCGATCGAGATCGCCGGCGACAGGCCCTCGATGTGGTCCACATCGGGTTTCTCCATCACGCTCAGGAACTGCCGGGCGTAGGCCGACAGCGACTCGACGTAGCGGCGCTGGCCCTCGGCGTAGATGGTGTCGAAGGCCAGCGAGGACTTGCCGGAACCGGACAGGCCGGTGATCACGATCAGCTTGTCGCGCGGCAGGTCGAGGTCGATGTTCTTGAGGTTGTGCGTCCGCGCGCCGCGGATGCGGATCGTGTCCATCGCCATCGGGCAGGGGGTCCGTCTGGGGCTGTGGGGAAGGCCGGCAACGGCCAATCAATCAGCCTACCGGCCAGACGATTTGGGGGCAATGCGCGGTCCCGGCAAGCCGCACGCACGTGGCCAACGGCCCGGAAGGGACCAGGCGTTCAGGTGGACGCGACCGCCGCCGTTGCGGGCAACGGGGTGTCCAGCCACGGCAGCGCCTTCCCGACCAGCGGCCCGACCAGCAGCGCGAAGGCCACCGTGCCCACGCCGACGGCGCCGCCCAGCAGCCAGCCGGCCACCAGCGCCGAGCCTTCCAGCAGGGTGCGCACCAGCCAGATCGGCCAGCCCAGGCGCCGGTGCAGGCCGGTCATCAGCCCGTCGCGCGGCCCGGCGCCGAAGCGGGCGCCGATGTACAGCCCGGTGGCCAGCGCCAGCAGCACCAGCCCGGCGGCGAACGCCAGCACCTGCTGCCAGAGGACGTGGACGTCCGGCAGCAGCCACAGCCCGATCTCCGCGCTGGGCCCGATCAGCAGGGTGTTGAGTACCGTGCCCAGTCCCGGCATCTGCCGCAACGGCCACCACAGCAGCAGCACCCCGGCGCCGACCACCACCACCACGGTGCCGAACGACCACCCGGTGGCCCGGGCCAGGCCCTGGGCGAGCACGTCCCACGGCGCCAGCCCCAGGTTGGCGCGCACCATCAGGCTCATGCCGATGCCGAACAGGAACAGGCCGACCAGCAGCTTGGCCAGGCGGCGGGGGAACAGGGGCGGGAGGGTCACGCGAAGGCGCCGGAAAGGGGGGGCGGGGCGGGATCATATCGGCCAGGACGCAAAGCCGGGCCGGGGCGTTCCGCCCCGAGGTGCCGGAGGCTGAACGGCCTGTCCGGCAACTTGCGAGTAACCGCTTGAATGCCTTACAATTCCGCTTCTGTCCGCCCTCGATGGCGGCCAGGTCCAAGAATAACTACAGAACCGAGAGACCCAAGACATGTACGCAGTACTGGTAACCGGCGGTAAGCAATACCGCGTGGCGCAGGGCGAAACGCTCCGCGTCGAGAAGCTCGAGGCCGAGGCCGGCAGCGAGATCAAGTTCGACAACGTCCTGCTGCTGGGCGACAGCGACGGCATCAAGGTCGGCGACGCGCTCAAGGGCGCCAGCGTGACCGCCAAGGTGGTCGGCCACGGCCGCGCCGACAAGGTCCGGATCATCAAGTTCCGCCGCCGCAAGCACCACATGAAGCGGCAGGGCCATCGCCAGCACTACACCGAAATCGAAATCACCGGCATCGCCGGCTAAGCACAAGGAGAATTCGTCATGGCACATAAAAAGGGCGTAGGCTCCTCGCGCAACGGCCGCGATTCCAACCCGAAGTACCTGGGCGTCAAGATCTTCGGCGGCCAGGCCGTCGAGGCCGGCAACATCATCATCCGCCAGCGCGGCACCCAGTTCCATCCGGGTGCCGGCGTGGGCCTGGGCCGCGACCACACGCTGTTCGCGCTGGTCGACGGCAAGGTGGAGTTCTCCACCAAGGGCGCGGCCAAGCGCCGTACCGTCAGCGTCGTCGGCGAAGCCTGATCGCGCCGCCGCGCCCCTGGCGCGGCACGCTTCCGGCTCCCGGTGTCGCAGCGAAAGCCCCGCTTCGGCGGGGCTTTCCGTTTCATGCGGCAGCCATGCGGCGGCCATAAAGCGGTTACGCTTCCACTGCTCCCCGATACCCCTCCACCGGTACCGCCCCCATCCCATGAAACTCGTCGACGAAGCAGAAATCGAAGTGACCGCCGGCAACGGCGGCAACGGCTGCGTTGGTTTCCGCCGCGAGAAGTTCATCCCGATGGGCGGGCCGGACGGTGGCGACGGTGGCAACGGCGGCAGCGTGTGGCTGCAGGCCGACGAGAACCTCAACACCCTGGTCGACTTCCGCCACGAGCGCAGCTTCCGCGCCCAGCGTGGCGAGAACGGCATGGGCCGGCAGATGTACGGCAAGGGCGGCGAGGACAAGGTGGTCACCGTGCCGGTCGGCACCGTGGTCGCCAACGTCGATACCGACGAGGTGATCGGCGACCTCACCCGCCACGGCGACCGCCTGCTGGTGGCCCGCGGCGGCAAGGGCGGGCTGGGCAACATGCACTTCAAGAGCTCGGTCAACCGCGCCCCGCGCCAAGCCACGTCGGGCGAACCGGGCGAGCAGCGCACCCTGCGCCTGGAGCTGAAGCTGCTGGCCGACGTGGGCCTGCTGGGCTTCCCCAATGCCGGCAAGAGCACCTTCATCCGCGCGGTATCGGCGGCCACGCCGAAGGTGGCCGACTACCCCTTCACCACCCTGTACCCCAACCTGGGCGTGGTCAGCGTCGAGCCGCACCGCAGCTTCGTGATCGCCGACATTCCCGGCCTGATCGAGGGCGCGGCCGAGGGCGCCGGGCTGGGCGCGCAGTTCCTGCGCCATCTGCAGCGCACCGGGCTGCTGCTGCATCTGGTGGACCTGGCGCCCATGGAGGGCGGGGTGGAGGGCGTATCCCCGGCCGAGCAGGTGCGCGCCATCGAGCACGAGTTGGGCAAGCACGATCCGGAACTGCTGGCCAAGCCGCGCTGGCTGGTGCTGAACAAGGCCGACCTGATGTTCGCGGACGAGGCTGCCGCGCGTGCCGCCCAGGTGGTGGCCGAACTCGGCTGGGAGCAGCCCTGGTTCCTGGTTTCGGCGCTGGGCCGCGAGGGCACCTGGCCGATCATGCTGGAAGTGATGGCGTTCCTGGACCGGCAGCGCCAGGCCGCGGCCGAGGCGGGCGAAGATGCCGCCGGTTGAGGCACGGCAGTGGAACGCAAGAAACCCGGCCGGAGCCGGGTTTCTTGTAAGTGCCACTGCCTGGCAGGAAGCCGGCGCGGGCGCCGGCTTGCCCGGACCGTTGCGGTCAGGCGGCCTTGAGCGCCTTGATCCGGGCGTTCAGGCGGGCCTTGTGGCGAGCAGCCTTGTTCTTGTGGATCAGGCCGCGCGAGCTGAACCGGTCCAGGATCGGCTGGGCGGTGGCGAAGGCAGCCTCGGCGCCGGCAGCGTCGTTGGCGTCCAGGGCCTTGAGGACCTTCTTGACGGCGGTGCGGAGCTGCGAACGCTGGGCAGAGTTGCGCTGGTTGCGCACGACGGTCTGCTTGGCGCGCTTCTTGGCGGACTTGATGTTGGCCACGACGGTGAATTCCCGAAATACTGTGTAATAGGTGCGGTTGGGTACAGCGAACGCGAAATTATGGCGGATTCAAGCACTTGGGTCAACTCCCCCTGCAGGGGCCCGGAGCCGGGCCGATGAGCGACAACCGATTGCTGCGCTCGACCGCGGTTTTCAGCGGGATGACCTTCCTGTCCCGGCTGGCCGGCTACCTGCGCGACTGGCTGCAGGCCAGCCTGTTCGGCGCCGGACCGGCGGTCAGCGCCTTCGTGGTGGCCTACCGGATCCCCAACTACCTGCGCCGGATCTTCGCCGAGGGCTCGTTCTCGGCGGCGTTCGTGCCGGTGCTGACCGAGCTCAGGCAGCAGGGCGACGACAAGGCGGTCCAGGACTTCCTCGACCACATCGCCGGCGCCCTGCTGGCCGCCGTGCTGGTGGTGACCGGACTGGGCATGCTGCTGGCGCCTTGGATCGCGCGGCTGTTCCTGCTGTTTGCCGGGCGCGAATCCGAGCTGGTGGCGCTGACCGCGCAGATGCTGCGGATCACCTTTCCCTACCTGGCGTTCATCTCGATGACCGCGTTGGCCGGCGGGGTGCTCAACACCTACCGGCGCTTCGGCCTGCCGGCGTTCACCCCGGTGCTGCACAACGTGGCGGTGATCGCGGCGATGCTGCTGCTGGCCGACCGGGTGGCGCCGCCGGAGAAGGCGCTGGCCTGGGGCGTGTTCGCCGGCGGCGCGGCGCAGATGCTGCTGCTGTGGCCGGCGATGGGGCGGCTGGGGCTGCGTCCGCGGTTCCGGCTGGGGTTTGGCCATCCGGGTGTGCGCAAGGTGTTCAGGCTGATGTTGCCGACGATCTTTTCCTCCTCGGTGGCGCAGATCAACCTGCTGGTGGGCACCGTGTTTGCCTCGCTGCTGGTGGTGCAGGCGCAGTCCTGGCTGTACTACTCCGACCGCCTGACCGAACTGCCGCTGGGCCTGTTCGGCGCGGCCATCGGCACGGTGATCCTGCCGCAGCTCTCGCGCAACTACGCCGAGGCCGATGCGCGCGGGTACTCGAAGTCGCTGGACTGGGGCCTGCGCATGATCCTGCTGGTCGGGCTGCCGGCCGCGCTGGGCCTGGCGCTGCTGGCCGAGCCGTTGACCGCCTCGCTGTTCCGCTACGGCCGCTTCACCGAGCACGACACGCGCATGGTCGGCGCCAGCCTGACCGCGATGAGCTTCGGCATCCCGGCGTTCATGCTCAGCCGGGTGCTGCTGTCGGCGTTCTTCGCCCGCCAGGACACGCGCACGCCGATGTGGGTGGCCATCGCCACGGTGGCGGCGAACGTGCTGCTGACGGTCTCGCTGGTCACGCCCCTGTGGATGCGCGGGGTCGAGGCCGCCCACGTCGGCATCGCCGCGGCCACCGCCGCCGCCGGCATCCTCAACGCGCTGCTGCTGTGGCGAATCCTGCGCCGGCGCGGGCTGTACGTGGCCGAGCCGGGCTGGTGGCGCTGGCTGGGGCGGATCGCGCTGGGGCTGGCGGCGATGGCCGCGGCGGTGCTGGTGGTGCGCGAATGGGTCGGCCAGTGGACCGCGCTGAGCGTGCAATGGCGCTGGATCTGGCTGCTGGCCGCGGTGGCCGCCGGCGCGCTGGCCTATGGCGGGGTGATGCTGGCCACCGGCCTGCGCCTGCGCCACCTGCGCGGGCCTTGAGGTCGATGCGGCCGGCTATACTTGGCGCCTGATGAACAGGCTGTTCCGTGACGTCGATGGCGGGTCGCTGTGCCCGCGCGGCAGCGTGGTCTGCATCGGCGCCTTCGACGGCCTCCACCTGGGCCACCGGGCGCTGCTGCGCCATGCGGTCGCGCGCGCGCAGGCGCTGGGGCTGCCCGCGGTGGCGCTGAGCTTCGAGCCGTTGCCGCGCGAGTTCTTCGCCCGCGACAACCCGCCGCCGCGGCTGACCCTGCCGCGCGACCGCATCGGCGGCCTGCTGGCGCTGGGCGTGGACAGGCTCGGCCTGCTGCGTTTCGATCCGGCGCTGGCGGCGATGCCGGCGCAGGAGTTCGTGCGCCGGGTGCTGGCCGGACGGCTGGGTGCGCGCGAGGTGTGGATCGGGCCGGAGTTCCGCTTCGGCAACCGCCGCGGCGGCGACCTTGCCCTGCTGCAGGCGCTGGGCGCGGAGCTGGGTTTCGAGGCTGGCGAGATCGAGCCGGTGACCGTGCCGATGAATGGGCAGGGCGAGCGGGTGTCGAGCACGCGCATCCGCGAGGCGCTGCGCGCCGGCGAGTTCGGGCAGGCGGCCACGCTGCTGGGGCGGCCCTACGCCATCGGCGGGCGGGTGGTGCGCGGGCGCCAGCTCGGCCGCACCCTGGGGTTCCCCACTGCGAACCTGCGCTTTCCGAAGACGCCAGCGCTGTCGGGCATCTACGCCACCTGGGTGCATGGGGCAGGCGCGGGTCCGAACGGTGACGGGCGCTGGCCGTCGGTGTCCAGCTTCGGCACCCGGCCCACGGTCGATGGCGTGGAGCCGTTGCTGGAAGCGCACCTGTTCGACTTCGACGGCGACCTGTACGGGCGCCATATCGAAGTGGAGTTCGTCGCCAAGCTGCGCGACGAGGAGAAATTCCCCGACCTGGCGACGCTGACGGCGCAGATGCATCGCGATGCCGACCAGGCGCGGCAGGTGCTCGCTGATGCCGCGCACCAGACCTCCATCCCACAAACCGCCACACGACGGTAGCACCGTGACCCAGGACTACAAAGCCACCCTCCACCTGCCCGCCACGGATTTCCCGATGCGCGGCGACCTGCCCAAGCGCGAGCCGGACACCCTGGCGCGCTGGGAGGCGCAGGACCTGTACGCGCAGTTGCGCGAGAACGCCAAGGGGCGGCCGCTGTTCGTGCTGCACGACGGCCCGCCGTACGCCAACGGTGCGATCCACCTCGGCCATGCGGTCAACAAGATCCTCAAGGACATCATCGTCAAGTCGCGCTACCTGGCCGGCTTCGACGCGCCCTACATCCCGGGCTGGGACTGCCATGGCCTGCCGATCGAGATCGCGATCGAGAAGAAGTGGGGCAAGGTCGGGGTCAAGCTCGACGCCACCGAGTTCCGCGCCAAGTGCCGCGAATATGCGCTGTCGCAGATCGAACTGCAGCGCAAGGACTTCAAGCGCCTGGGCGTGATCGGCGACTGGGAGCATCCGTACCGGACCCTGGACTTCCGCTTCGAGGCCAACGAGATCCGCGCGCTGGCCAAGGTGATCGAGAACGGCCACCTGACCCGCGGAGTCAAGCCGGTGCATTGGTGCTTCGACTGCGGCTCGGCGCTGGCCGAGGCCGAGATCGAGTACCAGGACAAGGTCTCGCCGGCGGTGGACGTGGCCTATGCCGCGCGCGATCCGCAGGCGGTGGGCAAGGCGTTCGGGGTCGAGGTGCCGGCCGATGTCGAGATCGCGGTGCCGATCTGGACCACCACGCCGTGGACGTTGCCGGCCTCGCTGGCGGTGTCGCTCGGACCGGAACTGGAGTACGCCCTGGTCGAAGGCCCGGCCCACGATGGCCGCCGCCGCTGGCTGGTGCTGGCCGACGCGCTGACCGAACGCGCGCTGCAGCGCTACGGCGTCGCCGGCGTCGCGGTGCACGGCCAGGCGAAGGGTGCGGCGCTGGAGGGCCTGCTGCTCGCCCATCCGTTCTACGACGAGCGCGACATCCCCGTGATCCTGGGTGACCACGTGTCGGCCGAGGATGGCACCGGCGCGGTGCACACCGCGCCCGGACACGGCCAGGACGACTACGTGGTCGGCAAGGCCTACGGCCTGCTCGACAGGTACACCGCCGCGCAGATCAATCCGGTCGACGGCCGCGGCGTGTACCTGCCGTCCACCCCGGCCGCGCACGGGGTGGAGCTGGCCGGGCTGCACATCTGGAAGGCCAACGACGTCATCGTCGAGGTGCTGCGCGCCAGCGGCGCGCTGCTGGCGGCGGTCAAGCTCGAGCACAGCTACCCGCACTGCTGGCGGCACAAGACCCCGATCGCGTTCCGCGCCACGCCGCAGTGGTTCATCTCGATGGAGCAGGCCAACCTGCGCGCCGACGCACTGGCCGCCATCGACACGGTGAAGTGGTACCCGGAATGGGGCAAGGCGCGCATCGCCGGCATGGTCGAGGGCCGCCCGGACTGGACGATCTCGCGCCAGCGCACCTGGGGCGTGCCGATCGCGCTGTTCGTGCACCGCGAGACCGGCGAGCCGCATCCGCGCAGCAGCGAACTGATGCGCCAGGTCGCGGAACGCGTGGAGCAGGGTGGCGTGGACGTCTGGTACACCCTGGATCCGGCCGAACTGCTCGGCGCCGAGGCGGTCGACTACGACAAGATCACCGACATCCTCGACGTCTGGTTCGATTCGGGCGTCACCCACGAATGCGTGCTGCTGGAGCGCGGCCTGGGCAAGCCGGCCGACCTGTACCTGGAAGGCTCGGACCAGCACCGCGGCTGGTTCCAGTCCTCGCTGCTCACCGGCGTGGCGATCGACAAGGCCGCGCCGTACCGGCAGTGCCTGACCCACGGCTTCACCGTGGACGAGCACGGCCGCAAGATGTCCAAGTCGCTCGGCAACGGCATCGAGCCGCAGGACATCATGAAGACCCTGGGCGCGGACATCCTGCGCCTTTGGATCGCCTCGGCCGACTACAGCAACGAGATGTCGCTGTCGCAGGAGATCCTCAAGCGCAATGCCGATGCCTATCGCCGCCTGCGCAACACCGCGCGCTTCCTGCTGGCCAACCTGCACGGCTTCGAGCCGGCGCGCGACCTGCTGCCGCTGGAGGACATGGTCGCGCTGGACCGCTGGATCGTGCACCGCGCCTGGGAGGTGCAGGAGAAGGTCAAGGCCGCCTACGAGGACTACGATTTCGCCGCCATCGTGCAGGCGCTGCTGAACTTCTGCAGCGTGGACCTGGGTTCGCTGTACCTGGACGTGACCAAGGACCGGCTGTACACCATGGGCGAGGATTCGCGCGGGCGGCGCAGCGCGCAGAGCGCGATGTTCCGCATCGCCGAGGCGTTCGTGCGCTGGATCGCGCCGGTGCTCAGTTTCACCGCCGACGAGCTGTGGGGCTATCTCCCCGGCGAGCGCAAGGACAACGTGCTGTTCGCCACCTGGTACGACGGCCTGGCGCCGCTCCCGGCCGGCGCCGAACTGGGTGCGGCCGAGTTCGACCGGTTGCTGGCCCTGCGCGAGCAGGTGGCCAAGGTGCTCGAACCGATGCGCGCCAACAGCCAGATCGGTGCGGCGCTGGAGGCCGAGATCACCGTGACCGCTGGCCCCGAAACCGCCGCGCGCCTGCAGCCGCTGGCCGAGGAACTGCGTTTCCTGTTCATCAGCGGTGACGTGACCGTGGTGCCGGCGCAGACCGACGACATCTTCGTCAGCGCCCAGCCCACGACCAAGGCCAAGTGCGTGCGCTGCTGGCACCATCGCGCCGACGTGGGCAGCGATGCGCGGCATCCGGAACTGTGCGGCCGCTGCGTGTCGAACATCGAAGGCCCGGGCGAAGCGCGCAGGTGGTTCTGAGCATGGACACGACGCGTCCCAGCCCCAATGCGATGGCATGGCTGCTGCTCTCGGCGGCGGTCATCGTCCTCGATCAGTGGAGCAAGGCCTGGGTGCTGTCCAGCCTGCCCGAGCACACCGCCGTGCCGGTAATCGATGGTTTCTGGAACTGGTACCGCACCTACAACACCGGCGCGGCCTTCAGCTTCCTGGCCAATGCCGGCGGCTGGCAGGCCTGGTTCTTCACCGTGCTGGCCTTCGCCATCTGCGGCCTGCTGACATGGTGGCTGTGGCGCACCCCGCGCGGCGAATGGCGCCAGGCACTGCCGTACGCGCTGGTGATCGGCGGCGCGCTGGGCAACGTGATCGACCGCCTCGTGCACGGCCACGTGATCGATTTCATCCAGTGGCACTGGCGCGGGCACTACTGGCCCGCGTTCAACCTGGCCGATGCGGCGATCGTGGGCGGCGCCATCGGCATCGCCGTGTTCGGCCTGTTCGACGGCAAGCGCAAGGCCGGGGAGTAGACTGCGCACCATGGACGTGATCCTGGCCAATCCCCGCGGTTTCTGCGCCGGCGTCGATCGCGCGATCGAGATCGTCAAGCGCGCGATCGAGACCCTGGGCGCGCCGATCTACGTGCGCCACGAGGTCGTGCACAACCGTTTCGTAGTCGAGGACCTCAAGGAGCGCGGCGCGGTGTTCGTCGAGGAACTGGACGAGGTGCCGGATGGCGCCACGGTGATCTTCAGCGCCCACGGGGTGTCGCGCGCGGTGTGGAACGAGGCCGAGCGCCGCGGTCTGAAGATATTCGACGCGACGTGCCCGCTGGTGACCAAGGTGCACTTCGAGGTGGCCCGCCATTGCCGTGCCGGGCGTGACGTGGTGCTGATCGGCCACGCCGGGCATCCTGAGGTCGAGGGCACGATGGGGCAGTGGAACCGCGAGAATGGCGGCGGTGCGATCCACTTGGTCGAGGACATCGATGACGTGGCGACCCTGCAGGTCGGCCAGCCGGACAACCTGGCCTACACGACGCAGACCACGCTGTCGGTGGACGACACCCGCGGCATCATCGAGGCATTGCAGCAACGCTTTCCGGCGATCCAGGGTCCGCGTCACGACGACATCTGCTACGCCACCCAGAACCGCCAGGACGCGGTGCGCGAACTGGCCGGGCGCTGCGACCTGGTGCTGGTGGTCGGTTCGCCCAACAGCTCCAACTCCAACCGCCTGGCCGAACTGGCGCGACGCGAGGGCGTGGAGTCCTACCTGATCGACGGTGCCCACGAGATCGACCCGGCCTGGATCGCCGGCAAACGCCACATCGGCCTCACCGCCGGCGCCTCGGCGCCGCAGGTACTGGTGGACGGGGTGATCGAGCGCCTGCGCGAACTGGGCGCCGGCCAGGTCGGCGAACTGGACGGCGAGCCCGAGGACATGGTGTTCGCCCTGCCGAAGGAACTGCGCCTGCGCCTGGTGGGCTGAAGCGGCTCCTACACCATCCTGATGTCGAATTGGCGCAGCCGGCGCAGGATCTCGAACAGCAGCGCGCTGCGCACGCCAGCCGCCTGCCGTGGAGTGGCGACGAAGCCGCTGGCATTGAACACCACCTGGCCCTTGTCGCTGATGCCGTCGATCAGCACGCTCGGCGCCGGTGCCTCCAGGATCCCGGGGTGCTCGCGGAACGCCTGCAGCAGCAGTTCGCGGACCAGGTCCGCATCGGTGGCCAGCGGCATCGGCAGCACGATCTTCACCAGTCCCTCGGCGTTGGAGTAGGTGCGGTTGCGCACCGCCTTGGTGATCAGCTCGGAGTTGGGCACCAGCACCGTGGTGCGGTCGCCGGTCTGGATCTCGGTGGCACGCACGTTGATCCGGCGGATGTCGCCTTCCGCGTCGCCGACCGACACCCAGTCGCCGACCTTGACCGGCCGCTCGGCCAGCAGGATCAGGCCGGAGACGAAGTTCTGCACGATCGCCTGCAGGCCGAAGCCGATGCCGACCGACAGCGCGCTGGCGATCCACGCGATCCGCTCCAGGCCGACGCCGATGGCAGCCAGCGCCATCGCCACCGCGGCGACCACCCCGGCATAGCCGAACAGGGCGACCACCGAGGCGCGCATGCCGGGGTCCAGCGCGGTGGTCGGCAGGTAGCGCCGGTCCAGCCAGCGCTTGGCCAGGTGGAACATGCCCAGCGCCAGCAGGAACACCGCGACCGCCCGGACCACCCCGGCCGGGCTGAGCACCAGTTGACCGATGCTGATGCCGCGGGCCAGGCCCAGCGCGCGGGCGATCAGGTCCTCGCCCCCGGCGCCGTAGGGCATGGCCAGTGCGATCAGGCCCAGCAGTGCCAGCACCAGGCGCAGCACTGCCGACAGCACCACCGCCACCCGGTCGGCATGGCGCGGATTCAGGCCGAAGCGGTGTTCGATCCGGCGCCCGGCCAGGCCCTGGGCGCCGAACACCGCACAGGCCAGGTCGTCGACGAAGCGCATGCCCAGGTAGAGCGTGGCCAGGACCACCAGCGTCCACAGCATCTGCATCGCCACGAAGCCGGCCAACGCCACGTACCCCGTCAGCAGTCCCAGCAGGCAGACCGCCACGCCGGTCCAGCCGATGCCCAGGACGATGTTGATCCAGGGCTTGAAGTGCGGCTGGGTGTCGGTCCCGGCCGCGTCCTGCGCCGCGCCGGTCGCGCGCAGCAGCCGGTGGATCCGCAGCAGCGTCCACAGCACCACCAGCGCCGGCACCAGCGCCGCCAGCGCGGTGAGCGCCATCGCCAGCGGCAGGCTGACGTTGACCAGGGCGCCGATCCGCTGCGGCAGGGTGGCGACCACCATCGCCAGCGCCGCCGCCAGCGGCAACCAGCTCAGCGCGCGTGCGCCCTCGTCGGAGATTGCCGGCAGGCGCCAGGAGGGGCTGCGCACCGCCAGCAGGACCGTGCCCAGGGCGGTGACGAAGACCGCGAACACCAACAGTCCCCCGGCCAGGGCGGCCAGTTGGGCCACCGCGGCAGGTGGACTGGACGGCAGCAGCGCCAGGTCCAGCAGGACCACGATCCACCAGGCCGCCAGGGTCGACAGCAGCACCCGCGCCACCGCCGGCGCCGAGCGCCGCAACCGGCCCGGCGGGATGTGGCGGCCGACCAGCTTCGGCACCTTGCGCGCGCCGAACCAGCCGACCACCACCGCCACCAGCAAGGCCAGGCCGAGGTAGGCGGCCGAACGCACCGGTCCGGAGCGCCAGCGTGCGGCGACCGCGTCGAGAGTGTCATGCCACAGGCTGTCCACGCGCTGCTCGTCGCGGTCGCCGTTCTCGGCCAGGCCGCGCCAGAAGCGCAGGCTCCAGGGCGGCGTGGTGCGCTCGAACAACTGGTCATGGAAGGTCTGCTGCCGGGCCGCCGCGATCCGGTCGAGCAACTGGGCGCTTTCCACCGAGGCCAGCTTGGCCTGGCGCAGCTCCGCATCCAGCTCGCTGCGCTGCTGCTGCAGGCTGCGCCGCTCGCGGGTGATGTCGGCCGCTTCCTGGCCCTGGCCGGACGCGGCCTCGCCCAGTTCGGCCAGGCGCGCGTCCAGCGCCTGCAGTTGCGGCGCCCGCTCGGCACTGGCCTGTTCGGCCTGGGTCTGGATCTTCAGCACCGTGTTGCGCGCGTCCTGCAGCGCCGCATCGTCCTGCGGTGTGTCCAGTAGCGCGCCGATCCGCTCCAGCTGTTGCCGCCCCTTGTCCAGCGACGGTGCCTGTGCCAGGGCGGAGTGCGCGCTGGTCAGGGCCAGCAACAGGGCCAGCATGCGGAGGGGCAGCGAAGACGGAAGCAAGCGGTGACGCGGCATGCGGTATGGGGGCGCGGAATGACAGGGCGCTAACTTAGCACCCATTCCCGGTGCTCACAGGCCGCGATCCGGGCTCACGGTCAGGACATGCCCTTGGCGAGCAGCAGCAGGCCGAGGGCGATGAACACCACGGCCATGAGCGCATTGGCACGGGCCTCCAGCCACAGCCGCAGTTTTTCCAGCAGGGGCATCGCACGGTCCGGCGCCAGCAGGAAGGCAAGCCACGGGGCGGCCACGGTGGTGGAAGCCAGCAAGGTGAAGGCCGATATCTTGGCCAGGTCGTGCAGCCCACCCTCTCCCGTGGCGCCGATCGCCAGGCCCCCGGCGATCGCCAACAGCAGGACCTTGGGATTGGCGATCGAGAGCGCCAGCCCCGAGGCCCAGCATGCCAGGCCGATGGCCAATGCCGATCGGAGGGTGCGTTTCATCGGCATGCGGCCTAGTCCGCGAACGACATCGCCGGCTGGATGGGCATCTGGAACGGTTTGGTCGTCGCTGGTACCTGGCGGGCGTTGCGCGTGCCCGGGAACACCTCGAAGTCGGGGGTGAACGGGGTCAGGGTGCCGGCCAGCTGCGCCAGCACGCCGCGCGTGCCGTCGAGGCGGGCCTTGCCCTCGCGTTCCAGCGATTCGAAGCTGGCGGTGCCCATCATGATCCGGTCCAGATCGGCGCGGTCCAGGGTGATGGTCAGGTCCGGCTGCGGGGCGCTGAAACCCTTGATGTTGGTGAGCGTGGCATTGCTCATCTCGATCAGGAACTTCTCGCCGTTGTCGGGAGTGACCAGGTTGATGGTGAAGCGCATGCCATCGGCCTTGGCGCTGTCCACGCTGATGCCGATGAAGTCCAGCCACTGATCGGTGGCCATGGCCCGGATCACGTCCGGCCCGGTCGAGTTGGGCGCCACGCCGGCCTGCATGCCGGAGCGCAGCTCATAGGCCATGTTGAGGTAGCTGTTGCGCAGGCTGGGCGACTCGCGCTGGTAGCCGAGTTGCTCGAAGGCATCCGCGAGCAGGTTGCGCGCGGGCTGGTTGGCCGGTTCGGCGAACACCAGCCGGTTGAGCAGTTCGGCCGCGTGCAGGTACTTGCCCTGGCCGATCAGCTCGTGGCCCTTGGCCAGGATCCTGGCCGAGCCGCCCATCATTTCCACGTACAGCCGGCCGCTCTCTTGTTGCGGCAGCGGCTCGAGGTTGACCGGGTTGCCGTCCCAGAAACCGATGAAGCGGTTGATGATGCCGCGGCTGTTGATCGCCTCCGACCCATGGTAGCTGCGTGCGGCCCACTGCCGCTGCAGGCTCGGCGGCGAGTGGTAGACGTTGTGGACTTCGTTGATGGTCACGCCCTGGTTGGCCAGGCGCAGCACGCCGTTGTTCATGTTGGCGTACAGGTCGCGCTGCGCGCGCAGCACTTCCTGGATGCGGTCGTTGCCCCAGCGCGGCCAGCTGTGCGAGGCGAACAAGACCTCCATCCCCGCGAAGTGGTACAGCGCGGCGTTGATCTGCTTGGACCAGTTGAGGGCATTGCGCACCGGCGCGCCGCGCAGGGTGTAGATGTTGTGGATGGTGCCGGTCACGTTCTCGCCCGCCCAGAACGCCTTCCAGTCGGGGAACCAGGTGTTCATCCCCGACGGCGCCTCGGTGTCGGGGGTGTTCTGGAACACCATCTTCACGCCATCGACGGTGAGTTCCTCGAAATCCCCGGTGATGGTCACGTTCGGCGCGATCAGGCCGGTGGCGCCCGCCGCCACGTTCTTGCCGATCGACTGGTCCACGTGGCCAAAGGGACTGCGCGCCAGCAGGGTCCCGTACTGCACGCGGCTGCGCCGGCTCATGGCGGTACCGGCGAAGACGTTCTCGGAGATCGCCTCGTGCAGGAAACCCTCGGGCGCGATCACCTTGACCTTGCCCGAACGCACGTCGGCCTCGTCGACCACGCCGCGCACGCCGCCGAAGTGGTCCACGTGCGAGTGCGAATAGACCACGGCCACCACCGGCCGGGTGCCGAGCTTCCCGTTGATCAGCGCCAGGGCGGCGCGCGC
This sequence comes from Lysobacterales bacterium, assembly GCA_017302035.1. Taxonomy (GTDB): domain Bacteria; phylum Pseudomonadota; class Gammaproteobacteria; order Xanthomonadales; family Xanthomonadaceae; genus Pseudoxanthomonas. The sequence continues at coordinate 43,518 of JAFLEA010000013.1, forward strand.
CGTCTCCGCGGCCGTCGCCGGGTCGAACACGATCCAACCGGTATCGCCCTGGATGAAAGTCACGTTGGCCAGGTCGAAGCCGCGTACCTGGTAGATCTTGCCGGGCAGCACCTCGTACAGGCCATAGCCCATGTTGAGGATCGCCTGGCGCTGCAGCGACGGATTGATGCTGTCGAAGTCCTTGCCTTGCAGCAGGAAGCTGTAGCTCTCCATGTCCCAGGCCACGTTGCCTGCGTCGGCCATGATCTTCTTGAACTTCGGCACGGCGAGCAGGCCGCGCCGGCTTTCCTCGAAGTCGCGCACGTCTTCGAACGGCAGCGCCTTCTTCACGCCGTTGCGCAGTTCGACGGTGAATTTGGACGGCGGCTTTCCCTCGGGATGGAAGTGGGCGTCGGCGGCGCCTGCGCCGGAATCGGCCGCGGCCGCGGGGCCACCCGCAAGGCCGGCGACGACGGCCGCGATGAAACACGACAGGACTCTGGACGACGGACTGCGCATGGCTGCTCCTGGGGAGGGCTCGAAGGCGGGCGAGCGTCGGATGACGCGGGAGGATGCTGGGTCTAGGATTGTGGAACCGGCCCGGAAAACCCGTCCAATGCGTTCTGGTCATGGGCGCGATACCTAAAGCACATGTCGATAAAGCTCCGGCAACTCAGCCATCTTCTTGCGCTTGACGAACACGGCAACTTCAGCCGGGCGGCCGCGTCCCTGCACATCAGCCAGCCGGCGCTGTCGCGCAGCATCCAGGGCCTGGAAGCCCAGATCGGAGCGCCGCTGTTCCTGCGCGAAGGCCATGGCGTGGTGCCCACGGACCTGGGCAGGGTGCTGATCGAACGCGCCCGCCAGATCACGCGCATGGCCGACGAAATGCACGACCAGTTGCTCGGCGGCCCCGCGATAGCCCGTCGCGAACTGATGGTCGGCGCCGGCCCCTTCCCCGCGGAGACCATCGTCGGTCGCGCGGTGGCAGGCTTCATCGAAGCGCATCCGCATTTCAGGCTGCGCATCGAAATCCGCAACTGGGACGAACTGCTGCCCCGGTTGAGGAATCAGGAGCTGGACCTGTTCGTGGCCGAGACCAGCACGCTGGAGCAGGAGGCCGACCTGCAGGTCGAACCGCTCTCCAGGCATCCCCTCTACCTGGTCGCGCGCGCCGGCCATCCGCTTGCGGGGCAGTCCGGGATCGGACTGGGCGAGATATTGCGCTATCCGCTCGCCGCGATGGCGCGGATCCCACCGCGCCTGCTGGAACCGGCACTGGCGGCGATCCCGCGTTCGCCGACGAGCGTGCGCGACGTCAACGTGTTCCCGGCGCTGTCGTGCAGTGACTTCTCGCTGGTCAGGCAGGTCGTCTACGCATCCAACGTGGTCCTCGCCGCCAGCCTGCCCTGCGTCGCGCAGGCATTGGAGCGCAGGGAAATGGTGGTGCTGGGCGCGGAGCCATGGATGCAGCTCAACTATGGCATCGTCACCCTCAGGAGCAGGCCGCAGTTGAACATGGCGGTTGCGGAGTTCTGCGGATTCCTGAGGGCAGTCGAGCAGGCGGTTGTGGCGGAGGAGGGGGGGCTGGTCGCACGCTGGGTGCCGTGAGGCGCCGGCGCCCCGGACCAGGATCGGAGCGCGCGCCCGGGCCGGCGCGAGGTGACGCGGCCTCGGCGGGGGTGCGGGCAGCCGGGATCTCCCGCGTGCCAGCACCATATCGCGTGAGGCCCGGGCCGGCCGGCGGATTGCCGCTTTCTCGCCGGCCCGCTGGCCTGCCCGCGTCCGAACCGTTAGAATCCCGCCCCCGGACGCGCTTGCGCGGCCGGCCATCGCCGGAATAGCTCAGTTGGTAGAGCGGCGCATTCGTAATCGCGACGCGGTTGTCGTGGTGGCGGAGGCAGAAGGCATGCGGTACAAGGCTTTAGGGCCGCCAGCGGTCCGATGGCAAGGTGGCTCGGACACGGTTTAAACAAGTTTCGCCGGAGTAGCTCAGTTGGTAGAGCACGTCATTCGTAATGATGGGGTCGTAGGTTCGATTCCTATCTCCGGCACCACTTGACGCCAGAAGGGCAGCCAGCAAGGCTGCCCTTCTTGCTTTTCGGAGCAAACAATACGCGGCAGTACGCGACAGTATGGATGGCTGAGCGGAGGCATCCGGCCATCCGCCTAGGCGATCCGAGGTAACCAAGTTGATTAGGAAGAAATATTCTGTTGCGGACTTCTTTGCTGGGTGCGGGGGGCTCTCTCACGGTTTCGAGCTGACCGGGCGGTTCAACGTCCTCCTGGGCTCAGACATCAAGCCCGAGGCGCTAGAGACGTTCGTCGAGAACCACGACAACGACCAGGGCAAGCCCGAGGCCATCCTTGAGGACATCCAAAAAGTCGCGCCCAAGGGCGTGCTCAAGATGCTGTCCCGTTTTGGGGTGAAGTCAGAGGGTCAGCTCGATTGCCTCATCGGTGGCCCGCCATGCGAGGGCTTCAGCCAGAACCGATCCATCAATGCGGGAGGCAAGGTCACTGAGGGCACGGCCTCGCGTGTCAATCGCTTCATGGACGACCCGCGGAACCAGCTTTTCAAGTGGTACGTGGAGCTGGCCGCCTATCTCAAGCCCCGAGTCGTCCTCATCGAGAACGTGCCGGACCTCGTCCGGCACAAGGACGGTGGGACGCTCAAGGAGATTCTCGACGCGCTGGACCGTGCTGGATACGTTGCCTCGGTAAGGGTGCTGCACGCTGCTGACTACGGGGTGCCCCAGATGAGGCGCCGCACCATCTTCCTCGGCCAGCGCAAGGAGGACTTCGCGCGTACGGGGATCAAGCTGCAATTCCCCGAGCCGACCCACAAGCCGTTCCCGCTCCACTACGAGGGCCTTGAGGAGGATCGCCTTTGGCTGCCCGGCGACTCCGGCTATTGGCCTTCGGTGTGGGAGGCCATCGGAGACCTGCCTGCGCCCATCACCAAGGGCGCCGAGACGGCATTCATCCCGGCTGAGTACCCTTCAGCCGCCGACTCGGACCTGCGACGCTACTACCGTGGCTCCTCCCCGCAGATCTACAACCACGTTGCCCGACCGTTGGGTAAGAGCGGCTTGGAGAAGGTGCGAGCAATCGCAAAGGGGCAGGCGGCCTCGGACCTGCCGGACCACCTCCGCCCGAAGGCGTCCTACCACTACAGCTACGCCCGCCTGCGGTGGTCGGAGCCGGCGCGGACCATCACCAAGTTCTGCTATCACGTCGGGTCCGGCATGTTCGCCCATCCGGTCGAGGACCGTGCGCTCACGATGAGGGAGGCCGCGCGCCTTCAGACATTCCCGGACTCCTTCCGCTTCGTCTCGGACAACATCCGCGAACTGTCCGCAATGATCGGGTCGGCTGTGCCGCCCCTGCTCGCCAAGAAGATCGCGTGGTCAGTCTCGCGCTACCTGGACGAGATTCAGTTCGCCGACCTCTCGCCCGACGACAAGAAGCTGGTGCGGCCTCAGGCCACCGACGCCGTTCTCAAACGGCTACAGGGCGAGGAGTGGGGACACGAGGCGGAGCGGTTCGACCAGTCCGCGCTGTTCGCCGAGGAAGGCTGAGCTCACCACTTGAAGTCAATCCAGTTGACGGGGTCGCCGGGTTTCCGGCGCCTCGACTGGGTTCGCTCCAACGTGGACTTGAGCAAGTCCAGCGACGGGATGTGGCCGATGCCCAGCATCGACGTGAAGTCGGGGGCCGCAGCGTCATCCACGCGAGAGTTGCCTACCAACGTCTTGTCGTAGGCAAGATCGTACTGCTTGGTCTGCGGGTTCTCGTCCATCCGATAGACGACCATGTTCACGTTGCCGTCCTTCTTGTCCACAAAGGGTTCAGGCCGGAACGCTGTCGTCTGCTGGATGTACTCCAGCAGCACGTCCTGAAGAATCCAGATCGTCTTGCCACCCCAGCTCGCGGCAGCCTCGGACTTGGCGAACAGCTGCGAGGCCATGCGCCCGAACACCTGCCGGTAGTTGGGCGTATAGGGCGACTTGACCGCGCCGCGGAGCGAGCGCTGGTCACGTAGCGCCAGCACATCGGCCATGTGCTCCGTCAAGCCACCGCCTCGCGTGCTGGAGGTCATGATCTCCAGGATGTAGGGGGCACCGATCAGCTTCGGGTGGTCGCCTCCCTCGCTCCAATCGACCTCCATCAGGATGTAGTCGAAGGTGAACTCGAAGAAGCGTCCTGCGAGCTCGTTCTCCTCGGAATCGTCGCTCGACGCGAACTTGAACTCCCACCAGCAGCGAACGTCGGCTCCAGACTTGATCGGAATCAGAGCCTTGACCTCGGGAAGCATTACCGGAGGGCTGGTATGTAGCTCCATCATCCGCTTGGGACAGATGATCCACGGCTTCGACTTTGCCTCGAACCGTCGCTTGGTCGATACGGTGCAGATGCCCAGAGGGGTGCGCGCCGCGGTGTAGTGCTTCGCGTAGATGGCGCGGTCATCGTCGGTGATGGCGGGACCGTTGGGGTCGAAGTACGCCCGGTCACCCCGGTTCGCGGAGACGTCGCAGACCTTGCCCGTAAACGGGCAATTGCAGGTCAGCCAATTGGCATGGGGCTCAAGGAGGGCTTCTTCGTCCACCCGCCAGCCGAACAGTTCCGCGATCTTCGCCACCCAGACATCTCCCCCACTTATAGCGCGTCATCGGGATTCTCGCCGATGCCTACGCCTGAGGGTAGCTAATTCTTACTCGTGACCCAAGTCGAGTCCGGAAGCGATCCAGGCAGCCCGTGGCGCGTCCGGGACCGCGCGGCCTGATACCGAGCAGCCCGGACCGCGTCGCGCCGCACGGGCTCACCGGGGAGCCCGGACAAAGTGTTGGTGTCGGCGCGAGAGTCGGGCCGGTACTATGTGAACTAATCGGGCTGGCGACCAGGCCAGCCCGAGGATCGCCGGCAATGGCTATGGCGATCAGAAGTGCTTTCGGTGGCAAGAACAGCCGAGGCCAGCCCAGCGTGACGAACCGGGCAGCCCATCTCTGCGACGCACAGCAGGCCCAGTCCCCCGGCGGCATCCCGCCGTCGCGGGAGCCCTGGAGATGGAGCACGCCTGTGACTACCCCCTACGAACCCAAGAAACTCTCCCCCGAGGAGATGGCGGAGCTGCACGCGCTCCCCGACGAAGCGCTGGCGACCGCCCAGGAGGCGGCCGCATTCCTGCGCCTCAAGTACAACACCCTGTCGTGGTACCGCTGCAACGGCGGGGGCCCGAAGTACACCCGCGTCGGGCCGAAGCTGATCCGCTACCGCATGGGCGACCTGCGCGAGTACGCGAAGGGCCAGCCGATGGGCGAGGGAATGCGGAAGGTCGGCGCAGCGATGCTGGCGGCCCGCACCGCCAAGGCGGAGGGCTGACCGATGGCCGCACAAGAAAACGCCCACGGCGTGCTAGACCGTGGGCGCAAGGTTACAACCGACCGGGAGACGGAGCCTGCCAGAGCTCACGGGATCAATGATGCCGTGGGGCGCAGCTCGCCGACGCCGTCATTCGACGTCGATGGTCTGATCCGCGCGGGCCTCACGCTGATCCCGCTCCACAGGTGGGACGCCAAGGACGCGAGGGGCCGAGACCGCGGCAAGACCCCGCGCGACGGCGCCTGGCAGGCCAGGGACTACGACAGCCGCGAGGTGGTCGAGGGCGCGCGGCGCGACGGCCGCAACGTGGGCGTGCGCCTGCCGCCGACGTGGATGGTGCTCGACGTGGACCCGCGCAACTTTGGCGGGAAGGACGACCCCGAGAACGCCGCCGGACGCGACCCGCTGGCCGAGCTGGCGCGCGACGCGATGCTCGACCTGTCGGCGTGCCCGCACGTCGTCACCGGATCGGGCGGGCACCACTACTACTTCCGCAAGCCCGCCGACGTGCAGCTCCTCGACAGCCTGGAGACCTACCCCGGCGTGGAGTTCAAGAGCCAGGGCCGCCAGGTGGTGGCCCCCGGCTCCGTGCACCCGAACGGCCGGCGATACGAGTGGGACGACCTGGCGCCGTTCCCCGAGGAGGCGCCGCAGGTGCCCGACGCGCTGCTGCGCCTCATCCGCCGGCCGATGCGGGCCCACGGCGAGGCGGCGGGCTTCGGCGAGCTCACGCCGGAGATGCTGGCGGAGACCCTGGAGCAGCTCGACCCCGAGGCGTTCGCCGAGCACGACAAGTGGCGCGACCTGATGATGGCCTGCCACCACGCCACTGCGGGCGAGGGGCGGCAGGAGTTCATCGACTGGAGCACGCAGGACCCGAAGTACCGGGACGACGCGTGGATCATCGGCAGGCGCTGGGACTCGCTTCACGCCACCGCAGGCAAGGGCGGGCGGCCCATCACGGTGAAGCTGCTGCACAAGTTCGTGCAGGAGGTGGGAGGGCACGTCGCGCGCGTAGACGCAGCCGACGACTTCGACGCGTGGGAGGACGCCGAGGACCTGGGTTGCGGAGTGGACGACGCCGCGCTGCGCGAGCCGCCGAAGCTTGAGGGCAAGGCCGCCGTCCTGGAGGAGATGAACGCCCAGCACTGCGTCGTCATGGAGAACGGCAAGTTCCGCGTCTTCACCGAGGAGTTCGACCCGGTGCTCGGCAGGCACTTCTACCAGCGCTCCACCAAGGAGGACTTCCAGAACCTCTACTGCAACAGCTTCGTCGAGCAGGTCAACGACAGGCCGACGACGCGGGCGCAGTTCTGGCTGAAGCACCCGCAGCGGCGCCAGTACAAGGGCGTCATCTTCGACCCCTCGGGCGACCACGCCGGGTGGCTGAACCTGTGGCGCGGCTGGGCGGTCGATCCGGCGCCGGGCGACTGGTCGCTGCTGGACCGCCTCATCCGCGAGGTGCTGACCGACGGCGACCCGCAGGGCTACCGCTACGTGCTGAACTGGATGGCCGCCATGTTCCAGCGTCCGTCCGAGGCCGCCGAGGTGGCTATCGCGTTCAGGGGCGCGAAGGGCACGGGCAAGGGCACGCTGGGCCGCGTCCTACAGCACATCGCCGGGGCACACGGCCTGCACATCAGCTCGCCGGAACACATCACGGGGCGGTTCAACTCGCACCTCCAGAACTGCATCTGCCTGTTCGCCGACGAGGCGTTCTGGGCGGGCGACAAGTCGGGCGAGGCGAAGCTGAAGGCGCTCGTGACGGAGCCGACGGTCGCCTACGAGGGCAAGGGGCGCGACGCCGTGATGGGGAAGAACTTGATCCACATCGTCATGGCCTCCAACTCCGACTGGGTCGTGCCCGCCGGCCTGGACGGCGAGCGGCGCTTCGCGGTGTTCGAGGTGAACGACTCCCGCAAGGACGACCACGAGTTCTTCCGCGCGCTTAACCGCCAGCTCGACAACGGGGGCCGCGCCGCCTTCCTGCACGACATGCTCGCGCGCGACATCCGGGGCTGGCACCCGCGAAACGACATCCCGCAGAACGGCGCGCTCGCCGAGCAGAAGCTGCGCGGCATGGACGCCGAGTTCTCCTGGTGGTACTCGCTACTGTACGAAGCCGAGCTGCCGGGCTACGACGAGGAAAGGGACTGGCAGGCCGGCGAGGTCGTGCTCGACAAGGCCGACCTGTACGAGAGCTACCTGGCCTTCGCCCGCAGCCGCACCCGGCACCCGAGGCCGCTGCCCGGCCTAGCGAGGGTGCTGCTCACCAAGGTCGGCGTTGAGTCGCGGCAGATCAGGAGCGGCACCCGCAAGGACAAGCGCGTGTACGTCGTCCCCGCGCTCGACCAGGCGCGCGCCGCGTTCGCCGAAATCGTCAAGGCAAGCCCCTCGCAGCTCTGGGGTTGAGGGAGAACAGCATCACGGCCGTTCGACGCCTGACGTGTCGAACGGCTTCTTCTTGCTCGTTTCGCTTTACGGATCATGCGCTTATGAATCGGCGAACAGCCCGAACGCGTTTCTCGGCTCCGAAATCGTTTTAGGATTTTTGGCGCCGCGCAGACCTCGCCGACACGCCACTCTGTTGCGGGGAGACTTTCGATTCGTCGTCGGTGAGAAATAAGCTGTGCAAGTTGTTCAAGTTGTTCATAGATCAATAAAGCTAAGTAAAACAAAGAAAAAACAGCGAACAGCTTTACGCACGGCTTCCGAGTTGCCCTTGAGAATGTCGTGCTGCGCGTCGTGTGAGGGATTCGGCGCGGCCTGAGCCTGGCCGAGCGCGTCGGGCGTGGCGATCTACGCGGGGAACGCGGCCGGATCGTCCTTCCGACCGTGTGCTTCCTGTCCCTCGCGCGCGAGGAGAAGCTCCCGCCGACCGTGGCCGAGCGCGCCGCCTGATCGCACATCAGAGGGTCGGGACCGTCCAAGTCCTTGAGCCGACTGCTTGAACGATGGCGTGCCTGCGCGCGTAAGCACGACACGATCACGCCGTAAGCCACTTTTCATGGAGACGGCGGCCGTGCAGTCCACCCCCAACTCGTTCACGCCCGAGCGGCGCGAGGTGTTCTTCCAGGTCCTGGAGGACACGTGCTCGCCCAAGCAGGCCGCGGCCGCGGCGGGCATCAGCAGGCAGACGGCCTTCTACCACAAGGCCAACGACGTCGAGTTCCGCACCCGGTGGGAGAAGGCGGTCGAGGTTGCCCTCGACTCGCTGCTGGACGAGGCGTACAGGCGCGCGGCGCTCGGGTACGACGAGCCCGTGATCCACGGCGGCAGGCTCGCTACGGTGAGGGACCCGCAGAGCGGCGAGGAGCGGCCGCTCACGGTGCGCAAGCACAGCGACAGGCTCCTGGAGGTCCTCCTGAAGTTCCGCTACGGCGAGCAGATGGCGGACAGGCTGCGCGTCAGGGTCGAGGACACGGGCCTGTCGGCCGACGCCCTGCTGGCGATGCCCGCCGACGAGCGCGCCCAGCTCGTGGCGCTGCTCTCCAAGTACAACGCGGCGCGGCCGCACGACGAGGAGCACGACGATGAGTGACAGGCTGAGCGTCGCCGAGGCCCTGGCCAAGGCGGAGCAGATCGAGGTCATGCTGGGCGCGATCCACGACACGGCGCCCGAGGCGGTCAAGGCGATGGGCGGGCGCGACGCCCTGGCCCGGGCGTCGGAGATGACGTGCCTCGGCCCGGTGCCGCGCCTGGACGCGGACGAGTGGGAGCGCATGTCGCTGGAGTACGAGGCGCGGCGCGAGCATGGCAGCGTCAACCGCGGGCACTAACGGGCACGCGGTCGCCGTCGAGGTGTGCGGGGTGCGATACCCCTCCGCCAGGCAGGCGGCCCAGGCGCTCGGCCTCAGCCCCAACCGGGTGTCGGTCCGGTGCCACTCCGACAGGTGGCCCGACTACCGCTGGCTCGGCGCGACGCCCGGCCGGCGGGAGCTGACGCCCGAGGACAGGCGCATCGCCAGGCCCCTAACCGAGCCCGAGCGGTGGCCGAACGACGGCGGCGCGCGACGCGCCCCCGTGATGGACCCGAACTACGACCCGCCCAGGGTCGTGCGCCGGGTCGGCTGGCTCCGCTGCATGTGCTGCGGGCGGTCCCACTTCTCCGAGGACGTGGCCCGCGCCCGCATGTGCCTGGACTGCGGCGGGGCCGGCGGCATGCCGACCGGGCCGCGTCCCGACTGGGACGCCTGACATTCCATCGGCGGGCGGCGCGAGGCCAAGCCCATGATTCGCAAGCCGCAGTGACGGCGGCAGCTTCGAGGGAAACACGTCCGGGAAACGATGGCGTTCGCGGCCAGCGCACCCCGACACATTGCAGGCATCCGGTCAGCGCACAGGCGCGCAGACCACCCCACGGCTGGGGATGCGCTCGTGACAGGCGACCGGAGGACCACAACCCACCGGAGCCCACGAGCAATGAAGATCGAACTCAGCGACACCCCCCTCCTCAGCGCACAGCAGATCGGCGAGCTCGCCTCGACCCTGGACCTGCTGCACAAGCGCACCCTCGCCGCGATCGAGCGGCTGAACAAGGACATCGCGACCCGCAAGCAGCAGATCGCCGCGCGCTGGAAGAGCGCTCCCGGCATCGGCATGGCCGACGTGGCCCGCTTCGCCGAACACGAGACGCTCGCCAGCGTCCGCGAGATCAAGGACAACTCCAAGGCCGAGCTGGACAAGATCATGAAGGACGCCGGCGCGCCGCACGCGCAGCTGGTCGCCCAGCGCCAGTTCTACGACTCCCCGGCCAAGGTCCTGGCCCGCGCCGCACTGGGCGACCCCAAGCGCACCGAGTACCTCCAGCAGCTCCAGCACGCCGGCCCCGCCGAGCTCGGCCACATGGCCCAGGTCGCCGTCGGCACGCGCAACGTCGCCCTGGCCTCCGCCGTGCTGTCCCTGATCGACCGCCTGCCCACCAAGGACCGCCCGGTCGGCCCGGTCGAGCTGGCGACCGCGATGAAGCAGGACGACTTCCTGAAGGTGCAGGAGTACATCAAGCTGGGCGACGCGCGCCTCCAGGGCATCCTGGTCGCCATCCGCGCCTGGTACGCCGGCAAGTCCAACCCGCTCGGCTCGGTGCAGCTCGCCATGCGCGAGCGGGACATCGACCACGACCTGATCGGGGGCGACGGCGATGACTGACCGGCGCGCCCACTACCCGCCGTGCCACCCGGCGATGCTGGCACTCGCGGCCCTGGTCGCGGCGATCCAGCACAGGTGCGACCCGTTCCCCGAGCTCGAGGCCGCAGCGGCCCGCAACGGCGTGGCCGTCGGCTCCGAGGAGTTCGACGAGGCCGCGGCGCTGGCCGGGCAGCCCTACTGCCGCGCGCTGGACCTGTACGTCGACCGCGAGACCAAGCGCAGGGCTGACGCCCTGGGGTCGGGGATGGCGCACCTGGCCTTCCTCCCGGCCTGACCCGAGCAAACCCGGCCGGGTTGGTTAGGTGCGCAGAGGGCAACGGGTGGCCCGGCCGTGTTTCGGAGGGGATGTCCCAAGGGCATCCCCTTCTTTTTCATGCGCTTGCGGACCCTCGCGCGCCGACAGCAAGTTAGATGGCCTGAAAACAGCGTCGAGGGGGCTCCCGGATCGAGGGAACCGCGACCTAATGCCTACGTGCCCACCAACACGTAGGAGAACGCCATGAAGCTGGAAGAGATGCCCACCAAGGACCTGCTGGCCCTGCACAACCAGATCGCCGACAAGCCAGCAGGCCCCAAGACCTTCGCGACCCGGGCCAAGCTCGTCGCCCGGATCGAGCAGGTCGCGGCCGACAAGAACATCGACCTGGCCTCGTTCGGGCAGCCGAAGAAGCCCAAGGTGACCGCGCAGCGCGCAGAGCCGAAGGCCGAGGTCACCGAGGCGCCCGAGGCCGCCGAGAAGAAGCCGCGCGGCCTCGGCGTGGGCGCGCTCGCACGCGCGATCCTGATGGACCCGGCCGGCCACCCGCACGCGCTTATCGCGGACATGGTCAACGCGCAGATCGAGGGCGCGGCTGCCACGGCCAAGTCGGTGCGCTGGTACGCCAACGACATGCGCAAGAGGGGCGTCGAGGTGCCGCCGCGTCAGAAGCACCACCCGGCCGACATGGACGAGGAGCAGTCGGCCGAGGCGCTGTCCACAGTTCGGGTGGTCGAGCCCGCGCCATCCGACGGCTGACGCCGTTCTCCCGTCGTGTACGAGAAAGGGCCACCGTCACGGTGGCCCTTTCATTTCATCGCCTTGTGATGCGTCGCGCGCCGACTGCGGATCAGGCGTGCACCTTTTCGAGTTCGTCCAGCTCGGTCAGACACTCTTCCAGCAGCAGCCGCAGTTCCAGCTTCGCCACCTCATCCTTCTGGAAGACCATGTGATCGCGGATGATGCCGATCAGGTCGTTTGCCTCACCGCTGACGCGGATGCGCTTGCCGACGTGTCGGCTCATCCGATCCTCGACGCGACGCCGCACCTGGACACGGGGATCGACTGTCATGCTGCCTTCTTCTTCTGCTTCTCCGCAGGCTTCTTGTCGGCCAACTTGCCGGCGTCGTACACCATGAGCGCGGTCTCCCACGCGCGCTGCGCGGTGGCCTTCGCCCTTGCGTCGTCGTACCCCTCGAACTCGCGGAGGTAGTCGGCCAATGCCAACATGGGCCAGGCATGGAATCCGTAGTTGTCCGCGAGGGTGATGTACGCCTGGTACCACTCATTCAGCTCGCTATCGAAGCTGCCGGAGTAATAGACGCCGAACTCGTGCTGTGCAGTGTCTTCTCCCACATCCTTCACGACTGCGCCGTAGAGCAGGGCAACCTCGTCGTTGTTTTCCCGCTGCTGGCGCGCCTTCAGCACCGCGCTAGTGAGCAGCTTCCACGCTGACACTGCCCTCTCGCGCGAACCCTCCCAGTTCAACAGGTCGAACGCGATGGCGTTCAACTCGTTCCGGGCGAAGAAATACAGGGTGGTGGGGTGGCGGAGGGGCTTGGTGTAGCCGTTCTTGATGATGCTCATTTTCATTTCTCCAGATGGTTTTCACTGATCGGAATTGACCAGCTGGTAGGGGATGCTAAGCACACTTTTTGATGCCGTGAACTATTATTGCTGGGCACTACGCGACCTCGCATTCGTTTGTTGACGGTGCGTCAGTAGGCGTGCTTGCGAGGCGTGGCGGCCACTCGCCCTCGGTCCATTCGAGGCCGAGCTGTTCGAGGATGTAGCGCGACGCGGCCTCCTGGTGGTTGCGCAGGTGCTCGGGGCCGACGTGTATGTAGCCCATCGTGACGTTGCTCGCCGCGTGGTTGAGCAGGTACTTCAGCTCAAGCAGCGGGACACCGGCCTGCACGGCGAGCGTGGCGAACGTGTGCCGCAGGGCGTGGCCCGTCAGTCCGTCCAGCTCGTGCTGCGCGACCTCGGCGACGTGGCCCGACTTCGACTCGGCGGGGAACAGCCACGGGCTCTTGCGGTGCAGGCGCGGGTTCTCCTCGACGCGGTGGCCGAGCAGGTCGGCGAGCGGCCCCGACAGCGGCAGGTCGAACGCGCGGGTCGATCCGCCCTTGGGCTTGGGCACGTGCAGGCGCCCGGAGGCGAGGTCTAGGTCGGATGCGCGAGCCTCGCAGGCCGAGGTGCGCCGCATGCCCGTGAGCACCATGAAGAGGTGCAGGTCGCGGCGCACAGGGTGGAGCCCGAGCACCGCCTTGCCCCACGCCTTGAGCCTGTCCGTCGGCGCGTCCACCTTGCGACGCCGCAGCCCGTGGTAGTCCACGTTCCCGCAGGGGTTCGGCGGCAGGTCCGGGTGCTCGCGCAGGCCCCGGTTGTACACGGCCCTGAAGATGCGGAAGGCGTTGTCCGCCGAGGGCGCGCCGTGCCGCTCGGTGATGCGGCGGTGCCTGTCGCGCACGCCCGAGCGGTCCGCGCCGAGCTCGGCCAGCGGGCGGTCGAGCCAGTCGGACAGGTACTGCTCGCAGTTGTAGCGGTAGTCGTCCTTGGTCCTCGGGGACAGCGGCTTGGCCGCCAGGTGGAGGTCGAGCGCCTCGCGCAGGGTGATCCCGCGCGCACGCGCCCGGCGGCGCTCCTCGTTCGGGTTGACCCCGCCGCGCATTCCGACCAGCGTCTGTCGGGCGGCGTCGCGGGCCTGCTTGGCGTCCATCGCCGGGTGGTCGCCCAGCTTCGTCCTGACCTGACGGCCGTTGACGAGGGACTGGACGTAGAAGCTGCGCTTGGTGGCGGTGACGATGAGGTAGAACCCCCTCATCTCGGTGTCGGCGTACAGGACCGACTTGCCCGGCTCGGGGCGGGGCGCCCTCTCGACGAGGGACTGGGTGATCTTCGACTTCATGCTGGCTCCGTGGGTGGCGGGGCCACGGCACGGACACGGTTTCGCACCACAAGGTGCCGTGTTCAGACGCGCCGTAAGTGCCCTGAAGCCTCATTAGGTCGCGGTTTTCCCTTGCTGTAAGCGCACTTAGGCCGTCTGATACCAAATCATGGCACTATGCGCGCGCAGCGATTCGTAATGCGTAGGTCGTAGGTTCGATTCCTATTTCCGGCACCAGATCCCGACAGGCCCCGCTTCGGCGGGGCTTCGTCGTTTCAGGGGCGGCGGCGTCTCGCCAGTGGAGACGCCGCGCGGCTAC
>JAFLEA010000014.1 GCA_017302035.1 Lysobacterales bacterium
GAGCCCGGGAAACCGACAAATTTTACTTTTCGGCATGAAAAAGGCCGGAATTTGTCGATTTTCCGGCCTTTTTGAGGTTTTTCCTCGTTTTTCTCTACTGCGGGCGCAACTTGGCCATGCGCTTCAAGCGCTGCTCGGCCAGCTCGCGCTCGCGCTCGGCCTTCTCGCGCTGGGCGCGGATCTCGGCCAGCTTCTTCTGCTTCTCCGCCTCGGCCTGCTCGGCCAGCCGGCGCTGGTTCTCGGCCGCCTTCTGCTTCTCGCGCTGCTCGGTCAGGTCGACCTGCTCCTGGCGGCGGCGCTCCTCCTGCTCGCGCTCGGCCTTTTCCCGGGCGATCGCGTCGCGGCGGGCGGCGTCCTGGTCCGCCGTGTCCGGTTGCGGGATGAACTCCTGGGCCTTGGGCTGCGGCGCCACCACCGCGTCCTGCGGGCGCGGCTCGGGCAACGGCTGCGGCGGCGGCACGACCTCCTCCGGCGCCGGTTCCTGCACCGGCTCGGGCAGCGGCTCGGGCTTGGGCGCGTCCTCGGCACGGCGCTGGGCCGCGGCCAGGTCGGACGACGAGATCACCAGCGAAGCCTCGATCGCCGGAGTTCCGGCCGCCGCTTCCACCTGCCGCTGCGGCGACCATCGCCATGCTGCCCAGAACAGCAGCGCCACCAGCAGGTGCAGCGCCAGCGCCAGCCCCAGCGGGCCGGCCAGGCCGCCGTCGCGGTCGCCGGGATTGCGGTAGAAGGCGTCAGCGTGCATTGCCACCGGGCTGGCTCATCAGGCTCACCCGCGGTACCCCGGCAGCCTGGACCAGGGCCATGGTGTCCATGACCTTCTGGTACTCGACCGCGCCCGGGGCAGCGACGAACACCGGCACGTCCCGGTTCTGGGCCACGAAGGCCTCCAGCCGCGGCTTGAGCTCGGTGGCGTCGATCGGCTCGGGCTTGCCGCCCTGCACGGTCAGGAAATAGCGCCCGTCCGCGTCCACGGTGACGATCACCGGATCCTTCTTGCTGTCCACCGCGCGTGCGCTGGACTTGGGCAGGTCCACGTCCACGCTCAGGCTCAGCAGCGGCGCGGTCACCATGAAGATGATCAGCAGCACCAGCATCACGTCGATGTACGGCACCACGTTGATCTCGGACTTGAGCTTGCGGCGCTTGTGGCGGGTCATCATGCTCATCGCGGTCGCCTGGCCTTATTCGCCCGCGCCGGCCTGGCGCTGCAGGATCGAACTGAATTCGTCGGCGAAGCTCTCGTAGCGCAGCGCCAGCCGCTCCACCCGGGTGGTGTAGCGGTTGTAGGCCCACACCGCCGGGATCGCCACGAACAGGCCGATGGCGGTGGCGAACAGCGCCTCGGAGATGCCCGGCGCCACCGAGGCAATGCCCACCTGCGCGCCCTGGCTGACCATGTCGTGCATGGTCACCATGATCCCGAACACGGTGCCGACCAGACCCACGTAGGGCGCGGTCGAACCGATGTTGGCCAGCAGCTCCAGGTTGCCCTCCAGCTGCCCGACCTCGCGGGTGTAGGCCACCCGCATCGCGCGCTGGGCACCCTCCAGCTGCACCCGGCCGTCGTGGCGGCGCTCGCGCAGGCGGCTGAACTCGCGGAAGCCGGCCTCGAAGATCGCCTCCAGCCCGGTCACCACCCGGTTGCGGTCGGTGGCCGCCGCATACAGCTTGCCCAGCTCGGCGCCGGACCAGAACCGGCCCTCGAACTCGTCGGCCTCGTGGTCGGCGGCCTTGAAGGTGCGCAGCTTGCGGAAAATGATCACCCAGCTGATCAGCGAGCCGGCCAGCAGCAGCAGCACGATCAGCTTGACCGGCAGGCTGGCGCGCAGCATCAGGTCCAGGTAGTTGATGCCGCCGTGTGCGGCGGTGGCTGCCGCCGCGGCCGCGGCCTCTTCCGGCAGCGCCTGCACCACGGTGGCCGCCAGGGCCAGGAAGGTTGCGGTCATCCTGCTGTTTCCTCTGTCCTTCGTCGCATGGGGGGATGTTGCCGCCGGCGCCGCCCGCGCGCCATGGATGCCTCTACGCCCGGGGGCGCCTCATGGGGTCGGACCGGCCTGCAGCCTGTGGAGTTCCTGGTACAGCGCCGGGTCCATCGGGCAGGGGCGGAAGTCGGCCGCGCGCAGCGACGCCACTTTCACCTCCGCCTCCAGCAACACCTCCTCCCCGCGCAGGATGCGCTGGGAGAAGACCAGGCTGGCCCGGCCCAGGCGGGTCACCGCCGCGGTGGCCTCGAGCAGGTCGTCCAGCCGCGCAGGGCGCAGGAACTCCAGCCGCATCGAGTGCACCGCGAACACCTGCCCGGCCCGCTGCAGGTCCCGCTGGCCCCGGCCCAGGATCCGCAGCGCATCGCTGCGCGCGCGTTCCAGGAAAGCCACGTAGCGGGCGTGGTACACCACCCCACCCGCATCGGTATCTTCCCAGTACACGCGTATCGGAATGCTGAACATCGGCTGGCCGGACGGCTCAGTCCTTGGTCACGCGGTTGATCTCGGCCAGGCTGGTGATGCCATTGCGGCACTTCAGCAACGCCGACTTGCGCAGGTCGTTCACCCCGGCCTTGAGCGCCACCTCGGCGATCTGCATGGCGTTGCCGCCCTCCAGCACGATGGCCTGGATCTCCTCGCTCATCGGCATCACCTGGTAGATGCCGGTGCGGCCCTTGTAGCCCTCGGTGCACTCGTCGCATCCCACCGCGTCGTACAGGGTGAAACCGGCCTTGACCTCGGCCTCGCTGAAACCCTCGGCCAGCAGCGCGTTCTCCGGCAGCGTCACCGGCTTCTTGCACTTGGAGCACAACCGCCGCGCCAGGCGCTGGGCGATCACCAGGGTCACCGAGGAGGTGATGTTGTACGGGGCGATGCCCATGTTCATCAGGCGCGCGATGGTCTGCGGCGCATCGTTGGTGTGCAGGGTGGACAGCACCATGTGGCCGGTCTGCGCCGCCTTGATCGCGATCTCGGCCGTCTCCAGGTCGCGGATTTCGCCGACCATGATGATGTCCGGGTCCTGGCGCAGGAAGCTGCGCAGCGCCGCGGCGAAGGTCATCCCGCGCTTGGTGTTCTGCTGCACCTGGTTCACGCCCGGCAGGCGGATTTCCACCGGATCCTCGACCGTGGAGATGTTGCGCTGGTCGTCGTTGAGGATGCCCAGCGCGGTGTACAGCGACACCGTCTTGCCCGAACCGGTCGGGCCGGTGACCAGGACCATGCCGTAGGGCTTGGCGATGGCATCCAGGAACAGCTTCTGCTGGTCCTCCTCGTAGCCCAGCTTTTCGATGCCCAGCCTGGCCGCGCTGCCGTCCAGGATGCGCAGCACCACCTTCTCGCCGAACAGGGTCGGCAGGGTACTGACGCGGAAGTCGATCTGCTTGGTCTTGGACAGGTTGAGCTTGATGCGCCCGTCCTGCGGCACCCGCTTCTCGGCGATGTCCAGCTGCGCCATCACCTTCAGGCGCGCGGCGATGCGCGGGCTCAGCTTCACCGGCGCCCGGGCCACGCTCTTGAGCAGGCCGTCGATGCGCAGCCGCACCCGGTAGTCACCCTCGTAGGGTTCGAAGTGGATGTCCGAGGCGCCGCGGCGGATCGCGTCCACCAGCACCTTGTTGACGAACTTGACCACCGGCGTGTCTTCGCCCTTGGCGTCCACCCCCGATTCGGAGCCGGCGTCCTCGTCCCCGGCACCGACCTCCAGGGTATCCAGGCCCTCGCCGTCGTCGTCGCCCAGGTCACCGCTGATCTGGCCACCGAGGTTCTGCCACTGCTCCAGGACCCGGCGGATCTGGTCGTCGTCGACCAGGATCGCCTCCACCACCAGATTGGTGTGGAACTGGATCTCGGCCAGGGCGGCGGTCTGGGTGGGGTTGCTGGTGCCCAGGAACAGCTTGCCGCCACGCTTGAACAGCGGCAGCACGTGGTGCTTCTGCACCAGTTCCTCACTGACCAGCTTCATCGCATTGTGGGTGGGGTCGAACGCCGTGGCGTCCAGCAGCGGCATGCCGAACTCGACCGCGTTGGCCGCCGCCATCGATGCGGCGCCGACCAGCTTCTTCTCGGCGATCCATTGCGCCAGCGGCACCTTGGCGGCACTGGCGTCGGCCATGGCGCTGCGTGCGGCAGCCTCATCCAAAGCCCCGTCCTGGACCAGCCGGCGAGCGATGCCGGTGATGCCGACGAGGTTGATGTTGGGTGCGGGCACTGCGCTCATGGGCCGGGATCCCCCTGTTGAACAGACGGGTGCAAAGATAACGCAAACCCCATGCCAGCGTTCCTCCGGCTCCGGCAGCGCACCTGCCCGGAATGTGAACCCCACCCTGTTCCAGGTACGGCGCGCCCTCGCAGGTGTCGACCGGCGGTCGGCACAGGCATCCGACGCCTCCCTAGCTCAGGCGACAATCTGGTGGATTTCCAGATCGGCGTCACCCAACGGATGCCGGATGTTCTAGCGATAGTCCACGATGGCAACGTCGCAGGGGCCGCCCCTGTTGCCAGCGGAAGTAGAACCGTCACGTTAGACCCTACGTCCCCCGGTCGGCATCCAGTCTACTGGCGACAGGAAAATCCCGTAACCCGCCGGAGAGGGGGTCGTGGCGGATAACAAGCCCGACCGAGGCAAGTCAAACCGGCATCTCCTGCGGCCCTTATTCCCCGGGCGACGCGCCGGACTCCGCAGGACATTCGATGCGATTGTCCTGCACGGCAATGATCTGCCACTTTCCGTCGCGAAGGCTCCAGGTGTCGGTCCAGACCAGGCAACGCCGTTCCTGCTTCCCGTCTTCGAGAACAGCCGTCTTCGACTCGGCTCCGTACACCACAGCGATACTGGAGCCGAAAAACTTCACTTCCGCCTCATCCAGGCTGCAGTCTTTCGACCACCTGGTGGCAGGATCATGCACTGGCTCGCCGGCCGGCTTGCCGTAGCGAACACCCTTGGGCGAAGTCCCCCGGAAATCGTCGGCAAGCAGACCGGAAATGACCCACTTTCCGCCGCAGGCCTGCTCAGCCCAGGCCCTGGATTGCTCGATCATGTACTGCGCTGCCGCATCGGTATGCGCATCCTCCGCCAAGGAGGAACCTGCGGATGTCGCGATCACCAAAGCCACGACTACAGAAGCCCTGCTCATGGTCGTAGAGTCTCCAATGTCACCAGATAAAACTGATCAGTCGGCCACACGGCATTGCGACCGACAACGTCCGACCGATTGGCCGACAACGCTTTCAGGTTCTCCCGAGAAACCGCCTGAATGAATCTCGGAGTGCGAGCACGAGAGATTCTGAGACGGGATTCAGGCGTCTGCGGGGACACTGATCGTTACCGCTCATCCCGGTAGGCGTGATGCCCTCCAACTTACGCTGGTCATAACCATGTCCAACCCTGACCGACAGGGTTCTCGGGCCTTGCCTACGGCCTCCCGAATAAGTAGCTGAACGCAAGAATGGAATATTCGGGGCGAGAGTCAGACTGTTTTCAACCGTCGATTTACTGAATTGCAACGCATATTCCATGGGGATGTCGGGGATGGACCGACACGGTTGAAGCGCCGTTACAGCCATCCACACATGTCTGATCGTGGCTGTAATGTCCGGAAAGCACAAACCCCGCCGAAGCGGGGTTTGTGGTGAAGCGAACGGGGTGTAATGCTGCCCCGATTTACCATTTATCAGGTACGGCACTCGGCCGGGCGGTACTTCTGAGCCAGGCTACCGCCAGTGTTGCAAACCCAAGTGACATTGGTTGCCGGGGGGGTACCCGCCACCAGAGCCGGGCTCGGGGTGAAAACAATGGTGCCGCCACCGGCACGCGCAGTGGTGGTCAGGGTGATCACACCGTCAGCAGCAATGGCCACACTGGCCGTGTTGCGGGTAGCCGTGGGAGCGGTCCAGCCACCGGCAAGGGCGTTGCCGTTGGCGGCATTTTCTACGACGGTCACCTTGGCAGCGGACACCAGGCCCATGCCTTCCGCAACGCGCGAGCGCACGACGTAGTCCTGATAAGCCGGCAGCGCGATGGCCGCCAGGATGGCAATGATCGCGACAACGATCATCAGTTCGATGAGGGTGAAGCCCTGCATGCTCTTCTTCATGGTGTTTCCCCTTGGAGCGGATAGGTGGTTAGGACACTTGCCTGATTAGGACCCGTGTCCTTGCCGGAACGCGGGTTTCGCGTGGTTGAGGCCACGTGCGGATAATGATGCAGGATGCGTGCCAACAATTCCAAGGCAGCAGGCGGAGTCGAAGCGCACCCCGGCAAGGGTCGGAGCCAGATTCGCGTCCCGGAAGTGGCAATTTACGTCACATTGTGACGCAAGAGGGCATGCCGAGGGCTGGGAAGGGAGGTGCCGACCAGCGGCCAGCACCCGGCAAGGGCCGGGCCTGGAAGCGTGATGAGGGTTGCGTGTCAGGGGCGGGATTAGGGGATACCATGCTGTGATCAGGCCGGCGTGGGGATGCCGGCGGGGAGATTTGAAGCATGTCCGCGACCCGCACCGCCATGAAGAAAGCGCCACCCGCACCTGTCGACCGTGCCACCAATCAGCTGGTGCCGTTCGTCTGGGAGGGAACCGACAAGCGCGGCGTGAAGATGAAGGGCGAATCGCCTGCGAGGAACGCCAACCTGCTCAAGGCAGAACTGCGTCGCCAAGGCATTCACCCTACATCTGTCAAGCCCAAGCCCAAGCCGCTGTTCGGTTCTGCAGGCCGGGTCATCACCCCCAAGGAAATTGCCTTCTTCAGCCGGCAGATGGCCACAATGATGAAGTCCGGCGTGCCGATCGTCTCTTCGCTGGAGATCATCGGCGGCGGGCAGAAGAATCCGCGGATGAAGGCCATGGTGGACGATATCCGCGTGAATATCGAGGGTGGCTCCTCAATGTATGAGGCGATCAGCAGACACCCTGTGCAGTTCGACGAACTGTTCCGCAATCTGGTCCGTGCCGGCGAAAGTGCCGGCGTACTGGAAACGGTGCTGGACACCATTGCCAGCTACAAGGAAAACATCGAGGCACTGAAGGGCAAGATCAAGAAGGCGCTGTTCTATCCGGCCATGACCATCGCTGTGGCGATCATTGTCAGCGCCATCCTGTTGATCTACGTCGTACCCCAATTCGAACAAGTGTTTCGCGATTTTGGCGGCGACCTGCCTGCCTTCACCAAAATGATCGTGGCAGCGTCCAACTTCATGGTTTCCTACTGGTGGATATTTTTGACTATCACAGTTGGTGGCTTCTTCAGCTTTTTCTTCTTTTACAAGCGTTCACCCGCCTTCCAGCACTTCCTCGACAAGGTTGTACTGAAGATCCCGGTGATCGGCCCGATCATGCAAAACAGTGCCATTGCCCGCTTCGCCCGTACTACTGCCGTGACCTTCAAAGCTGGCGTGCCTTTGGTCGAAGCACTGGACTCGGTGGCCGGTGCCACCGGCAACAGCGTCTACGAGAAAGCGGTGCATCGCATCCGTGACGATGTGGCGGTCGGCTACCCGGTCAACCTTGCGATGAAACAGACCCATCTGTTCCCGCACATGGTGATCCAGATGGCCGCGATCGGCGAGGAAGCCGGCGCATTGGACACCATGCTCTTCAAGGTGGCCGAGTACTACGAGCAAGAAGTCAACAACTCGGTCGACGCGCTGGCCAGCCTGATCGAGCCGATGATCATGGTGGTGCTTGGTGTACTGGTCGGTGGCATGGTGATCGGCATGTATCTGCCCATCTTCAAGCTCGGCGCCACGATTTAACCGACTACCAGGCTATTCGAACCCCACAGCGGACCATGCGCCCTTCAAGGCCTGCTTGTCCCACCGAACCCCGCCCCGGCGGGGTTTGTTTTGCCTGCAGCTGCGGCGGAGGCTTTCCTATGTCGCGGCGCGACAGGTTCAGGTGAACCGTGTCCTGCCGTCGGCATGACACCGGAAGTCCGGCTCTCAGCGGCTTGCCAGCCATCCTCTAGGCCATGGGCGTGAGATTGCGATACAGCATCCACTGGGAGGAGGAGGGCCCGCGGGAATGTCCACTTCACCCGCACCAGCACGTTGAAGTACGCGCGGGAGGGGCCAGGGGAAATATCGATTCCAGACGGATATTCCCTCGGGCCCCTTTTTGCCCGTAACCTGAACGCCTTTCCGCGAACCGACGCCACGCATGGCCTTCCTCGACACCCAGCCCGCCCTGGGCTATCCCCTCGCCGCCGCGCTCGGCCTGGCCGTGGGCAGCTTCCTCAACGTGGTTATCCTGCGCCTGCCCAGGCGGCTGGAATGGGAATGGAAGCGTGACGCGCGCGAGATCCTGGAACTGCCGGAGCTCTACGACCCGCCCCCGCCCGGGGTGGTGGTGGAACCCTCGCACGACCCGGTCACCGGCGACCGCCTGAAGTGGTGGGAGAACATCCCGGTGTTCAGCTGGCTGGCCCTGCGCGGGCGCTCGCGCTACAGCGGCCAGAAGATCTCCATCCAGTACCCGCTGGTGGAACTGCTGACCGGCCTGCTGACGGTGGTGTGCGCCTGGCGCTTCGGCTTCGGCTGGCAGGGGTTCGGGGCGATGGTGTTCACCTGGTTCCTGATCGCGCTGTCGGGCATCGACCTGCGCACCCGGCTGCTGCCGGACCAGTTGACCCTGAGCCTGATGTGGCTGGGCCTGATCGCCAGCCTGGACAAGCTGTTCATCGAACCCAAGCCGGCCCTGCTGGGCGCCATCGCCGGCTACGTGTCGCTGTGGAGCGTGTGGTGGCTGTTCAAGCAGCTCACCGGCAAGGAAGGCATGGGCCACGGCGACTTCAAGCTGCTGGCGGCGATCGGCGCGTGGGTGGGCCTGCGCGGGATCCTGCCGGTGATCCTGCTCTCCTCGGTGGTGGGCGCGGTGATCGGTTCGATCTGGCTGGCCGCCCAAGGCCGCGACCGCGCCACTCCCATCCCCTTCGGCCCCTACCTGGCCATCGCCGGTTGGCTGGTGTTCTTCTGGGGCGGAGACATGATCGGCGCGTACCTGCGCTTCGCCGGGCTGGGGTGAGGCGCCGCCCTGCCCTCGGCCGCCCTCCTCGGCCACAGACTTGCGAAGGAGCGGGATGAGCGACTTCATCATCGGCCTCACCGGCGGGGTGGCCTCGGGCAAGAGCGAGGTGGCCCGGCGCTTCGAGGCATTGGGCGTGGCCGTGGTCGACGCGGACCTGGCCGCGCGCGCGGTGGTGGAACCGGGGCAGCCGGCGCTGGCGCGCATCGCCGAGCGCTTCGGCGCGGGGATGCTGCGGGAAGACGGCACCCTGGACCGCCGGCAGCTGCGCGCGCTGGTGTTCGCCGATGCGCAGGCGCGACGCGACCTGGAGGCGATCACCCATCCGGCGATCCGTGCGCTGCTGAAGGAGCAATGCCTGGCCGCGACCGGGTCGTACGCGATCGTGGCCGTGCCGCTGCTGGCCGAAGCCGGGCCCGCGGCGTACCCATGGCTGGACCGGATCCTGGTGGTGGACGCGCCGGAGGAGCTGCAGCACGCGCGGCTGATGCGCCGCGACGGCGTGGATGCGGAGTTGGCGTCGCGGATGATCGCCGCCCAGGCCACCCGCCAGGTGCGCCTGGCCATGGCCGACGACCTGATCGTGAACGACGGCGACCCGCTGCGCCTGGACGCCGCGGTGGCCGACCTGCATGCCCGCTACCGCCAGGCCGCGACCGCCCCGTGACCTGCCAGGGACGTGATGTTGTGCAATACTAACGCCTTACGTTAGTATCGGGTCATGGCGATCCTTTCCTTCAGGTGCAAAGACACCCGGAGCCTGTTCGAAGAAGGCCATTCGCGTCGTTTCGTGAACATCGGGTCGGTAGCAATGCGCAAGTTGGCGATGCTCAACCGGGCCGGCGTGCTTGACGACTTGAGGATTCCACCCAACAACCATCTCGAAGCGTTGCGGGACAACCGCACCGGGCAGCACAGCATCCGCGTGAATCGGCAGTGGCGGATCTGCTTCGTCTGGACGGACAACGGCCCCAGGGACGTCGAGATCGTCGATTACCACTGAGGAGAAGCCAACATGCGCAAGGTTCCATATCCGCATCCGGGCGAGATCCTGATGCAGGAATTTCTCGAGCCGATGGGTATCAGCCAGTACAGGCTTGCCAAGGAAATCGGCGTGCCCCAGCGCCGGATCGGCGAGATCGTGGCCGGAACCCGAGCGGTCACCGTGGACACTGGCCTGCGCCTGTCGCGATTCTTCGGCATGTCGGAGGGTTTCTGGACCGGGCTGCAACTGGATTACGAAGCAGCTTCCGCGAAGGATTTGCTGGCCGAGGAGCTTGCGCGGATCCGGCCCTGGGCGACGGCGGCATGACCATGACGACGGCCATGACCCGCCTCTGCCTGCTGCCCCTGTTGCTCCTGCTCAGCGCCTGCGCCTCGGCGCGTTCGCCCTGGGTGGAACTGGGCGGGGAGCGCTACGCCGTGGAGATCGCCGACGACGACGCCGAACGCGCGCGCGGGCTGATGTTCCGCGACGAGCTGCCGCCCGGCCACGGGATGCTGTTCATCCACGACCGCCAGGAGCCGCAGGCGTACTGGATGAAGAACACGAAGATCCCGCTGGACATCCTCTACTTCGACAATGAGCGCAGGCTGGTGGCGCAGCAGCGCGACGTGCCGCCGTGCTCGGCCGGCGACCGCTGCCCGCCGTACCCCAGCCATCGCCCGGCGCGCTACGTGCTGGAACTCAACGCCGGCCAGGCCGCGCGGCTGAAGCTGGAGAACGGCGCCGCGCTGACCTTCGGCCCCGGCATCGCCGACTGAACCTGGTCTCCCTGTTGTGCGCGTGGCCGGCGGCCGGTCGGCCGCCTTTCGCCTGGCGCGCGTGCGACTGACCGACGGCACCTGCACGATCGGCGCCCCTCTTCCCACCCCGCCGGCCTTTTGCCTTAGTCTTGCGCCATGGGCATCGATCGCGTGCCACTGCCGGACTGGAACACCCTCGCCGCGCTGGACGACGATGCCCTGCCGTTGCTGCCCGCGCTGTTGCTGATCGCCCGCGACGAATATCCCGACCTGGATCCGCGCCCCTACGAAGCCCGGGTCCAGGCCCATGCCGACCACCTGCGCGCCGAAGTCGGCATCCTCGACCAGGCGCCATTGCAGATGGCGGCGATCAACCGCCACCTGTTCGACGAACTGGGCTACAGCGGCAACCACGACGAGTACTACGACCCGCGCAACAGCTACCTCAACCAGGTGCTGGACCGGCGCCTGGGCAATCCGATCTCGCTGGCGATGGTGCAGATGGAGGTCGCGCGGCGGCTGGGCATCCCGCTGGACGGGGTGTCGTTCCCGGGCCATTTCCTGGTGCGGTTGCCGGTGGACGGCGGGCTGCTGGTGATGGACCCGTTCAACGGCGGCCGGCCGCTGGCGGTGGAGGAACTGCGCGAGCGGGCGCGGCCGCACCTGGGCGAGACCCCCGACGACAACGTGCTGTTGCAGATCCTCGATCCCGCCCCGCACCGCGCGATCCTGGTGCGGGTGCTGCGCAACCTGCACGGCGTCTATGCCGAAGCCCGGCAGTGGGACCGCGCCGCGCGCAGCGCCGACCGGGTGCTGAAGCTGATCCCCGACCAGACCGAGGCGCTGCGCGACCGCGGCCTGGCCTACCTGGAACTGGACTACCTGCCCGGCGCCCGCCAGGACCTGGCCCGGTACCTGGAGCTGGCCCCGGAAGCCGCCGACACCGAACAGGTACGCGAACGCCTGGTCGATGCGGCCGGCACCCGCGCCATCCTCCACTAGACTCCGCCCTCCCGCGGCGCCGACCGGCGACCTGAGGGGGTAGCCGATCAATGGCCGCCTCTACACGGGCTCCATCTCGAAATCGGCCTTGGTGGCGCCGCAATCCGGGCAGGTCCAGGTGTCCGGCACGTCTTCCCAGCGCGTGCCCGGGGCGATGCCCTCCTCCGGCATGCCCTCCGCCTCGCGGTACACGAAGCCGCAGACCACGCACATCCAGTCACGCCAGGGAATCGTTTCGTCGATGGCGCTCATGCGGGGACTGCGGATGCCGGGCTGGCGGGGCGCGCATTGTCACATGGACCAAAGCGGGGCAGAGTGCGCTTCCCAAGGAAAACGCGCATCGGCCCCCTTCGTGCTTCCCCGCGGCCTCTACCTGATCACCCCCGACGAGTCCGACACCGTGCGCCTGCTGGCGCGGGTGGCGCCGTTGCTGGACCAGGGCGTGGCGTGGCTGCAATACCGGAACAAGACCGCCACCGCGGAACTGCGCCGCGCGCAGGCCGCCGCGCTGCAAACGCTGTGCGCCGGCGCCGGCGTGCCGCTGCTGGTGAACGACGATGCGGCGCTGGCGCGGGAGATCGGCGCGGCCGGGGCGCACCTGGGCGAGGACGACGGCGATCTCGCCGCGGCTCGCGTCCTGCTCGGCCCGGACGCGATCATCGGTGCGTCCTGCTACGACGACCTGGGACTGGCCCGGCGCGCGGTGGCCGCAGGCGCCAGCTACGTGGCCTTCGGCGCGTTCTTCCCCACGGCGACCAAGGCGACCACGCGCCGTGCCACCCCGGACCTGCTGCGCGCGGCCGCCACCCTGGAGGTGGTGCGGGTGGCCATCGGCGGGATCACGCCCGCCAATGCGCGACCGCTGGTGGACGCCGGCGCCGACCTGCTGGCAGTGGTCGGTGGCGTGTTCGACGCCCCCGACCCGGCGGCCGCCGTACGCGCCTACAACGCCTGCCTCGCCGCCCCCCGCCCCGGCACCGTCGCGGGGTAGAGCCGACCATCGGTCGGCCGGCCCCTGGCGCACCATCACGCTCGCGGCACCGCCCAAGGCGGCCGACCGGCGGTGGGCTCTACAATGGCGGTTTCGCCGTTGCAGGATCGAACCGATGAACCACGACCGCTCCCACGCCCTGTTCGCCCGTGCCCAGCAGCTGCTGCCGGGCGGGGTCAACTCGCCGGTGCGGGCGTTCAAGTCGGTCGGCGGCGAACCGTTCTTCGTCCAGCGCGCCGACGGCCCCTACCTGTTCGACGTGGACGGCAACCGCTACATCGACTACGTCGGCTCGTGGGGTCCGATGATCGTCGGCCACAACCATCCGGCGGTGCGCGAGGCGGTGGAGAAAGCCGTGCGCGACGGCCTCTCGTTCGGTGCGCCCTGCCCGGCCGAGGTCACCATGGCCGAGACCATCGTCCGCCTGGTGCCCTCGTGCGAGATGGTGCGCATGGTCAACTCCGGCACCGAGGCCACCCTGTCGGCGATCCGCCTGGCGCGCGGCGCCACCGGGCGCCAGCGCATCGTCAAGTTCGAGGGCTGCTACCACGGCCACGGCGATTCGTTCCTGGTCAAGGCCGGCAGCGGCATGCTGACCCTGGGCGTGCCGACCTCGCCGGGCGTGCCGGCCGGACTGAGCGAACTGACCGCCACCCTGAGCTACAACGATTTCGAGGGCGCGACCGCGCTGTTCGAGGAGATCGGCGGCGAGATCGCCGCGGTCATCATCGAGCCGGTGGTGGGCAACGCCAACTGCATCCCGCCGCGCGAGGGCTACCTGCAACACCTGCGCGAACTGTGCACGCGGCACGGCGCACTGCTGATCTTCGACGAGGTGATGACCGGCTTCCGCGTCGCCCTGGGCGGCGCGCAGGCGCACTACGGGATCGTCCCGGACCTGACCACCTTCGGCAAGATCATCGGCGGCGGCATGCCGGTGGGCGCCTACGGCGGGCGCCGCGAACTGATGGCACAGATCGCGCCGTCCGGGCCGATCTACCAGGCCGGCACGTTGAGCGGCAATCCGGTGGCGATGGCCGCCGGCCTGGCGATGCTGGAACTGGTCCAGGCACCGGGCTTCCACCCGCGCCTGGCCGCCGCCACGGCGGCGTTGTGCGAAGGGTTGGAAGCGGCCGCGCGCGAGGCCGGCGTGGCCGTCACCACCAATCGCGTGGGTGCGATGTTCGGCCTGTTCTTCACCGGCGAGAAGGTGGAGACCTACGCCCAGGCGGTGGCCTGCGACACCGCCGCGTTCAACCGCTTCTTCCACGCGATGCTGGAGAACGGCGTGTTCCTGGCGCCTTCGGCCTACGAGGCCGGCTTCCTCTCCAGCGCCCACGACGACGCCGTGATCGAAGCCACCCTCGCCGCCGCGCGCCAGGCCTTCGAGGCCGTCGCCGCAGGCTGATGCCGCGCTGGCCGATGGCCGGCACCTCGATGGCGTGACGCCGCGCACCGGACGTCTCCGACATCGACAGGATGCGCATGCGGTCTGACGGCCCGCGGCGCTACCGCTACCGCGGCCAGCAGCGTCCGAACAGGCGCAGGTCGTGGAGGCCGTCGGGCTTGCATACTGCGCCGCGACGCAGGCCTTCTTCGACGAAACCGTTCTTCTCGAGCACGCGCGCCGAAGCCGGGTTGGTATCGAGCACGTTGGCCTCGACCCGCAGCAATCCCGACCCGGGCACCACCCGGTCCAGGTAGGCCGCCACCACGCGGGTCATCCAGCCATGCCCCCAGTGCGCGCGGCCGAGCCAGTAGCCGAGTTCGCCGCCATGCGCACGCTCACCGCTGCCCCGGCGCAGCGCGATCCCGCCGCAGGCCTCGCCGGCGATCTCGATGGCCAGCACGGGATCGGAAAAATCGACCACGTGCCCGGCGAGGAAGGCCTGCCCATCGGCGCGGGTGTAGGGGTGCGGGAAACGATCGCTCAGTCCGCGTGGCACCCACGGGTCGTTGGCGTGCTTGAGCAACGCATCGAGATCGTCCGTACGCCAGGGGCGCAGGATGAAGCCGGCGTTGCCGTCGGGATTCATCGTCCGACGAATCCCGCCAGCGCCGCGCGCAGGCGGACCAGGCCCTCGGCCACGTCGGCATCGGTCAGGTTCAGCGCCGGCACCAGGCGCAGCACGTCCGGGCCGGCCTGCAACAGCAGCAGGCCATGGGTGGCGGCATGGTCGAGGATCTCGCCGGCCCGGCCGGCGTAGGCCGGCTTGAGCACGGCACCGAGCATCAGGCCGCGGCCGCGCACCTGCTCGAACAGGTCGAACTCGCCGCCCACCGCCATCAGGCCCTCGCGCAAGGCCTGCGACTGGCGTGCGACGTTCGCTTCGATCTGCGCCGAGGCCAGCTTGCGCAACGCCACCCGCGCCACCGCGGCGGCCAGCGGATTGCCGCCGAAGGTGGAGCCGTGCGCGCCGAACTGCATCACCTCGGCCACCTTCGGCCCGGCCAGCATCGCACCGACCGGGAAGCCGCCGCCCAGTGCCTTGGCCAGGGTCACGATGTCCGGCACGACCTCGTCCTGCCAGTGCGCGAACAACGTGCCGGTGCGGCCCATGCCGACCTGGATCTCGTCCAGCACCAGCAGCGCACCATGGCGATCGCACAGCTCGCGCACCTGGCGCAGGTAGCCGGGCGCGGCCGGCATCACCCCGCCTTCGCCCTGCACCGGCTCGAGCATCACCGCGGCCACGTCGCCGCCGGCCATCGCTGCCTCGAGCTGGGCGATGTCGTTGAAACCTGCGTAGCGGAAGCCGCTCGGCAGCGGCTCGTAGCCCTCCTGGTACTTGGGCTGGGCGGTGGCGGTGACCGTGGCCAGGGTGCGGCCGTGGAAGCTGCCGCGGAAGGTGACGATCACCCGCCGCTCCGGCGCGCGGCCCTGGGCGGCGGCCCACTTGCGCACCAGCTTGATCGCCGCCTCGTTGGCCTCGGCGCCGGAGTTGCACAGGAACACGCGCCTGGCGAAGCGCGAAGCCTGCACCAGCTCCTCGGCCAGGTGCAGCGGCGGCTCGCTGAGGAAGGCGTTGCTGGTGTGCCACAGCTTGCCGGCCTGTTCGAGCAGCGCGCCGTGCAGGTCGGGGTCGTTGTGGCCCAGGCCGCACACGGCGATGCCGGCGGCCCAGTCCACGTACTCGCGGCCCTCGCTGTCCCATAGGCGCGAGCCTTGGCCGCGCTCGAGCACCATCTGGCGCGGGCGGTAGACGGGCAGGTAGTAGTCGCGGCCGAGGGCGAGCAGGTCGGCGGTGGGGGCGGTCATGGCGGGGATCCGTGGACGGCGGGAACAAACTGCCATTGTGCCGCGACGGCGGGCGGACTTCACTGCCGGCGTGCACGCCCGGCGCCATCGCCGTGGCCTGCGTGGCAGGGGCTGCCCGGGGACGGGGGCTTGCCGCCTTACGACGACGGCGGCGGTCCGGCCCTCCGCAGGCTGGCCGCGGCCGGGCCGGTGCGGTTCACCAGGTGCCGGTGTTGGGCATCGACGCCCACGGTTCGGCCGGGGCCAGGCGCTCGCCCTTCTGCAGCAGTTCGATCGAGATCAGGTCGGGGGTGCGCACGAAGGCCATGTGGCCGTCGCGCGGCGGGCGGTTGATGGTCACTCCCAGCGATTGCAGGTGGGCGCAGGTGGCATAGATGTCGTCGACGGCGAAGGCCAGGTGGCCGAAGTTGCGCGCGCTGCCGTACTCCTCCGGCGGCGAGCCGTCGGCCGGCGGCCAGTTGTAGGTCAGCTCGATCTCGGCCTCCGGGTTCTCCGGCGCGCCGAAGTAGACCAGGGTGAAGCGGCCGGCGTCGCTGTCCTTGCGCCGGGTCTGGCGCAGGCCCAGGCCTTCGGTGAAGAAGCGGCAGGTGGCGTCCAGGTCGTGGACGCGGATCATCGCGTGCAGGTATTTCATCGGGTTTGCCTCCGGGGTGGGTACGATGTTGCCGGTTCAGTCCAGGAACAGGTCCGGCAACAGCGGCCGGGCGGGATCCACGGCATAGCCGGACAGGTCGGTGATGCCGGCTCCGGCCAGCACTTCGTCGTCGATCAGGAACCGGCCGCTGAAACCGGCTGCGGGCCGCACCAGCACCGCATGGGCGGCGTCGGCCACGATTTCCGGGCGACGGCCGTTGCCCACGCTCACCCCGGGGATCATGTTCAGTGCGTCGGTGGCGATCAGGGTCCGCGGCCACAGCGCGTTCACCGCCACCCCCTGCGGCCCGAACTCGGCGGCCAGGCCGAGGGTGACGAAGCTCATGCCCATCTTGGCCAGGGTATAGCCGGTGTGCGGCCCCCACCATTTCGGCTCCAGCGAGGGCGGCGGCGCCAGGGTCAGGATGTGCGGGTTGGGCGCGGCCAGCAGGTGCGGCAGGCAGGCCTGCGCGCACAGGAAGCTGCCGCGGGCGTTGACCTGCTGCATCAGGTCGAAGCGCTTCATCGGCGTGTCCAGCGTCCCGCGCAGCCAGATCGCGCTGGCATTGTTGACCAGGATGTCGATGCCGCCGAAGGCATCGACGGTGGCGGCCACCGCCGCGCGCACCTGCTCCTCCTCGCGGATGTCGCATTTCAGCGCCAGGCCCTGGCCGCCGGCCGCGGTGACCGCCTCGGCGGCGCTGTGGATGGTGCCCGGCAGCTTCGGATTGGGTACCGCGGACTTGGCGGCGATGGCCACGTTGGCGCCGTCGCGCGCCGCGCGCAGGGCGATGGCCAGGCCGATCCCGCGCGAGGCGCCGGTGATGAACAGGGTCTTGCCGGCCAGGCTGGGCATGTCGGTCGATCCGCTAGGGCACAGGCCTGCATTGTCGCGCGGATGAACGCGGAGCAGGCGACAACCGGCCGCCCGGCCTGCCGCGCGCGGGCAGGCTTCTATAATCCGCGCCATGCAACCCTCATGGATGGACGCCACGCTGACCTGGGTCGGCAACCACCCGGTCCTGGCCGGGTTGGCGTTCTTTGCCATCGCCTTCGCCGACGCACTGATCCTGGTGGGGGCGATCGTCCCGGCGCTGCCGCTGCTGATCGCGGTGGGCGTGCTGATCGGCATGGGCGAGGTCTCCGGTGCCTATGCGGTGGCCTGCCTCACCCTGGGCGCGTTTGTCGGCGACGGGCTCAGCTATTGGATCGGCTGGCGCTGGGGCGCGCGGCTGCACGGGGTGTGGCCGTTCCGGCGCTATCCGCAACTGCTGGGGCGCGGCGAGATCCTGTTCCGGCGCAATGCCCTGAAGGCGCTGCTGGTGGCGCGCTACGTCGGCGCGGTGCGGCCGTTCGTGCCGGCCATCGCGGGGATCTCGAAGATGCCACCGGCGCGCTACGTGTCCATCAGCGCGGTGGCCTGCCTGTCGTGGGCGCTGCTGTTCCTGGCCCCGGGTTGGGTCCTGGGCCGCGCCTACGACGCGGTGGCGGCGGTGGCCGGCCACCTGGTGATCGTGCTGGGCCTGCTCGCCACGGTGCTGGGCCTGGCCTGGGCGTGGGTGCTCTACACCTACCGCTGGTTCGCCAACCACGCCGACTCGCTGCTGGCACGCGCGCTGGACTGGAGCCACCGGCATCCGGTGGTGGGCCGCCACTCGGCGGCGCTGTTCGACCCCAGCCACCGCGAATCCACCTCGCTGGCGCTGCTGGCGGTGCTGCTGATGGCCATCGGCTGGGCCTGGTTCGTGCTGCTGCTGGTGGTGATCGGCCACGGCGAACCGCTGGCGCTGGACCTGGCCGTGCACCAGGCGATGCTGGCCCTGCGCAACCCGCTGGCCGACTATCCGATGGCGGCGCTGGCCTCGCTGGGCGACTGGCCGGTGCTGGCCCCGGCCTGCATCGCGGTGCTGGGCTGGTTCGCCTGGCGCCGGCGCTGGATGGCCGCCGCGCACTGGCTGGCGGCGCTGGCGTTCGGCCTGGCGCTGACCTGGCTGCTGGGCAACACCATGGAAGTGGTGCGCCCGCCCGGCGCGAGCAGCGGCTTCGGCTTCCCTTCGATCGCGGTGACCATGACCACCGTGGCCTTCGGCTTCTTCGCGGTGCTGATCGCGCGCGAGTTGCCCGGGCGCGACCGGGTCTGGCCGTACCTGGTGTCGGGCGCGGTGGTGGCGGTCATCGGTTTCGCCCGCCTGTACCTGGGCGCGCACTGGCTGAGCGACGTGGTCGGCGGGATGCTGCTGGGGGTGGTCTGGCTGCTGGTGCTGGGGATCGCCTACCGTCGGCGCTTCAACCGCTCGTTCTGGGTCAAGCCCGTCGCGGCGGTGTTCTACGGCGTGTTCCTGGTGGCCGCGCTGTGGTACGCGCCCCGCAACATCGAGGCCAAGCTGGCCCGCTTCGAACCGCCGCCGCCGGTGCCGGTGCTGGCCGACCTGGAGGACTGGTGGAGCCACGAATGGATGCTGCAGCCGGCGCGGCGCAACGAGTTCGACGACGACCTGCGCTGGCCCCTGGACCTGCAAGTGGCCGGCCCGCTGGAACCGCTGCAGTCGCGGCTGCTGGCCGCCGGCTGGCGGGTGCAGCCGCAGGCCAAGTGGGAACAGGCGCTGAGCCTGCTCGACACCAACGTGGAGCCGCACGAGGTGCCGGTGCTGCCGGCCACCCTGGATGCGCATACCGAGGCGCTGCTGATGGTCCGCGACGGACCCGATCCCACCCTGCGCTACGTGCTGCGGCTGTGGCCCACGCCGCAGCACCTGCAGCCGGGCAACGTGCCGCTGTGGGTCGGCACCACCCAGGCCATGCACTTCAAGCAGGACCTGGGCCTGATCGTGGCCTGGCGCCCGCAACGCGGCACCGAGTCGGCGCTGGGCCAGGTACTGGCGCCGCTGCACGACCTGCCGCAGGTGGTGGCGCTGCATCCGCAGTCGCAGTTGCCGGTGCTGCGGCTGCGCACCGACGGTTTCGAGGCCAAGGCCGGGATCAGTCCTCGTCCATCCATTCCAGCACCCGGTCCAGGCGCTGGTGGGGATCGTCCTCCTGCAGCAGCGCCAGGCGCTGTTCGTCGCTGAGCGGCAGCAGTTCGGCCAGGCGCCAGCCGACCCAGGCGGCGTCCTCGAGCTGGCGCAGGTTGGCGCCGGCATGCCCTGAACCGGGGTGCTCTGCGCCGACCTTGTCCAGCAGTTCGGCCAGCAAGGTGGCCAGGGCGGCGTGCTGGGGGCGCAGTGGCGCGGTGGACGGGCCTTCGCACCATTGCACCTCGGCGATGAGCAGGCCGTTGTCGCGCACCCGCAGCCGGTCGACGCGGAAACGGCGCGCGCCGCGCACCTGCAAGGTCAGCAGGCCGTTGCGGTCGTTGCCGAAGTCCTCGATCCGTGCCTCCACGCCGAACGCGGCCGGCATCGCCGGAGCGCCGACCTCCTCGCCGTCCAGGATCAGGCACACGCCGAAGCCGCCGTCGCTGCGACCGCATTCGGCCAGCATGTCCAGGTAGCGCGGTTCGAACACGCGCAGGCCCAGCGGCGCGCCGGGCAGCAGCACGGTATGCAGCGGGAACAGCGGCAGCGACCCGGGTGCGGTCATGGGCCTGGATCACCGAGCAAGGCCAGGAAGCGCCGCGGCGCACCCTCGAAGCCGCCGTTGGACATGAACACGACGTGGTCGCCCTCGCGCGCCTGCGCGCGCAGGGCGGCCAGCAGCGCATCGGTATCGGGCACGGCCCGCGCATCGCCGCGCACGGCCGCGATCACCGCGCCGGCGTCCCACGCCAGTTCGGGCCGATGCAGGAACACCACCGCGTCGGCCAGGTCCAGCGATGGCGCCAGCGCTCCGGCGTGCGCACCCAGGCGCATCGAATTGCTGCGCGGCTCCATGGCGACCACGATGCGCGCATCGCCGACCTTCGCCCGCAGCCCCTCCAGGGTGGTGCGGATCGCGGTGGGATGGTGGGCAAAATCGTCGTACACGGTCACCCCGCCCCGGGTGCCCAGCACTTCCAGCCGGCGCTTGACGCTGGCGAAGCCGGACAGCGCGCCGATCACCTGCGCCGGCTCGACGCCCACCGCGTGCGCAGCGGCCAGCGCCGCCAGCGCGTTCATCACGTTGTGCCGGCCCAGCAGCGGCCAGCGCAGGATGCCGACCTCGCGCCCCTGGTGCAGGACCACGAATGCGCTGCCGTCGGCCTGCAGCAGGCGCGCGCTCCAGTCGAACCCGGCGCCGCCATCGGCACGCGCGATCGCCACCGCCGCTTCGTCCAGGCCGAAGGTCTCCACCGGCGTCCAGCAGCCCATCGCCAGCACCTGCGCCAGGTGCGCGTCCTCGCCGTTGACGATCAGCCGGCCGTTGCCCGGCACCGTGCGCACCAGGTGGTGGAACTGGCGCTGGATCGCGGCCAGGTCCGGGAAGATGTCGGCGTGGTCGTACTCGAGGTTGTTGAGGATCGCCACCTTGGGCCGGTAGTGGACGAACTTGCTGCGCTTGTCGAAGAAGGCGGTGTCGTACTCGTCGGCCTCGACCACGAACTCGCGGCCGGTGCCCAGGCGCGCGGAGCGGCCGAAGTCCTCGGCCACCCCGCCGACCAGGAAGCCCGGGTCGCGGCCGGCGGCATGCAGCAGGAAGGCCAGGATGCTGGTGGTGGTGGTCTTGCCGTGGGTGCCGGCCACCGCCAGGGTGGTGCGCCCGGGCAGCACCCGCTCGGCTAGCCATTGTGCGCCGGAGGTGTAGCGGCGACCGCCGTCGAGCACCTGCTCCACCGCCGGGTTGCCGCGCGAGAGGGCGTTGCCGACGACAATCTCGTCCGCGTCGGCGGAGATGTTGCGCGCCAGGTAGCCCTGGCGCAGTCCGATGCCCAGGTTCTCCAGCTGGGTGGACATGGGCGGATAGACCGCCTGGTCGCTGCCCTCGACCTGCAGCCCCAGCTCCCGCGCCAGCGCCGCCACCCCGCCCATGAAGGTCCCGGCAATGCCGAGGATGTGGATCTTGCTCATGGCGGCGATTGTCGCTGAAAAGCACCTTCTCCGGATGGAGCCGCCGCGTCCATGGGCATGGGCGAAAGCGCGTGCGGGGACCGTGGCCGTGCGCGCCCCGTGCGGCGGCGGCCGCAACCGGACAAGACGCTCTTGTCGAAAACAAAAACGCGCGCCGCCCGGAGGCAGCGCGCGCCTGGAGTTCCGCCGGTCGGATCAGCCGTTCAGCGCAGCCAGCACGCGGGCGGTGATCTCGTCCATGCTGCCCACGCCGTCGACCCGGGCCAGGGTGCCGCGGTCGGCGTAGAACCCGATCACCGGGGCGGTGGATTCGTTGTAGACCTGCAGGCGCTTGCGCACCGACTCGGGATTGTCGTCGGCGCGGCCCTCGGCCTGGGCGCGGCCGGCGATGCGCTCGACCAGCAGATCGGTGGCCACGTCCAACTGCACCACCGCGTCCAGCGGCTGGCCGATCTTGGCCAGCAGCCCGTCCAGCGCCCCGGCCTGGGCCAGGTTGCGCGGATAACCGTCGAGGATGAAGCCGCCGGCCACGTCGTCGCGCCCCAGGCGCGACTCGAGCATGCCCAGCAGGATCGCGTCGGAGACCAGGTCCCCGCGCGCCATCACTTCCTTGGCCTGCACGCCCAGCGGAGTGCCGGCGGCCACTTCGGCGCGCAACAGGTCGCCGGTGGAGATGTGCGGGACGCCGAGCGTGTCCTTCAGGCGCGCGGCCTGCGTTCCCTTGCCCGAGCCGGGCGGGCCAAGCAATACCAGTCGCATCGATCCTCCAGGGAAGAGTGTCCGGTGGCCGACGGGGGAGGCTAGACTCTGCTTCCCGGCGCCGTATCGCAGCTGCACCGTCGCGATGCAGCTTAACGCATCCGCCCTCCCCGCCCCAAGAATCCCGCCCCTCGAGGAACCCCGACCATGGTCCAAGGCACCCTGCTCTACGCCCAGTCCGGCGGCGTCACCGCCGTCATCAACGCCACCGCCAGCGGCGTGATCGGCGAAGCGCGGGCCCGCGGGGTCAGGGTGCTGGCCGCCCGCAACGGCATCCTCGGCGCCCTGCGCGAGGACCTGGTGGATACCTCGAAGGAATCGGCCGCGGCCATCGCCGCCCTGGCCCACACCCCGGGCGGTGCATTCGGCTCGTGCCGCTACAAGCTCAAGTCGCTGGAAGTGGACCGCGCCCGCTATGCGCGCCTGCTCGACGTGCTCAAGGCCCACGACGTGCGCTGGTTCCTCTACAACGGCGGCAACGACTCGGCCGACACCGCCTGGAAGGTCTCGCAGCTGGCCCAGGCCTTCGGCTACCCGCTGCACTGCATCGGTGTGCCCAAGACCATCGACAACGACCTGGCGGTGACCGACACCTGCCCGGGCTTCGGTTCGGCGGCCAAGTACACCGCCGTGTCGGTGCGCGAGGCCGCACTGGACGTGCAGGCCATGGCCGAGACCTCGACCAAGGTGTTCGTCTACGAGGCCATGGGCCGCCACGCCGGCTGGCTGGCCGCCGCCGCCGGCCTGGCCGGGCAGGGCCCGGACGACGCCCCGCAAGTCATCCTGTTCCCCGAGCGCGCCTATGACGAAGCCGCGTTCCTGGCCCAGGTCGACAAGGTGGTGAAGAAAGTCGGCTGGTGCGTGGTGGTGGCCAGCGAGGGCATCCGCGACGCCGGCGGCAGGTTCGTCGCCGACGCCGGCGGCGGCCAGGACGCCTTCGGCCATACCCAGTTGGGCGGGGTGGCGTCCTACCTGGCCGGCAAGGTCAAGGACGAACTGGGGTACAAGGTCCACTGGACCCTGCCCGACTACCTGCAGCGCTCGGCCCGCCACGTCGCCTCCAAGACCGACTGGGAGCAGGCCCAGGCAGTGGGCAAAGCCGCGGTGCAGTACGCGCTCAAGGGCATGAACGCGGTGATGCCGGTGATCGTGCGCACGTCCTCGGCCCCGTACCGCTGGAAGATCGAGCCGGCGCCGCTGCACAAGGTGGCCAACCACGAGAAGACCATGCCGGCGGGCTTCATCCGCAAGGACGGCTACGGCATCACCGCCAAGGCCCGCGAGTACCTGGAACCGCTGGTCCGTGGCGAAGCGCCCCTGCCCTGGGGCCGCGACGGCCTGCCCAAGTACGTGGCCCTGAAGAACGTGGCGGTGAAGAAGAAACTGCCTGCCTGGGAGGGCTGAACCGGATCCGGACGAATCCACTCCCGCCCGCGGCGGGAGCGGTGCCGGAACGCGCCTGCCGCATCAGAACGCGCGGCTGACACTGATGCTGCCGAAGGACGGACGTTCGGCCTGTCCGTCGAATTCGCGGCTGCGCTGGTATTGCGCCAGCGTGTAGCGCCAGTGCCCGTGGGCCACCACCAGGCCGTATCCCAGGTCGGCCACGAACGGACGCTTGTCCACCCGGTGGCTGGACTTGAAGGTGTTGCCGTCCAGGGTGATGTCGCGCAACACCCAGCGGCCCTCCACGCCCACGAACAGGTGCCAGCGCCAATCGCGACGGCCGGCCGTCGGCGCCACCGCGCCATACGGCTGCCCGGGACGTTGCGAGGAACTGCCGAAGTCGTCCGGCAATCGCCAGCCCCAGCGCCATTCCACGCCGGCGTTGGCATGGGTGGCGAAATTGCCCAGGCTCGCCCCGGCATGGCCGATGGCGTCCCAGCCCAGGGCATCGCCATGCGTGCCACCGTGCCAGCGTCGCAGCCGTTCGTGGACCCATTGCAGCACCGGTTCGTCGCGCAGCTGGTGCTGCCAGCCCTGCGGCAGGCGCACGCCGATCACGCGATGCACCGCGTTCTGCACCTGCTCCCCGCGCGCCGAGGGGCCGACCATGCCGAAACGCCATTGGTCGACGCGCAGGCGTTCGCCTTCGCGCCGGTAGGTTCCCAGGCTCAGCAGCAGCGCGCCCACGTAGGGGCGGTCATCCTCGATCAGGTCGGTGCGGGTCTTGTCCGCCGGCGTGTAGATGTCGTGCCTGAGTGCGATCAGGCGGTGCAGGGACACATCCTGCCCGGGGCCGCCGGTCGCGGCCCGGGGCCGCGAGCCGATGGCCGGCCAGCGCGGACACGAAGGCTGCGCCGGATCGGCCACGTCGGCGGACACCGCGGCGATCACCATGCCGTTGGAATAGCCTCGATCCTGCGAGGCGCTGCCGAAAGCGTCGTTGTCCCAGCGCAGATCCCATGCGCCGCGCACGGCGTCCGAACCGCCCTCCCCGCAGCCGTCCGCCGCCATCGCCTGCGATGGCCACAGCGACAAAAGGAGCAGTGCCGAGAGCCCGTGCATGCGCATGTCGATCCGTGCAGGGTAGCAGCCAAGTCCTTTCGAGCCCATACTTCGCCTGCTCCGGGGGAGTATCGGGCGGCGGCCACGGCCCCGCCCCGACCTGCCGGATTCCATCAAGTCTCGGGGAGGGGTTCATGCTGGAACAATATGGTCTGACGCTGGCGCTGGTGTGCGCGGCGCTCGCAATCGTCTACGGCATCGTGTCCGCGCGCTGGATCCTGGCGCAACCGGCGGGCAACGAACGCATGCAGCAGATCGCCGCCGCGATCCAGGAAGGCGCGCGCGCCTACCTCAACCGGCAATACCTGACCATCGCCATCGCCGGCGGGGTCCTGTTCGTGCTGGTCGGCGTGTTCCTGAGCTGGTACACCGCGATCGGCTTCGCGATCGGCGCGGTGCTGTCCGGCCTGGCCGGCTACATCGGCATGAACGTGTCGGTGCGCGCCAACGTGCGCACCGCCGAGGCCGCGCGCAAGGGCCTGGGCCCGGCGATGGACGTGGCGTTCCGCGGCGGCGCGATCACCGGCATGCTGGTGGTGGGCCTGGGCCTGCTGGGCGTGGCCGGCTACTACTGGCTGCTGCAGAAGATGGGCCTGAGCCAGGCCGACAACCTGCACGCGCTGGTGGGCCTGGCCTTCGGCTCCTCGCTGATCTCGATCTTCGCCCGCCTGGGCGGCGGCATCTTCACCAAGGGCGCCGACGTGGGCGCCGACCTGGTCGGCAAGGTCGAGGCCGGCATCCCCGAGGACGACCCGCGCAACCCGGCGGTGATCGCCGACAACGTCGGCGACAACGTCGGCGACTGCGCCGGCATGGCCGCCGACCTGTTCGAGACCTACGCGGTCACCGTGATCGCCACCATGCTCCTGGGCGGGCTGATGATCGACGAGGTCGGCCCCAATGCGGTGCTGTACCCGCTGGTGCTGGGCGGGGTGTCGATCATCGCCTCGATCATCGGCGCGTTCTTCGTCAAGGTGAAGCCGGGCGGCTCGATCATGGGCGCGCTGTACAAGGGCGTGATCGTCTCCGGCGTGCTGGCTGCGATCGCGTTCTGGCCGATCACCACCGCGCTGATGGCCGACAACGCGCACGGTGCGGTCAACCTCTACATCTGCGCGCTGATCGGCCTGGTCCTGACCGGCCTGATCGTGTGGATCACCGAGTACTACACCGGCACCCAGTACAAGCCGGTGCAGCACGTCGCGCAGGCCTCCACCACCGGCCACGGCACCAACATCATCGCCGGCCTGGGCGTGTCGATGAAGTCGACCGCGCTGCCGGTGGTCGCGGTGTGCGCGGCGATCTGGTTCGCCTTCCTGCACGGCGGCCTGTACGGCATCGCCATCGCCGCAACGGCCATGCTGTCGATGGCCGGCATGATCGTGGCCCTGGACGCCTACGGCCCGATCACCGACAACGCCGGCGGCATCGCCGAGATGTCCGAGCTGCCGCCGGAGGTGCGCAACGTCACCGATCCGCTGGACGCGGTGGGCAACACCACCAAGGCGGTGACCAAGGGCTACGCGATCGGCTCGGCGGCCCTTGCCGCACTCGTCCTGTTCGCCGACTACACCCACAACCTGCAGGCCAGCAACCCGGGCCAGACCTTCGCCTTCGACCTGTCCGACCACAAGGTCATCATCGGCCTGCTGATCGGCGGCCTGATCCCGTACCTGTTCGGCGCGATGGCGATGGAAGCGGTGGGCCGCGCCGCCGGCGCGGTGGTGGAGGAAGTGCGCCGCCAGTTCCGCGATATCCCCGGGATCATGCAGGGCACCGCCAAGCCGCAGTACGACAAGGCGGTGGACATGCTGACCAAGTCCGCGATCAAGGAAATGATCGTGCCGTCGCTGCTGCCGGTGGCGGTGCCGATCGTGGTCGGCCTGCTGCTGGGGCCGAAGGCGCTGGGCGGCCTGCTGATCGGCACTATTGTCACTGGCCTGTTCGTGGCGATCTCGATGACCACCGGCGGCGGCGCCTGGGACAACGCCAAGAAGTACATCGAGGATGGCCACTTCGGCGGCAAGGGCTCGGAGGCGCACAAGGCGGCCGTGACCGGCGACACCGTCGGCGACCCCTACAAGGACACCGCCGGCCCGGCGATCAACCCGCTGATCAAGATCATCAACATCGTGGCGCTGCTGCTGGTGCCGTTGCTCTGATCCTGCGCCCGCGCACGACACTCGAAGCCCCGGCCAGCGCCGGGGCTTTTTTTTGCTCAGCCGCGGTAGCGGCAGCCCGAGGTGCAGGTCTCGTGCACCACCACCTCGCTCAGCAGCGGCAGCGCCGGCTTGAGCCGTTCCCAGATCCATGCCGCCAGGCGTTCGCTGGTCGGGTTCTCCAGGCCCTCGATCTCGTTGAGGTAGTGGTGGTCCAGGCGCTCGTACAGCGGCTTGAACGCGGCCTTGAGCTGGGCGAAATCCATCACCCAGCCGGTGCGCGGGTCGACTTCGCCCGAGACGTGGACCTCCACCCGGAACGAATGCCCGTGCAGGCGCGCGCACTTGTGCCCGTCCGGCACGTTGGGCAGGCGGTGCGCCGCCTCCAGGGTGAAGACCTTGAAGATGTCCATGGGCCGATTCTGCGGGGCGTGGCCGGAGGTGGCCATCACGCCGGCGCGCGCTGGCCGCCGTGGCCGCGACCGCGGCCGTGCTGGGCGCGCTGGCCGCCGCCGGGCGCGGCCTGGCCGCCACCGTTGCGCGGCCCGCCGCCATGCTTCTTCGGGCCGGCATGCGCGTGCCGCGGCGCATCACCGTGCGGACGACGCGCATGGCGGCGCGGCGGTTGCTGCCCGCCCGGCACCTCGGCCTTGCCCGGGGCGCTGTTGCCCCAGCGGATCGGCACCTGCGGCTCGAAGCCGGGCAGGTCGCGGATGTCCATGTCGCGATCGAGCAGACGCACGATCTGGCGCAGGTACTTGGCGTCTTCCTGCGACACCAGCGACAGCGCCTCGCCGCTGGAACCATTCCGGCCGGTGCGGCCGATCCGGTGCACGTAGTCCTCGGCCACCATCGGCAGATCGAAGTTGATCACCCGCGGCAGCTGGTCGATGTCGATGCCGCGCGCGGCGATGTCGGTGGCCACCAGCACTTTGACCTTGCCGGCCTTGAAGTCGCTCAGCGCGCGTTGGCGCTGGCCCTGGCTCTTGTTGCCGTGGATCGCTGCGGCCTGCACCCCGGATTTCTCCAGGAAGGTCGCCAGCTTGTCGCTGCCGTGCTTGGTCTTGGCGAACACCAGGGTCTGCACGCGCGCGTCCTGCGAAAGCAGGTGCAGCAACAGTTCGCGCTTGCGCGCGGTATCGACCGGATGCACGCGGTGGGCGATGGTCTCGGCCACGGTGTTCTGCGGGGTCACCTGCACCTCGCGCGGGTGGCGCATGAACTCCATCGCCAGCTGCTTGATGCTTTCCGGGAAGGTCGCCGAGAACAGCAGGGTCTGGCGGTTCTGCTTGGGCAGCTTGGCCAGGATGCGCTTGATCGAAGGCAGGAAGCCCATGTCGAGCATGCGGTCGGCCTCGTCCAGCACCAGTACCTCGATGCCCGACAGGTCCACGCTGCGGCGCTCCATGTGGTCGATCAGCCGGCCGGGGCAGGCGATCACCAGGTCCACGCCGCGGCGCAGGGCGTCGAGCTGGTTGCCCATGCCCACACCGCCGTAGATCACGGTGCTGGGGATGCGCAGGTACTTGCCGTAGCCGCGCAGGCTGTCATGGACCTGGGTAGCCAGTTCGCGGGTAGGGGTCAGGACCAGGGCGCGCGGCCGGCGCGGGCCGTTGACCGCCTGTGGCGAGGTGCCCAGGTGCTGCAGCAGGGGCAGGCCGAAGGCGGCCGTCTTGCCGGTACCGGTCTGGGCGCCGGCCAGCAGGTCGTGGCCGGCCAGGACCAGCGGGATGGCCTGCTGCTGGATCGGGGTGGGGGTCTCGTAGCCCTGCTCGGCCAGGGCACGCAGCAGGAAGGGCGCAAGGCCCAGGGATTCGAACGACATCGGGAAAGCTCCATAAGCGAACGCCCCGCGGGCGCAATGCCGGCGGGCGGGTCGGTGAGGACCGGGGTGGCTCGGAGCGTTCCCGTGAACCGCGCTGCGAGAAGGATGGGAGGCCGGCAGGGGCCGACCCGGATTGCGTGGCGAATGGCGTCGGAGTGGGTGGGGCGCCGGAAGTGTCCGGCGCCGCCGGCCCCTGAGGGAAACGGACGGCCGCTGGCAATCAGGGCATGGATTCTACGCGAAGCGGACGCGGCGCGGGGCGGATCGCTGGGGCGGCGTTCATCGGCCATGGGGAGGCCCGGTGGCGCATTCCGGCCCCGAGGGCACGCTTGGC
The DNA here is from genome assembly GCA_017302035.1 of Lysobacterales bacterium. Taxonomy (GTDB): domain Bacteria; phylum Pseudomonadota; class Gammaproteobacteria; order Xanthomonadales; family Xanthomonadaceae; genus Pseudoxanthomonas. Next base: position 29,200 of record JAFLEA010000014.1, read on the forward strand.
GGGCTTGGCGGGCTTGGCGGGCTTGGCGTTTAGCCTTCGTACATATCTATGTATTTGATTTACAAGAATAAGACAAGCATTCGGGGACCTTCCTGCGCGGACGTGTTGCAATGCAACAAAAGCGCCTGTATGTTGCATCGCACCATCACGGCCAGACCACATAACGGAGTCCGCCATGTCCTACCAGTTCAACGAGCAGTTCAACAACCAGTTCAGCACCTACACCCACCAGTTCGCCGCCGCCGCTGCGCGCGTGAACCGGCTGGCCCTGGAGAACGCCGAGAGCGTGTTCGGCGTGCAGCTGCGCACCCTCGAGAAGAACGTCGACGCCACCACCGCCTTCCTGGGCGAGCTGGTCGAGGTGCGTGACGTGGAAGCCTACAAGTCGCTGCTGCCGAAGGGCCTGCAGGTCGCCCGCGACAACGCCGAGCGCGTCGCCGCCGCCGGCCAGGAAGTGTTCGGCCTGACCCTGAAGACCAGCGAGGCCCTGGGCCAGATGGCCAAGAGCCAGTTCGAGGCCGCCACCGAGCAGGCCCAGGCCACCGTCGCCAAGGCCACCAAGGCCGCTTCCAAGCGCTGATCCCCCGCGCGTCCGCGGCCGCCCCACGCGACCGCGACCCGGCCAGCGCTACAGGTACTTGCGCGGATCCCCCCTCCCCTTCCGCGCAAATCCGGACCCGACAGCGTTCCCTCGCTGTCGGGTTTTTTTTGTCCCGGCCCTGGCGCTCAGGCATCGGTCCCCGCCGAGGCCCGGGCCAGCCAGGCGCGCGGCGACATCCCCACCTTCGCCGCGAACGCGCGCGACAGCGCGGATGGATTCGCATAGCCGAGTTCATCGGCCAGCAGCTTGATCGGCCGCCCTTCGCGCAGCCGGCTGCGCGCCAGCGCCATCCGCCAGTCGGCCAGGTAGTCGGCCGGGGTCTGCCCGACCACGTCGCGAAAGGCGCCGGCGAAGGCGGTGCGCGACATGCCGGCGCATCCGGCCATGCGCTGCAGCGACCATGCCTCGCCCGGCGCGTCATGGATGGCGACCAGCGCCCGCGCCAGACGCGGATCCGACAGCCCGGTGATGAAGCCCGGGCGCACGCCCGCTTCGCGCGGGTGGTCGAGCAGCCAGCGCAGCAGCTGGATCAACACCACCTCGAAAATCCGGTCGGCCAGCAGGCGCTGGCCGCAACGCACTCGGTCGGTTTCGCAGAACAGCAGTTCCAGCGACTGCTCCAGCCCCGACACCCGGGCCAGCGGCAGCGCGACCAGGGGCGGCAGCGCGCGGGCGAGCGGGTTGCAGGCGCCGCCGTCGAAATCCAGCCGCGCACAGGTCAGGTCGACGCCCCCCGCGGGCGGATCGTCGAAGCAGTGGGTGAGCGGCCGCGGGTACAGCAGCAGGGTCGGTTCGTCGAAGCGCATCGTCCGCGGCAACTCGCGCGCATGCGGGTGGGCCACCTGCAACCGGCCGCGGCGCAGCACGTGCAGGTAGCCATGTCCGGCGCAGGCGTCGAAGCGCTGGGTACCGCACAGCGCGCCGGTGTGGTGCAACTCGGCGCGGACCCGGAACCGCTCGAGGATGCCGGAAAGGCGATCGATGGGAACATCGGCGCTCATCGTACTGATTGGCATGTTTTGTGGACTATATGATCCCAATCATACATCCGGGGAGCCGATAGTGACCGCACCGGGCCACTGCCCGGCCACTCAAGGCATCCTCAGGAGACCGCCATGTCCCGCATCAACCTCCATCCCCAACCCATCCCCGCCGCCAGCGGACCGCTGCTGGCCCAGATCGGGCAGGCCTTCGGCGCAACGCCCAACATGTTCAGGGCCGTGTCCAACTCGCCGGCCGCGCTGCAGAGCATGTGGAGCGCGTTCGGCGCCCTGGGCAAGGGCACCCTGGGCGCCCGCCTGGGCGAGCAGATCGCCGTGGCCATTGCCAATGCCAACCGCTGCGAGTACTGCCTGGCGGCACATACCGTGCTTGGCCAGAACGCCGGTGCGACCGCCGCGGAAATGGCCGCTGCCCAGGTCGGCCGGTCCGATGACCCGCGCACCGCCGCGGCCCTGGCTTTCGTCCTGAAGGTGGTCGCGCAGCGCGCGCAGGTGGACGACGCCGACGTGGCGGGCCTGCGCGCGGCCGGTTTCGACGACGGCCAGATCGTGGAAATCATGGCCCATGTGGCCCTCAACCTGTTCACCAACTACATCAACGTCGCCCTGGATGTGCCGGTCGACTTTCCCAGGGTCGCGTTGCAGTGAGCGTGCAGGCATGACTCCCGGCGCACCGCGGCGCTGGCCGCAGGCGGAATCGGTCGCAGACCTCCGCCGCAACCTCGCCGCGGTCCAGGCGCGGATCGAGGCGGCCTGCCGCCGGGTCGGACGCGACCCGGCCGGCGTGCGCCTGCTGCCGGTGAGCAAGACCCGCGACGAGGCGATCCTGCGCCTGGCCCATGCCGCCGGCTGCCGCATGCTGGGCGAGAACAAGCCGCAGGAGATGCAGCGCAAGTGGCAGGCGCTGGCGGACCTGGCCGACCTGCGCTGGTCGGCGATCGGCCACCTGCAGACCAACAAGGCCAGGCTGGTGGCGCGTTGCGCCAGCGAGTTCCAGGCGCTGGACAGCCTGCGCGTGGCCGAGGCGCTGGAGCGGCCCCTGCAAGCCGAGGGCCGCACGCTGGACGTGTACGTGCAGGTCAATACCTCCGGCGAGGCCAGCAAATTCGGCCTGGCGCCGGAGCAGGTGGCGGCGTTCCTGAAGCAGTTGCCGGCGTTCCCGGCGCTGCGGGTGCGCGGGCTGATGACCCTGGCGCTGTTGTCGGACGACAGCGTGCGGGTCCGCGGCTGCTTCGCGCGCCTGCGCGAACTGCGCGATCGGCTGCGCCAGGACGCACCGGATGGCATCGCTCTGGATGGGCTGTCGATGGGCATGTCCGGCGACTACGAGATCGCCATCGAGGAAGGCGCCACGGTGGTGCGGGTGGGCCAGGCGATCTTCGGCGAACGCTCCACGCCCGACAGCCTGTATTGGCCGAAGGCTGGCTCCTAAGCGCAGCACAAGAAGCATCTTCTCCGGCCGGGGCCGCCGCCGCAGGGGGTTCCCGTCCGCCGCACAGGTGCGCTGTCCCTGCTCCAATACGCGGCCGTGGCACATCCCTGTGCCACTCGAACGGGATCCCTTTGCAGCGGCGTCCTTTGCGAGCTCGTGGACCCCGCGTCCGCAGGAGCCGGGCTTGCCCGCGACCGGGAGGGTCGGATCGCCTCTTCGGCGGAGTACCATGGCGACATGTCCTTCACCGCCATTCCCCTGACCGGCGACAAGCCCGCGCAGTATGCGCAGCTGCTCGACCAGGCCCGCGCCCTGCTGCACGGCGAACGCGACCGCATCGCCAATGCCGCCAACCTGTCGGCGCTGGTGTACCACGCGCTGCCGGCGCTGAACTGGGCGGGCTTCTATTTCCACGACGGTACCGAACTGGTGGTCGGCCCGTTCCAGGGCCTGCCGGCCTGCGTGCGCATCCCGCTGGACAAGGGCGTGTGCGGCGCGGCCGCGCGCACCCGCAGCACCCAGCGGGTGGCCGACGTGCACGCCTTCCCCGGCCACATCGCCTGCGACTCGGCCTCGCGTTCGGAGCTGGTGGTGCCACTGGTGCGCGATGGCGAACTGCTCGGGGTGTTCGATCTCGACAGCCCGGATCCGGACCGCTTCGACGCCGACGATCAGGATGGGCTGGAAGCGATCGCCGCCGCCTTCATCGAGTCGCTGGCATGAGCACCGCCGGGATGCGCAACATCGGTCCGAAGAGCGCGGCGTGGCTGCGCCAGGTCGGGTTGCGCAGCGCCGAGGACCTGGTCGCGGCCGGTTCGGTGCAGGCCTTCCTGAAGGTCAGGCGGGCCGGCTTCAAGCCCAGCCTCAACCTGCTCTATGCGCTGGAAGGCGCGCTGCTGGACTGCCACTGGCACGACGTGCCCGACGCTCGACGCAAGCAGTTGCAGGCCGAGCTGGAAACGGCCAGCGCCGCCTTGCCGCCCCCGCGCGGGCGGCCGGTAGGCGGGCCGGTGACGACCACCGAGTTCCGCGGCGGGGACGGCGGCGACGCCTCCCCGGCCGACGACCACGAACGGCCGGCCGAAGACGACGGCGGCAATCGTTTCACGTAGGCCCGCCGCCGGGCCGCTGTCATCGAGCCGGCTGCCAGGCCGGCCGCTTCTGCATCGGCGCGAAGGGCGGCCGATCCAACCGTCGGTGCCACGACGGGAGCCGACACGGACAGCGGAGTGAGCCGCCGGCCCGTGCGATGGCTTACAATCGCCGGCCTGCAAGGTGACCCGGCCGGCATCCGCCGTCCGGGTTGAAACGGGAAGCCGGTGCGCCCTCGGGTTCGATCCCGGGCAAGGCCGGCGCTGCCCCCGCAACGGTAAGCGACCGCAACGCCGCGACATCCGCCACTGTGCTCCGCACGGGAAGGCGTCGCCGCTGGAGTCCGGCCCCACCCTCGTCGAGGCGCGGGGCCGCCCGCTCCCGATCGCAAGCCCGGAGACCGGCCTTGCGGATCCCAGGTTGCGATGCGGAGGGCGTCGCGGCGTGCCGATGCCGCCGCGCGTGCATCCGTCCGCCCCCCGCTCTCCCTTCACGACTCCCCGAACTGGCGCCGGGTGCGGCGCCACGCACGCATGGAGTTGCCCGAATGAAGTCCCGCCCGCTTGCCACCGCCGTCGCCCTGGTGCTGGCCCTGCCTGCCATCGCCTCCGCCTCCGACCGCGCCACCGACCTGGACGAGGTGCTGGTCACCGCCACTCGCACCGAGATCGCGTTGCGCGACAGCCTGTCCCCGGCCCAGGTCATCGACCGCGCCGAGATCGAACGCAGCCAGGCCACCTCGCTGCAGCAACTGCTCGCCGGCCGCGCCGGCATCAACCTGACCAACACCGGCGGCCTGGGCAAACAGACCTCGCTGTTCCTGCGCGGTGCCGGCTCCAACCAGCTGCTGGTGCTGGTGGACGGCGTGCGGATCGGCTCGGCCACCGCCGGCCTGCCGGCGCTGCAGGACCTGCCGGTGGAGCAGATCGAGCGGATCGAGATCGTGCGCGGCCCGCACTCGAGCCTGTACGGCGCCGATGCGATCGGCGGCGTGATCCAGATCTTCACCCGCCGCGACCGCGGCGGGATGCAGCCGCGCGCGATGCTCGGTGCCGGCAGCAGCAACCTGCGCGAGGCCAGCGCCGGCATCGGTGGCAGCGGCGAACGCGGCTGGTTCGGCGCCGACGTGGCCTTCCTGCGCACCGACGGCATCAATGCCTGCGAAGGCACCGCCGAGGGCTGGGGCGCCGGCTGCTTCGCGGACGAGCCCGACCTGGACGGCTACCGCAACCGTTCGGCCAGCCTGCGCGGCGGCACCCGGCTCGGCCAGGCCTGGACGCTGGAAGGCAGCGCGCTGCGCGCCGAGGGCTACAACCACTACGACGGCAGTTGGGCGAACTACTCCGAAACGGTCCAGCAGGTGCTCTCCGGCAAGCTGCGCTACGCGCCATCCGCGCGCACGACATGGCTGGCCACGCTCGGACGCAGCCGTGACGAGAGCGACGACTACGGCAACGGCACCTTCGTCGGCGGACTGCAGACCCGACGCGACCAGGCCGCGCTGCAGGGCGATTTCGTCCTGGGCGAAGGCCAGCGGCTGACCGCCGGCTTCGACTGGCTCGGCGACCGCATCACCGGCACCACCGACTACGACGTGGACAGCCGCGACAACACCGGCGTGTTCGCGGAGTACCAGGGCCGCTTCGGACCGCAGCAGTGGCAGGCCGGCCTGCGCTACGACGACAACGAGCAGTTCGGCAGCCACACCACCGGCAACCTCGGCTGGGGCTGGCATTTCGAGGGCGGCCTGCTGCTCTCGGCGCGATACTCGACCGGCTTCCGCGCGCCGAGCTTCAACGACCTGTACTACCCGTACTTCGGCAATCCCGGCCTGCGCCCGGAGGAATCGAGCAACCTCAACCTGGGCCTGTCCGGCGGCACCGGCCGTGGCCTGCGCTGGACCCTGGACCTGTTCGACAACCGGGTCGACGACCTGATCAGCTTCGATTCCAGCACCTGGCTGCCGGGCAACGTCGACCGCGCGCGCTTGCGCGGCGGCGAGCTGACCGTGGCCACGACCCTGGCCGGTTGGGAGCTGGCCGGGCAGTACAGCCACGTCGATCCGCGCAACCGCTCCGGCGGCGCCAACCACGCCAAGCTGCTGCCGCGACGCGCGCGCGATACCGGCCGCATCGACCTGGACCGGCGCTTCGATGCGTTCGCGTTCGGCGCCAGCGTCAATGCCGCCAGCGGGCGTTTCGACGACGCCGCCAACCTGGTGCGGGTGGGCGGGCATGCGACCCTGGACCTGCGGATGGAATATGCGTTCCACCCGGACTGGACCGTGCTGGCGCGGGTGACCAACCTGTTCGACCGCGACTACCAGCTGGTGGACTGGTACAACCAGCCCGGCCGCGAGTTCGGCATCAACGTGCGCTGGCGGCCGCGCTAGGCGCCGGACCTGCCGGTGTCGCAGGCGTTGCGGACGCGGCGTTACGGGGGAAGCCCGAACAAGTCGGGCTGCGGCTCGGCTTCGTCTGGCTCGCGGAAGCCGGACAAGCCGACGCCGACCAGGCGGTAGCGGGTGGTCACGGGCAAGTCCACCCGCTCGCGCAATCCCAGCACGATCTCCGCCAGCTCGGCGGCAGAGGCCGGCGGATGCGTGCCGGTGTGGCTGCGGGTGAGAAGCCGGAACTGTGCGGTCTTGAGCTTGAGCACCACGGTGCGGGCGATGCGCTCGGTCTTGCGCGCCGCCAGCCAGGTCTTGTCGGCCAGCCGCCGGATCGCAGGCTCCAGCGCCTGCAGCGGCAGGTCCTCGGCGAAGGTGTCCTCGGTGGACACCGATTGCACCGGCTGGTCCGGTTCCACCGGGCGTTCGTCGATGCCGCGCGCGCGCCGGTGCAGGGCCGCGCCGAAGCTGCCGAAGCGCTGGCGCAGCTCCTCCAGCGGCCAGGCGCGGAGGTCGCCGACGGTGGCCACGCCCATCGCCTCCAGCCTGGCCTGCATCACCTTGCCCACGCCGGGAATGCGCGCCACCGGCAGCGGGGTCAGGAATCCCTCGACCTGGTGCGGACGGATCACGAACAGGCCGTCGGGCTTGTTCCAGTCCGAGGCGATCTTGGCCAGGAACTTGCTCGGCGCCACCCCGGCCGAGGCGGTCAACGCGGTGACCTCGCGGATCCTCGCCCGGATCGCCTCGGCCACCGCGGTGGCGCTGGGCAGGTCGGACCTGGGCGCGGTGACGTCCAGGTAGGCCTCGTCCAGCGACAGCGGCTCGACCCGGTCGGTGTGCTCGAGCAGGATTTCCCGCACCTGGCGCGAAACCGCCTTGTAGCGGACGAAATCCGGCGGCACGAACACCGCGTCCGGGCACAGGCGTTCGGCGCGCAGTGCCGGCATCGCCGAGCGCACGCCGAACCTGCGCGCCTCGTAGGACGCGGCGCATACCACCGAACGGGCACCGCGCCAGGCCACCACCACCGGGCGGCCGCGCAGCGCCGGGTCGTCGCGCTGCTCCACCGACGCATAGAACGCATCCATGTCGACGTGGATGATCTTGCGCGGCGCGGGCGTGGTTGCCGGTTGCATTCCCGCCCATTGTGCCGCCGCCGCGGAACGGACGCCGGCGTATGGCCAAACATTTGATTGAAACGGGGTTCGTCGGGCACGATCTAGTGATTTTCTTGCCCGGACCCCGCATGAACCGCGCCTCTTCGTTCACCCGCCAGCAACTGGAAGCCAGCGGCCGCGGTGAGCTGTTCGCCTCCAGCGACGCCAAGCTGCCCGCCGATCCGATGCTGATGTTCGACCGCATCGTCGAGATCAACGAGGACGGCGGCCAGTACGGCAAGGGCTTCATCCGCGCCGAGCTCGACATCCGCCCGGACCTGTGGTTCTTCCAGTGCCACTTCCTCGGCGATCCGGTGATGCCGGGCTGCCTGGGCCTGGACGCGATGTGGCAGTTGGTCGGCTTTTTCCTGACCTGGCTCGGCGCGCCGGGCCGTGGCCGCGCGCTGGGCTGCGGCGAGGTCAAGTTCACCGGCCAGGTGCTGCCCACGGCCAAGGTGGTGACCTACGAGATCGACATCAGCCGGGTGATCAACCGCAAGTTGGTGATGGCCCAGGGCGACGCGCGCATGCTGGTGGATGGCCGCGAGATCTACACCGCCAAGGACCTGCGCGTGGGCCTGTTCACCTCGACCGAGGACCTCTGAGATGCGTCGCATCGCCGTCACCGGCATGGGCATCGCCTCGTGCCTGGGCAACGACCTGGACACGGTGTCCGCCTCGCTGCGCGCGGGTCGCCCGGGGATCCGTTTCCTGCCCGACCATGCCGAGCGCGGCCTGCGCAGCCAGGTCGGCGGCGCGGTCGAACTGGACCTGGAGGCCGCGATCGACCGCAAGCTCAAGCGCTTCATGAGCGATGCGGCGGCCTACAGCTACGTGTCGATGCGCGACGCGATCGCCGACGCCGGGCTGGACGAGGCACAGGTGAGCGCTCCGCGCACCGGCCTGGTCGCCGGCTCCGGTGGCGGATCCAGCCATTGGCAGGTGGAGACCGCCGACCTGCTGCGCGAGCGCGGGGTGCGCAAGGTCGGCCCGTACATGGTGCCGCGCACGATGTGCTCGACGGTGTCGGCCAACCTGGCCACCGCGTTCAAGATCAAGGGCGTGTCGTATTCGATCAGTGCCGCGTGCGCGACTTCGGCGCACTGCATAGGCGCCGCAGCCGACCTGATCCGCCTGGGCGCGCAGGACATCGTGTTCGCCGGCGGCGGCGAGGACCTGCACTGGACCATGAGCGTGATGTTCGACGCGATGGGCGCGCTGTCATCCTCGTTCAACGACACCCCGCAGACGGCCTCGCGCCCCTACGATGCCGACCGCGACGGGTTCGTGATCGCCGGCGGCGGCGGGATGCTGGTGCTGGAGGACTGGGACCACGCGGTGGCCCGGGGCGCACGCATCCATGCCGAACTGGTCGGCTACGGCGTGACCTCGGACGGTGCCGACATGGTCGCGCCTTCCGGCGAGGGTGCGGTGCGCTGCATGCGCATGGCGATACAGGGACTGGGTGGCGGCAAGATCGACTACCTCAACACCCACGGCACCTCCACGCCGCTGGGCGACGTGACCGAACTGCAGGCAGTGCGCGAGGTGTTCGGCGCGGACGTGCCGCCGCTCTCCTCGACCAAGGCGCTGTCCGGCCATTCGCTCGGCGCGGCCAGCGTGCACGAGGCGATCTACTGCCTGCTGATGATGCGCGACGGCTTCATGGCCGGCTCGGCCAACATCCAGAAGCTGGACGAGCGCGCCGAGGGCTTCCCGATCCTGCGCGAGAGCCGCGACGCGAAGCTCGACCTGGTGATGTCCAACAGCTTCGGCTTCGGCGGCACCAACGCGACGCTGGTGTTCGCGCGGGCCTGATTCGCTGTCTGGGGCTTGGCGGAAAAGCGGAAAGTTGTGAGCACCGACTTCGGCCGGGGGCCGCCGCTGCGCAGGGATGGCGTTCGCCCCTGTAAAGCCGACTGACAGTGGGCTCTACATGGGCGCCAGGAACGATCTGGGCCGAAGTGGGACTCCCTTGCAGTGGCTGCCTTGGACCGAAGTCAGGGCTTTTCGCAGTGGGCCAAGACCTTAGGCCTCAGCCACCATGCCGTTATGGCGCAGCAATGCGTCGAGGCTGGGCGCGCGGCCGCGGAAGGCGGTGAAGTTCTCCAGCGCGCTGCGGCTGCCGCCGCGGGAGAGGATCTCGCGCAGGAAGCGCGCGCCGGTCTCGGCCAGGCGGTCCGGCGCCTCCTCGAACGCGGCGTAGGCATCGGCGCTGAGCACCTCGGCCCACTTGTAGCTGTAGTAGCCGGCTCCGTAGCCGCCGGCAAAGATGTGGCTGAACTGGTGCGGGAAGCGGTGCCAGGCCGGCGCCCGGTTCACCGCCACCTCGTCGCGCACCCGCTCCAGCAGCCGCATCACGCTGTCCTGATCCGGGTCGAAGCGGCTGTGCAGCTCCATGTCGAACAGCGCGAACTCCAGCTGGCGCACGGTGAACATGCCACTCTGGAAGTTCCTGGCCGCCAGCATCTTCTCGAACAACGCGCGCGGCAAGGGCTCGCCGGTGTCCACGTGCGCGGTCATCGCCCGTACCCGCTCCCACTCCCAGCAGAAGTTCTCCATGAACTGGCTGGGCAACTCCACCGCGTCCCACTCCACGCCGTTGATGCCCGCCACCGGCAACTCGCCGACCGCGGTCAACAGCTGGTGCAGCCCGTGGCCCATCTCGTGGAACAGGGTGGTGACCTCGTCGTGGCTGAAGGTGGCCGGCTTGCCGTCCATGCCCTTGCCGAAGTTGCATACCAGGTAGACCAATGGCGTCTGGGTGCCGTTGGCGGTGACGCGGCGGTTGCGGCAGTCGTCCATCCAGGCGCCGCCGCGCTTGCCCTCGCGCGCGTACAGGTCCAGGTAGAACTGGCCGAGCAGCCGGCCGCCGGCATCCTCCACCCGGTAGAAGCGCACGTCCGGGTGCCAGACCGGCGCCTCGTCGGGCTTCACTGTCACCCGGTACAGGGACTCGATCACCCCGAACAGGCCGGCCAGCACCTTCGGCTCGGTGAAATAGCGCTTCACTTCCTGGCCGGAATAGCTGTAGCGCGCCTGCTTGAGCTTCTCGCCGGCATAGCCCAGGTCCCAGGGCTGCAGCCCGTCCAGGCCCAGTTCGTCGCGGGCGAAGGCGTCCAGTTCGGCACGGTCGCGGCGCGCGAACGGCAGCGCGCGGGCGGCCAGGTCGCGCAGGAAGTCCAGCACCTCGGCCGGCGACTGCGCCATCTTGGTCGCCAGCGAGTAGTCGGCGTAGCTGGCGAATCCCAGCAGCGCGGCCAGTTCGGCGCGCAGGGCCAGGATGCGGTCGATCAGGCCGCTGTTGTCCAGTTCGGCCGGACCCGATTCGGAGGCGCGCACGCCGTTGCCACGGTACAGCGCCTCGCGCAGCGCGCGGTCCTCGGCGTAGGCCTGCACCGGCAGGTAACACGGCATCTGCAGGGTCAGCTTCCAGCCGCGGCTTCCATCGGGCGCGTCGCCGTCCTTTTCGGCCGCGGCACGCGCGGCGGCCACCACCTCGGCCGGCAGGCCGGACAGGCGCGATTCGTCGGCCACATGCAGCGCGAACGCGTCGGTGGCGTCGAGCACGTTCTGCGCGAACTTCGCCGCCAGCGCCGCCAGTTCCTCCTGCACCGCCGAGAAACGCACCTTGGCCGCGGCGTCCAGTTCGGCACCGCCGAGACGGAAATCGCGCAGCGCGTTGTCCACCCCCTTGCGCCGGGCCGCGTCGTAGCCGGCGTACTCCGGCGAGTCCGCCAGCGCGCGGTACTGGGCGAACAGGGCCAGGTTCTGGCCCAGGGCGCTGCCGAAGCGGGTCACCTTCGGCAGGGCGTCGTTGTAGGCCTGGCGCAGTTCCGCAGTGTTGACCACGGCCTGCAGGTGCGAGACCTGGCCCCAGGCCCGCCACAGCCGCTCGGTGGCGTCCTCCAGCGGGATCGCGAAGCTGTCCCAGGTCGGCGGGGAAACCACCGAGGCGGCGTTCACCGCCGCCTCGGCCTGCGCCAGCAGGGTATCGATGGCGGGGCCGACATGTTCGGGGCGGACCGCGTCGAAGCGCGGCAGGCCGGAAAGATCGAGCAGCGGATTGTCTTGCATGTCGTTCACGTCATGGGAACCGGAATGTAGAGCCGAACGCCGGTCGGCACCTGCAACGGCGGGCCGCAGGCAACGGGTCTACACGTCGCCGCAGACAGGCAGGCCCGCCAATGCGCCGCCGGCCACCGCTTCGGCGATGGCACGGTCCGCGCCCGCCACGTCGATGCCGTGGCGCGCGTACCAGTCCGGGTCATAGTAGCTGTGCGCGTAGCGCTCGCCGCTGTCGCACAGGATGCTCACGATCGAACCACCTTGGCCGGCCTCGCGCATCGCCTGCGCCGCGCGCAGCACGCCGACGAAGTTGGTTCCGGTGGAACCGCCCACCCGCCGGCCCAGCACCGCGCTCACGTGGCGCATCGCCGCCAGGCTCAGCGCGTCGGGCACCTTGGCCATCGCGTCCACGCAGGACGGGATGAAGCTCGGCTCCACCCGCGGCCGGCCGATGCCTTCGATCAGCGAGCCGCCGGGCAGTTCCAGCGCAGGATCGGCGCAACCCTTCCGTGCCGCGGCGTAATAGTCGTAGAACACCGAAGTTTCCGGATCGGCGCACAGCACCCGGGTGTGGTGGCGGCCGTAGCGCACGTAGCGGCCCAGGGTGGCGCTGGTGCCGCCGGTGCCCGGCCCGCACACGATCCACTCCGGCACCGGGTGCGGTTCCTGCGCCATCTGCTTGAAGATCGATTCGGCGATGTTGTTGTTGGCGCGCCAGTCGGTGGCCCGTTCGGCGTGGGTGAACTGGTCCATGAAGTGGCCGCCGGTTTCGCAGGCCAGGCGCGCGGATTCGGCGTTGATCGTGCAGGCGCTCTCGACCAGGTGGCAGCGCCCGCCCTGGAACTCGATCGCCGCGACTTTCTCCGGCGAGGTCGAGGCCGGCATCACCGCGATGAAGGGCAGCCCCAGCAGCCGCGCGAAATAGGCTTCCGACACTGCGGTCGAGCCGCTGGAGGCCTCGATCACCGTGCTGCCCTCGCGCAGCCAGCCGTTGGCCAGCGCGTACAGGAACAGCGAGCGCGCCAGCCGGTGCTTGAGGCTGCCGGTCGGATGGCTGGATTCGTCCTTGAGGTAGACGTGGATGCCCGGATAGCCGGGCAGCGGCAACCGGATCAGGTGGGTGTCGGCCGAACGGTTGAAGTCGGCCTCGATCATGCGGATGGCGGCGGCCACCCAGGCGCGCTGGGACATGGGAGGTTCGGCACGGGGAGTGGGGCAATTCTACCGCCCTGCCCGGTTAGACTGTCCCTTCACGCGGACGACCGCACTCGGGAACCCAGGGGATCGATGATGAACGAGGCAACGACTGGCCCGTCCGGCCCGGCCAAGGGCGTGAAGGCATGGGCGCGGCGCCTGGGCCAGCGCCTGTTCGCCCGCCTGTGCAACCCCGGGCTGGTGCTGGCGGCGCTGTTCTTCGCCGCCTCGCTCACTCCCAGCCTGACCCCGCGCATCGTCGTGGCCCAGGCGGTGCTGTCGGGCCTGTGCCTGGCGGTCGGGTACGGGCTGGGCGTGCTGCTGTACTGGACCTGGCGCTACATGGAGTTGCCCCTGCCCGGCGACGCCGGCGAGCCGCGCCGGCGCAAGCTCGTATACGCCGTCTGCGCCGCGATCGCCGGCATCGCCCTGTGGCGCAGCCAGCACTGGGAAAACGTGGTCCGCGAACTGATGCACCTGGACCCGGCCGGGCCCTCGCGGATGCTGTGGGTGGCGGTCGGGGCGGTCGTGGTCGCCGCGGCGGTGATCCTGGTCGGGCGCGCGGCCCTGATGCTGGTGCAGGCGGTGATGGGCTTCGTGGTAAGCAAGATACCGCGGCGCATCGCCCACGTGGCCGGTTTCATCGCCGGCGTGCTGCTGCTGGTGGGCCTGGTCAACGGCGTGATCCTGGGCTCGATCCTGGAGATGCTCGACGAGTCCTACCGCCAGCGCGACGCGCTGATCACGCCGGACATGCCGCCGCCGACCGAATGGGACAGCCCCGGCAGCGCGCAGTCGCTGGTGGCCTGGAACCAGCTCGGGCGCATGGGCCGCCGCTACGTCGATTCCCGGCCCACGGCCGCCGAACTGGCCGAGTTCGCCGGTCCCGGGGCCAAGTCGCCGCTGCGCGTGTATGCCGGCCTGCCCGCCGGCGAAACGCCGCAGGAACGCGCGAAACTGGCGCTGGAGGAGCTCAAGCGCGTGGGCGGCTTCGAACGCAAGGCGCTGATCGTGATCACCCCGACCGGCACCGGCTGGGTCGACCCCTCCAGCATCGAGGGCGTCGAATACCTGTTCCGCGGCGACGTGGCCAGCGTCGCGGTGCAGTATTCGTACCTGTCCAGCCCGTTGACCCTGTTCCTCGATCCGAGGACCGGCCAGGAGACCGCGCGCGCGCTGTTCCGCGAGGTCTACGCCCATTGGCGCACGCTGCCGAAGGCGCACCGCCCGAAGCTGTACCTGCATGGCCTGAGCCTGGGCGCGCTCAACTCCGAGCGCTCGTTCCAGATGTTCGAGTTGCTGGAAGATCCTTTCGACGGCGCGGTCTGGGCTGGCCCGCCATTCGCCGCCAGCCAGTGGGCCGCCGCCACCCGCGCCCGCAACCCGGGCACGCCGATCTGGCTGCCGCAGTTCCAGGACAGCTCGCTGGTGCGCTTCATGAACCAGAATGGCACCTCCACGCCCGCCGGCACCCCATGGGGACCGCTGCGCGCGGTGTACCTGCAGTACGGCAGCGATGCCGTCACCTTCTTCGACCGCCATGGCTTCTTGCGCAAGCCCGAGCTGCTGGAGGGCCCGCGCCCGCCGGACGTGTCGCCCTACATGAGCTGGTACCCGGTGGTGACCAACCTGCAGATCGGCCTGGACACCTCGCTGTCGATGAGCGCACCGATGGGTTTCGGCCACGTTTATGCGCCCTCGCACTACCTGAACGCATGGCTGGAGGCCACCGGCGTCGACGACTGGTCGCCGCAGGAACTGGACCGGCTGCGGCGCTTCCTCGACGACCGGCGCCGGGCGGAGCTGGCGGGGAGCGCGGACGAGACCGTGGACGGCTGAGGCCGGCGATGAGCATGATCCTGATCCGCAACGCGGACGTATACGCACCCGAGCCGCTGGGCCGCCGGGACCTGCTGCTCGGCGGCGGCAAGGTGCTGTGGATCGGCACCACCGGGGCGCCCGACCTGCCCGCCGGCTTCGGCGCGCAGGTCGTGGACCTGGGTGGCCGCCGGCTGGCGCCGGGCCTGATCGACGGCCACGTCCATGTCACCGGCGGCGGCGGCGAGGCCGGCTTCGCCAGCCGGGTGCCGGCGCCGATGCTCTCGCGCTATACCCGCCATGGCGTCACCACGGTGGTCGGCCTGCTGGGCACCGACGACGTCGCCCGCGGCACCCGCGAGCTCGTGGCCCAGGTCAACGCGCTGCGCGAGGAAGGCCTGTCGGCCTGGGGATACGCCGGCGGCTACCACCTGCCGCCGGCGACCCTGACCGGCAGCGTGCGCACCGACCTGGTCTTCATCGACTGCCTGCTGGGCGTGGGCGAGCTGGCGATCAGCGACCACCGCTCCAGCCAGCCGACCCTGGACGAGCTGCTGCGGATCGCGTCCGAAACCCATGTCGCCGGGCTGATGACCGGCAAGGCCGGCATCGTCCACCTGCACCTGGGCGACGGCGCGCGCGGCCTGGACCTGGTACGGCGCGCGCTGGACCAGAGCGAGCTGCCGCCGAGGGTGTTCAACCCGACCCACGTCAACCGGCGCAAGGCGCTGTTCGACGAGGCCATCGAACTGGCCCGGCGCGGCTGCAGCATCGACATCACCGCCTTCCCGGTGGCCGAGGGCGAGGACGCCTGGAGCGCGGCCGACGCCCTGGTCCGCTACCTCGACAGCGGCGCCCCGCGCCAGCGGGTGACCGTCAGTTCCGACGCCGGCGGCTGCCTGCCGTGCTTCGACGAACAGGGGCGCGTGTGCAGCATGGAGGTGGGCCATTCCGGCGCGCTGATTGGAACCCTGCGCGAGCTGCTGGCCCGCGGCATCGCCCTGGAAGACGCGCTGCCCGCCTTCACTTCCAACGTCGCCGAGTTGCTGCGCCTGCCCGGCAAGGGCCGGATCGCCGCCGGAGCCGATGCCGACCTGGTGGCGCTGGATGCCACCGGCGCGATCGTCGACGTGTTCGCCGGCGGCCACCCGCACCTGCGCGAAGGCGCCATCGTGCGACGTGGTACGTTCGAGACGCAAGACACCTGAAACAGCGGAGCGATAGATGCCAAGCAAGCCCGTCAACGGGGAGCACCGCGGCTGGATCATCCCGATCGGCGGCGCAGAGGACAAGGACACCAACCCGCGCATCCTGCAGCGCTTCGTCGAACTCAGCGGCGGCGACCAGGCCGACATCGTGGTCATCCCCACCGCGAGCCGGCTGAAGGAATCGGGCAACAACTACCAGGAACTGTTCCGCGCCATGGGCGCGCCTCGGGTCGAGGTGCTGGACTTCGATACCCGCCGGGACTGCCAGGAGGAAGGCCGGCTGGCGCGGCTGTCCGAGGCCAGCGGCCTCTTCTTCACCGGCGGCAACCAACTGCGCCTGTCCACCATCCTCGGCGGCACCCACGTGGCGCGCACCATCCGCCTGCGCAATGCCCAGGGCGTGACCGTGGCCGGCACCAGCGCCGGCGCCGGCTTCCTCAGCGAGCACATGATCGCCTTCGGCAGCGAGGGCTCCTCGCCGCGCGCCAGCAGCGTGCGTCTCGCGCCCGGGCTGGGCCTGACCAACCGCTTCGTGATCGACCAGCACTTCCGCCAGCGCGACCGCCTCGGTCGCCTCACGGCCGCGCTGGCCTACAACCCGTTCGCCATCGGCATCGGCCTGGACGAGGACACCGCCGCGTTCATTTCCCCGGACGACGTCCTGGAAGTCGAAGGCAGCGGCGCAGTCACCGTGGTCGATGCCCACGACCTGCAGTTCTCCTCGATGGCCCACGCCGACGAGGACGACCCGGTGTGCATGCTCGGCCTGGGCGTGCACATACTGGTCGCCGGTGCCACCTTCAACCTGCACACGCGGCGGGCCTCGGCCGGAGGCCTGGCTACCCGCAAGACCTGATCCGGACAAGGAACACCCACCATGCGCATCCTCGAACGCTCCGTCTACGTCGGTCCCTCGCAGCATGCGCACTTCCCGGTGATCCGGCTGCTGCTGGACCTGGGCGAACTGGAGCAGTGGCCCACCGCGCGCCTGGGCCCGGCCTTCGTCGACGGCCTGGTGGCGGCCCTGCCCGGCCTTGCCGAGCACGGTTGCTCCTACCGCGAGCCCGGGGGCTTCCTGCGCCGCATGCGCGAGGACGAGGGCACCTGGCTGGGCCACGTGTTCGAGCACGTCGCGATCGAACTGCAGAACATCGCCGGCGAGGACGTCACCTTCGGCAAGACCCGCAGCGTCGACGGCCGCCCGGGCGTCTACAGCGTGGTCTACGAATACGCCCAGCGCGAGGAAGGCATCGCCGCCGGCGACCTGGCCCTGCGCCTGCTCTGCTCGCTGCTGCCCGAAGCCATCCGCCCCGAAGGCAGCGTGCCCGGGGACTGGAGCTGGGAGCAGGCGCGCGACGACTTCATCCGCTACGCCCAGCGCCGCGCGCTGGGGCCGTCCACCGCCTCGCTGGTGCGCGCGGCCGAGGAGCGCGGCATCCCCTGGCTGCGGCTCAACGCGCAGTCGCTGGTGCAGTTCGGCCATGGCAAGTACCAGCAGCGCATCCAGGCCACCATCACCGGCAAGACCCCCTACATCTCGGTCGAACTGGCCAGCGACAAGGAGGAGACCAACAAGATCCTCGGCTCGCTCGGCCTGCCCGTGCCGCGCCAGCACCTGGTCTCCAGCCAGACCGAGGCGCTCAAGGCCGCGAGCCGGCTCGGCGGCCCGGTGGTGCTCAAGCCCTACAACGGCAACCATGGCCGCGGCATCACCATCAACATCAGCGGCGACGAGGAGATCCGCGCCGCGTTCGACGCCGCGCGCGAGCATTCGCGCTCGGTGATCGTGGAGACCTTCCAGACCGGCGACGACCATCGCCTGCTGGTGGTCAACGGCGCACTGGTCGCGGCGACCCGGCGCACGCCCGGCCACGTGGTCGGCGACGGCCAGCGCACCGTGGCCGAACTGGTCGAGATCGTGAACCAGGATCCACGGCGCGGCGTGGGCCACGAGAAGGTGCTGACCCGACTCGAGCTCGACCGCGAAGCCAACCTGATGCTGGAACGCGTCGGCTACACCGCCGACAGCGTGCCGCCGCCCGGCGAGAAGGTGTTCCTGCGCTCCACCGCCAACCTGTCCACCGGCGGCACCGCCACCGACGTCACCGACGTCATCCATCCCGACAACCGCGACATGGCGGTGCGCGCGGTGCGCGCGATCGGCCTGGACGTGGGCGGCGTGGACTTCATCAGCCCCAACATCGCCGAGAGCTACAAGAGCATCGGCGGCGCGATCTGCGAGGTCAACGCCGCGCCCGGCTTCCGCATGCACGTGGCGCCCAGCGAAGGCACCCCGCGCGACGCCGCCGGGCCGGTGATCGACATGCTGTTCCCGCCGGGCTCGCCCTCGCGGGTGCCGATCGCCGCGATCACCGGCACCAACGGCAAGACCACCACCGCGCGCATGCTCGCGCACATCGCCAAGATGGCCGGCTACACCCCGGGCCTGACCACCACCGACGGCGTCTACATCGACGGCCAGCGCACGGTGGAAGGCGACATGACCGGCCCGGTATCGGCGCGGATGGTGCTGTCCGACCCGCACATCGACCTGGCGGTGCTGGAGACCGCGCGCGGCGGCCTGCTGCGCTCCGGCATGGGCGTGCCGGAGGTGGACGTGGGCGCGGTGATCAACGTCGCCGCCGACCACCTCGGGCTCAAGGGCATCGACACCCTGGAGCAGCTGGCCGAGATCAAGCGGATCGTGGTCGAGGTGGCCCCTGCAAAGCGCCGAACCCGAGGAAGAAATGCACCCGATGCCTGTTGCCGGAAACCGTCCCTGGCGCCGACATCGACGCCAGCGGTATCTGCAGCCCCTGCCGCCAGTACGCGACTTCGCCACCGGGCCACTCGGCAAGCGCACCGCACCGGGATGACCTCGAGCGCACCTTGCGCGCCGCGCGCAATACGGCGGGCACTGCTTACGACTGCATCGTGCCGCTGAGCGGCGGCAAGGACAGCCTCTATCTGCTCCACCGCCTCAAGGTCGATTACGGCCTGCGCGTGCTGGCTTTCACCTGCGACATCGACCTGCCTCCGGTAGCCTGGAACAACATCCGGCTCGCCCTGCGCCGGCTGGACATCGATCACGTCGTCTGGCGTCCGGCCTTCGGCTTCCTCACCCGGCTGTTCCGCTACCTGCTGTGCAACCAGGAAGCGCGCGGCGCGGTGTACACAGTGTCTTACGTCTATGCCCCGCTGTTCGAGGGCGCAGCCATCCGGCTGGCAATGGAAAAGAACGTGCCTCTCGTGCTCGCCGGCTATTCGCCGGGCCAGCCGGAGCCCGAGCGCATGCTCTACGAATTCTCCCCCGCGCTCATCAGCAGCGAGGACTGGACCCCGCCCCATCTCGCCGAATGCGGCGGCTTCTCGGCGGCCGACCTGAGCCATTTCTACAATCCGCTCACGCTGCCCGGCGGAACGCGCTTTCCCCGCTATCTCGCGCCCTATCACGCCTGGGATTACGATCAGGCCGAAGTCATCCGCCGCGTCACCGAGCTCGGACTGGTGCAGCGCAGCCACCATGCCAACCCCATCGTCAGCAACTATCCAATCAACTGGCTGATGATGTATTCGGACCTCCGCCACTTCGGCTACAACCCCTACACGCCCGAGTTCTCCGCGCTGATCCGCGAAGGCAAGGCCAGCCTGGGTTACTGGAAGCTGATGACGCCAGTGGTGAACTTCATGATCCGCAACAAGCTCGGCATGGGTCGAGAGGTGAAGCGCAGTATGGCGTGGCTGGGACTGGAAGAAGGCGATCTGCGCATCACCCTGCCCAAGGGCGCCTACGACCCACCGATGTTGCGACGGAACTGACATGGACGCCCCACCGCCCACCGTCCCCGCTCGATTGCGCCATCGTGCGCTGCTGAGCCCCACGGCGGCCGCTTTCATGCATCGGGAAACGGACGGCGAAGGATGGCGGGCGGTGAGCTGGCGCGAGGCCGTCGACACCGTGGACACCCTCGCCGCGAACTTCACCGGGCTTGGCGTCCGCCCCGGCGACCGCATCGCCATCATGTTGCCGACGTGCCCGCAATGGGAATACTGCCATCAGGCTGCCCTCGCCGCCGGGGGCGTGGTGGTCGGGCTCGACAGCCACGACTCGGAACAGAACCTGCGACACGTTCTTCTGCTCACCGAACCGCGGGCGCTGATCGTGCAGACGCTGGCCGATGTCGAACGCCTGAGCGCGTTCTGGCCGCAGGCCGAGCTTTTCATCATCGTCGAACGCGCCGACGTGCGCCCCCGCGCGGTGCATTGGCTTGCTGACCTGCTGGGAACGACACCGCAGCCCCCGGCACGGTCTTCCCGCCTGCCGCAGCCCGACGACCTCGCGACGATCATTTTCACGTCGGGCAGTACGGGCCAGCCAAAAGGCATCGCCTACACGCACCAGCAGCTGCTGCTCGCGACCGACGCCCTGATCGAACGCTTTCCCTCGGTGCGTGAGGGTGATCGCATGGTGTGCTGGCTGCCGATCTCGAACCTGTTCCAGCGCATCCTGAACCTGTTCGCGATGAGTTGCGGTGCGACGAGCTATTTTGTCACCAGGCCGGAGGAAGTCCTGCGCCTTACGCCGGACATTCGCCCGACCCTGTTCGTGGGCGTGCCGCGCTTCTTCGACAAGCTGCACGGCGGCATCGTCGCCGAGCTGGAGCGACAGCCCGTGCTGCCGCGTGCGATGGCCCACGCCGCGTGGGCCATCGGCTGCCGGCGTGCGGCTGCCCTGCGCGACGGCCTTGCGCCGCCCCCCTGGGTGCGGCTGCTTCATCCGCTGGCTGACAAGGTGTTGCGCCGCATCCGGGCACTGCTTGGGCCCGACCTCCAGTTCATGGTGAGCGGCTCGGCGCCCTTGCCTGCCTCACTGCTGGCGCGATTTCACGGACTGGGCTGGCTGGTGCTGGAGGCCTATGGCATCAGCGAGAACGTCATGCCCGTCGCCATCAACCAGCTCCACGATTACCGTTTCGGCAGTGTGGGCCGCCCCCTGCCCGGCAACGAACTCCGTTTTGCCGCCGATCGCGAGCTACTGCTGCGCGGGCCTGGCGTCTTTCGCGGCTACTATCGCGACAGCGCGCCCAGCGACAACCTCGATGCCGAAGGCTTCCTGCACACCGGCGATTACGCACGCCTCGACGAGGACGGCTACCTCTGGCTGGAAGGGCGCAAGAGCGAAGTGTTCAAGACGTCGACCGGCCGCCGCATTGCGCCGGTGCCGATCGAAGCCGCACTCAAGACGCTCGCCTACGTCGACCACGCCGTCGTCGTGGGCCGGGACCAGCCGTTTCCAGTCGCTGTGCTTACCCTCGACGCGAGACATCCTCGCCTCGCAGCGATGGCTGGTGCAGCCCTGCAGCACTCGATCGCCTCCGACGCCCTCGCCGCGTGCGCAGCGTTACCGGACCACCAGCGCCCCGGCGCACTGATCGTTTCCCCGCACCCGCTCACCGTCGCCAACGGCGAGCTGACCCCCAACCTCAAGCTCAGGCGCCGGCAAATCGAAACCCGATTCTCCGATTCGATCGACGAGGCGTATCGCCGAGCCGCCCAGCAGCCCCGCGCCGCACTCACCATGCTGCCCGTCATCGAGGTGCCATGAACCGCTATTTTCTCACGGGCGCCTCGGGTGCCGTCGGCAGCGCGATCGTCCCGATGCTGCTCGGAGACCGCAACACCCGGGTACGTCTCCTTCTGCGGGCTCAATCGGATGAGCACCTTGCACAGCGCTTCGACGAGATCTGCCGATACTGGCACCTCTCGCCCGATGCCGAAGCCCGCGGCAGGCTGCAACCGATGCGCGGCGACGCCTCACAGCCCGAGTTCGGCCTCTCCGCCGCGGACTATGCAGCCCTGGCGACCGACACCACCCACATCATTCACTGCGCCGCCAGCGTGCGCATGAACGATACCCTCGATTACGCCCGCCGCTCGGCGGTCGGCTCCGCTCAGGCCATCCTCGCGCTTGCCCGCAGCCTGGCCGCCAAGGGCACATTGCAGAAAGTGGAGTTCGTCAGCACGGTCGGCATCGCCGGCAAGCGCCAGGGCCTCCTGCCGGAGCGCTGGATCGACGAACCGCGCGCCTTCCACAACACCTACGAGCAATCGAAAGCCGAGGCCGAGGAACTCGTTCGCGCCGCCATTGAACTGGAAGGGCTGCCGATCACGGTGCACCGACCGAGCATGGTCGTTGGTGACTCCCGCGACGGGCGCATCATCCACTTCCAGATCTTCTACTACATCTGCGAGATCCTCTCCGGACGCCGAACCTTCGGCTTGTACCCCGATTTCGGCGATGTGAAGCTGGACGTCATCCCGGTGGACTGGGTGGCGCACGAAATCGTCAGCAGCAGCCGCGATCCGCACGCCACAGGCCGCATCTTCCACCTGTGCTCCGGTCCCGAGCGCGCTCCGCGTCTGGTCGACCTCAAGCAGGTCCTGCGGAAAAGCTTCCGCTCCCATGGACTACCGGTCCCGATGGGCATCACCATTCCGCGGAGATGGTTCGGGGCCCTGCCCCGCACCATCGGCTGGCTGCTCCCCTTGCGCAGGCGTCGTGCCCTCGGCACCCTGCCGATCTACATGGACTACCTCGCCGACCAGCAGGATTTCGGCAACGCGGACTATCTCGCGCGGCTGGCGCAGCGCGGCGCCACGCTGCCTGACCCGGCGAGCTACCTGCCCGTCGTCCTCGATCGCTACCTCCGGCGGCCCCCTCTGGACAGCGCTTCCGCCTAGTGCTTCGCGGGGTTCTCCCGTCGTCCCCACGGCAGGCGCACGCGACTCCACAGGACCAGCAGCGCGGGCAACAACAGCAGTTCCATGAGTTGGCCCGACAGCAGGCCGATGGCGGTGAGCATGCCGAAGTTGGACGTGGGCACGAAGGCCGAGGTAGACAGGACCACGAACTGGGACACCAGCAACAAGGACACCGCAACGACGGCGCGCCCGGACGCCTCAAAGCTGCGCGCGACCGCAAACACGGCGCTGTGACCCTGGGCGCGGCGATGCAGGTAGCTATGGAAGAGGTGGATGGTGTCGTCGACGGTGATGCCCAGCACCACGCCAGCAATGAGCACTGTCGCCATGTCGAGGTAGATGCCGGCGGCTCCCATCAGGGCGAACACGAAATACAGCGGCGCCAGGTTGGGCAGCATGCCGATCACCGCAGCCGGGAATGAGCGCCACAGCAGCACCAGCAGAATGAAGATCTGGCCAAATGCGCCGATGAAGCTGTGCAACTGGCCAACGACCAGCAGATCTTCCTGATCGGCGAACAGGCGCCCGTAACCACCGATCTGCCATTTGAGGTCCGGGGCATCGACCGTTGCGATGAGCGCCTCGATCTGCTCGATCACGCCCTGGATCGCGTTCGCGCCATGTACGTTGACGTTCAGCATGATGCGCATGCGCTGATATTCGCCGTTCACAAGCTCCTGCACGTCGCGTCCGTCATAGATCAGAAGCAGCTGGCTGAGCAGCTTGTCGTCGTCGGGCAGGCGGCGGAACTGCGGATCTTCCTCGTTGAAGGCCCAGTTCATTTCCTCGACGATGTCCATCATCGACAAGCTCCGGTCGACGGCCGGCAGGGCCTCGACGCGCTCCTGCAGCGCCTTGATCGCCTGCAGGCGCTTCGCGTTCTTGAATGCGTCGCGGCCTGGACCGTCGACGACGATCTCGAGCGCCGTCACACCGACGAGTTCGGACTCGACCTTCGCTGTCGCCAGGGTCAGCGGGTGACGCTCGCCGAAGAACTTCAACAAGTCCGACTCGGCCTCGACGCTCAGCACCATCGGCAGCGCCGCGATCACCGCAACCAGGGCACCACCTGCCACCCATCCTGCCTGGCGCATGCCAATGCGCGCCAGCGCGAAAGAAAACCGTCGCGTCCACGCGAAACCGGAACCGCTCTTGGGCCAGCGCCGGTTGTCGAACTTCATCAACAGGGCCGGGACGAGATAGAACACCACGAAGTAGATTGTGACCACCCCAACCGCGGCAATCACGCCGAAGACCTGGATCGGCGGAATCTGCACCAGCACCAGGCTCAACATGCCGGCCGCGGTCGTGAGCACATTGAACATGGACGGTGCATGCACGCTCTGCAAGGCGAAGACGATGCGCTTGGGCCGGCGGAATCCCAAGTCCTGCATGCGCTTTGCAGCCGCGTAGAGGTGCAGCAGGTTCGAAACGGTGTAGGCCGACAGCAAGGTGGGCGTCATCGCCGTGACCAGCGTGTAGGGCTGGCCAACGGCCGCGAGCAGCCCCACGCAGACCACCACAACGGTGCTCATCGCCACGGCGCCGATCACGACCGGCACGACCCGGCCCACCACCCAGTAAAGCAGCGCGAGCCCAAGCCCCATCACGAGGGGGGTGAACAGCAGCGTGTCGTGCAGCATCGAGCGCAGCTCCGCCGCGTCGAGCGCGACGGTTCCTGCCACCGCCACGAGCTTGTCCTGCAGCTTCTCGTCGGCCGCCGCAGCAAGGAACTCACGCTCGATCGACTGTCGCTGCCGGCTCTCATCGAGCTTGCGGGTACGCACCACCACGGCCAGCGACTTGCCATCCTTCGAGGCGAGCCAGCCCGGCACGAAGCGATCGGCAAGCACCCGGGCCCGGCGCGCCTCCTCGGTCTGCACCTGCAGCTTGTCAGGATCGATCAGGGCCTCGACGACGAAGCCATCCTCCGTGCCGGCGATGTGCTCGACACTCGTGACGGAAAACACCCGGTCGACGTCGGGATGCCGCCCCATGCGCTCGACAAGCCGATGGATGGCTGCGAGCGTGGGCGCGGCGTAGATGTGCTCGTCGGTAAACAGCCCGATCAGGAATTCGTCGCTCGGAAACTCCCTGCGCAGTTCCCGCTCGAGCACCGTCGCCGGGGCGTCCGACGGAAAGTAGAGTCCGGGGGCATTGTTGATGTCGAGCCGCAACAGCATGGCGCCGAAGATCACATGCGCAACAACGATGATCACCAGCGCCGGCCGCCAGCGAATCAGGTGCGGCTGCATGACCGCCAGCTTGAGCGACTGGAACAAGGAATTGCGCATAGAGAGCCCGCTAAGCCGCCTGGCTACGTCAGAATTTCGCCTGCCAGCCCACCATCACCAGATCATTGCGGTCGTAGAAACCGCCCAGCGTCTTTTGCGCGCCATCGAACAGATGCGCGGCGATGTAGATCTCGTGCTGGTCGATGCCCGTGTAGGAGAGCTTGGGATTCAGGTACAGATCGCGCTCGTCGAGCCCGACGACGAAGCGCAGGTCCGCGCGCCAGCGCCCGTGCGCGAACGGGTGCTCGATCTCGCCGTTGAAGGTATAGATCTCCTTGCGCTCCAGCACACGCTGCTCGACGAAGGTCCTGTGACCGCCGAGTTGCAGGGTCACCCGCGTCTCCGCATCGCCGGGGAAGAATTCGGCGCCGACCACCATATCGAAACCGGGCTTGGTCAGATACTGGAAGCCGCGCGTCGTCACCGGCACGTCACTGCTCCACGCCGCCTCCATGCGCCAGGTCGCCCCCAGGCGCTCGGCCTCGAGCTCCGCGCCCACGACCGTACTGTAGGGATGCACCGCCTGCAGCACGCCAGGTGTGACGCGGTAGTAGGGTTGCGACTGACGCACGCGCTGGATGCTGAAGCCGTAATCCAGTTCGTCGCCACCACGCGTCAGGCGAACGCCGCCGCCGCCGGTGTCATGGTTCGCGTCCTTCACGCGAAACCCCTTCATCAAGGGCAGGTCACCGATCCCGAGCAGCCGGCCTGCGCGCGTATCCACCGGATTCCAGACGCTGCGCCGGTCGGGCATCACCGCGTCGTCGAACGTCGGCAGCCACACCGCGTCGATCTTGAAATCGTCGGCGAAGCGCTCCAGACGCACGGCCGGCACGGCGCGCCGGCGTTCGGGGAGCTTGTCGAGTATCACCCGGGTGAGGTCGGCGCGGCTCATGCGGTCGATCGGCGAAATCTCGTCCACCCGGCCCCACAGCACGTTCTGCGCACCGACCGTCAGTCGGGTGGCGTCGTCACGCCAGCGCAGATAGTTCTCGCCGTAATCGACCCGCGTCCGCGTGAAGTCGCGGTCGCCAAACTGCGCGTTGGCATCGAAGCGCGCACCGAGCGCATATTCGAACGCCCCGCTGCTGCCCTTCGCGCTCACCGCGCCGTGAAGCAGCCCGGTGCCCGACGCGTCGGGATGGTCGAAGATGCGCCCCGCTTCCATCCAGAGCTTGTCCACCCCCGCCGCGAACGCATCCCCGCCGTCGTCGGCCGCAAGGCCGCTCATCGGCAAACCCGCCACCAATGCCACCACCAGCGCCGTTGCCAGCGGGCCGCGCGCCTGCCTGCCAAATTCCACCATCAGCTACCCCCTCGATGTCACCGTCCGCCCCCGCGCACAACCTGGCTCAGGGCCGGAACTCCTTTTCCGTTCGCTCTTCCTCGAGCGCCTTGGAGCCGAACAGGCGTGCCGGCAGGCCTCGATCGTAGACCATGCGATTGACCGTCAACCGGGTCTGGTGCCCGCTGCCGAGATCGGTCAGGGTGCTGTCCATCACCGTCCAGTAACCCTTGACCTGTTCATGCTTGTCGACGATCAGGCGCTTGGTCGGCTTGTCCATGTCCTTCTCGAAGAAATCGACCCGCATCGGCAGCAGGCTTGCCGGATCGATCCAGCTGACGCGCCGCAGATACACCGAATTGCTCGCCTCGACCGGAACGCTCTCGAGCACCTCGCACTCGATCTTGCCGACCCGCTCGCGCCCGATGATGCGATGCGCGTCCATGGCCGGCTTGCGATCGCGCAGATCCTCATAGTAGTAATCCGAATTCACGAAGCGGCCGCCCTTGCGGTTGGCATCCACCCTGCGCACCCGCTGCATCGCCGGAAGGTAGATCCATTGGTTCGAGGTGCCGTCGGCGGCATCGAGCGTCAGCAGGCCGGTGCCCTCGATGTCGGCCGGCTCGGTGAAGCGGATCAGCGTCGACACTTCGCCCGACGCCCCGCTCAGCCGGTACAGGAACAGGCTGCGCGACCGCGGCGCGCGCCCCTCTTCGGTCAGCGTCATGGTGACGGCGGACGAGGCGTCGTTGCCGTCGGCGCGGTCATACACCCGTTGGGCGAGCTTCGCGCCCGCATCGTCGGCCATCGCCTGCGCGCACATCAACAGCCCGGCAAGCAGGCCCACGAGACCGCCCCGCATATGCCACGCCCGCCCGCAGGGACGCGCTGGTGTCGTCGTCATCGTCAGATCCCTCGAAAGTGCGCCGCGCAAGGCTCGCGCGCCGTACGATTCTAACCTACGCACCGCGCCGCGGACGCCCGTGCCACGAGGCTCAGGACGCGGGACCGAGCCTTTCCAGGCGCTTCTTGGCAACGTAGCTCTTGATGCGCTGCAAGGGGTGGCGGTTGCCCATCCAAAGACGCTTGTGCACGAAGCGGCTCAGCCGCGCATCGAGGTAGGTGTACCACGGTACACAGCGCAGCTCCTCGGGGTGCAGCAGCGCGATCAGCGCCTGCGTGACGATGAAGCCGGTGCACAGCTTGCAGCCGGCGATCGAGCTCGGCCCCTTGCGCGCCTTCAGGTTGATGAACTTCGGGTCGAGATACTTCAGGTGATACATCTCGGGCGCGAAGCCGAGCATGAACTGCACGATCTTCTCGTCCTCGCTCATCTCGGGCCTGATCGCAAAGTAGTCGGCATACGGCATGCCCTGCGGCCCGAAGGCCAGCACCCCCGCCCCGAGCCCCAGCGGCACGGCCGCGATCGTCGCCAGCCCGCGCGCACTCGCCTGACCGATCTGAACAGTACCAACGGCACCTTCGTGAACCGCAAGCGTATCGAAGGCTCCTGCCTGCTGCAGGAAAACGACATCATCCATTTCTTTACGGCGGAGTTTCGCCTCCGCCGGCAC
>JAFLEA010000015.1 GCA_017302035.1 Lysobacterales bacterium
GACCAGGCCAGGTCGGGCGCGTCGCCGTTGCCCTGGTCGAAGACCAGCATTTCATAGCCGTCGCCGGTCTGCGGCGGGTCAGACACGTATGGGATGGCGTTGCCCACGTCGCCGTTGCGGTCGTTCCAGATGCGCACGCCGTTGGTGGACCAGTCTTTGCCCGGCGCGAGGGTGGTGATGAAATAATCGCCGCGGCCGTCCACATCCAGGTCCAGTTCTACACCGTAGTTGCCGTACAATCCGTCACCGCGCGGCCCAGCCAGGCTGATGGTGACGTACATCCACTGGCGGTCCTGCGAGAGCAAGGCGCGGGTGATGTCCACGTCGGGATAGTAGATATTCATCTCGCCGCCGTTGAAGGGGCGCTCGAAGAGGTTGAGGTCATACTGGTCGCCGCCAACGGCGCGCAACTCGCTGGCTACCACCGACGAGTTGTCGTCCTCGGCAAAACTCTCGGGCGAACTTGGCACATTGGACGGCTGTTTGAGCGGGGTTGTCGCCTGGCTGGACGGGGTTTCGACCGGCACGCCAGAGTCGGTGGGGCAGGCCGCATTCAGGTACTGGCGGCACTCATCCTCGGAAAATTCGCGCGTGGTGCGCTGGTTGGCGAGCTTGATCAATTCCTCCAGGCCGAAGACGTAGGCGCGCACAGAGCCGTCGCGCCCGGCGCTGTACAGGTATTTTCCGTTTGGACTGACAGCCGCTTCGTAGATGCGGTCGGTATGGCCGTAGGTCTGGAGTTCGACGGTGCGGTCTTCGAGGTTCCACAGCACGCCGATGCCGTCGGCGCCGCCGGTGTAGAGGAATTTGCCGTCGGCGCTGAAGGCCAGGCCAAAGAGGGTGTCTCCCCGCCCGCGAATGGGCGCCTGCGACTGGCCCCAGCGCGACGGGTCCATGTCCCACAGGATGACGCTGCCGTCGTCGCCGCCGGAGGCCAGCAATTTTCCGCTCGGGTCGAAGGCCACCACCTGGACGATGTCGGTGTGGCCGGTCAGCGCGGCGAGTTGGCTGCCGCTCTTTGTGTCCCACAGGATGATGACCTGGTCATAGTAGCCGACGGCCAGGATGGAGCCGTCTGGATTGTAGTCGAGCGAGAAGGCCGCGCCCCAGGTGGACGGAAGTTCGAACACGGGGTCGCCGTTTTCGGCATCCCAGATCGTGACCGTGCCTGTTTCGCCGCCGCTGGCTACGTTTTTGCCGTCCGGGCTGTAGGCCACGGTTTGCAGCGGACCGCCGTCCCCGCCGAGTTTGAACAGTTCCTTCGCGCTGGCGGTGTCCCAGATGCGGGTGGTGCCGTCCTGGCCGGCCGTGGCGATGCGCTGGCCGTCCGGGCGGAAGGAGACGCTGTTGACGATGCCCTGGTGCCCGCCTAGTGTGTTGAGCAGGCGGCCGGAGGTCGTGTTCCACAGGCGTACGAGCCCGTCGCCGCCCGCGCTGGCCAGTTGCGCGCCGTCCGCGCTGACAGCGATGTCGTACACGCTGGCGCGGTTGTCGAAGGTCAGCCATTCGCGGCTGCCCTCCGGCGAGACGTTCCAGATGCGCACGGTCTTGTCCTTGCTGGAGGTGGCGATGCGCTTGCCATCGCGGCTGATGGCCAGGCCGTAGACCTGGTCTTTGTGGCCCACCAACACCATGCCCGGGCGGCCGTAGGTCGTGTCCCAGAAGCGCACGGTGCGGTCGGCGCTGACGGAGATCAGGGTCGAACCGTCGCGGCTGTAGGCCAGGCTGTAGACCCAGTCGCGGTGGCCGGTGATGGTCAGGGCTTTGGGGGTGCCCGGCTGCGAGATATTCCACAGGATGATGGAACGGTCTTCTCCGCCGGCGGTGGCGAGTTGTTTGCCGTCGGGGCTGAAGGCCACGCTGTTGACGTAGCCGCTGTGGCCCTGCAGGCGGTAGAGCGGGCGGTAGGTGTTGGCGTCCCAGACGATGGCCAGCGAGTCGGCGCCGGCCGTCGCAAGGCGCGTGCCGTCCGGGCTGTAGGTCACCGCCTGGATGTCGCCCGTGTGGCCGTTGAGCGGCTGCACGAACACATCGTCGGCCAGGGTCCACACCACCAGGGCGCCGCCTTCGCCGCCGCTGACGAGATGGGTGTTATCGGGGCTGAAGGCCAGCCCCCAGATGACGCCCTCCTGCACGGGCTGCGATTTGACTTCGGTCCAGCCGCTGGTCTCGTAGAGTACGATGCGGCCCTCGCCGGTGGCGGCGGCCAGCAGTTTGCCGTCTGGGCTGAAGGCCACGGAGGTGACGCCGTAGCCGTCGGCTGGCGGGGTGAGCAGGGCCAGGTTGGCGACCAGCCGCCCGGTGACGGTGTCCCAGACCTTGAGCACGCCGTCGTTGCCGGCTGTGGCGAGGCGTTGTCCGCTTGGGCTGAAGGCCGAGCCCCAGACCGTGCCATTATGGGTGAGCGAATCTGCGCCCGAGATGGCCGTATCGCGCAGGACGTGTTCGACGCGCATGGCGGGCAGGGCCTGTCGCAAGGCGTCTTCCACCTGCTGGATGGCGCTGCGCATTTCGGCCTGTTGCAAGTCCACGTTTTGGGTGGCCTGCAGAGCCAGACGGATGCTGAGTTCGGGGTCGATGCCCAGGTTGCTGACAGATTGGGCCGCCAGTTCGCGCAGGTGGGCGATCTGTTCCTTTTGGGAGGCCAGCGCGGTCTGCTGTTCGGCCAGGGCCTGCTGCTGGTTGGCGCGCTCGGTCTGCTGGTTGGCGCGTTCGGCCTCGGCCAGGGCGCGCTGTTCCTGCTCGGTGGCGCGTTTCGTCTCCTGCTGGGCCTGGTAGAAGAAGAACAATGCCGCCAGGGCCAGTACGGTCATCAGCACCGCCGCCCAGCGGATGAGGCGGTTGGTGCGTTGTTCGCGCATGGCGTTTTGATATTCCTGCTTGCAGGCGTCCAGGAAATCCTGTTCGGCGGGCAGCAGTTCCTCGGCATGCCCCCTGGCCCATTCGTCGGCCTCAAGGTAGGCCTTGCCGCGCAGCAGCAGAGAATCGGGGCGGCTCTGATTGTTCCACAGGTCGGCCTGGCGCTGGAAGACGCTCAGGTTTTCGAGGAACCAGGCGGCGTTGTTGCGGCGGATGGGGCGGGTCAGGCGGTCGTGGGCCAGTTCGCGCAGCACCTCGGCGCGGCGGCCGTTGAACAGCACGGTGTCGATGCCGGCCGCGCCGGCCTTGGCCGCGGCTTCGAGCTTGGTGCGCATGCCGCCGGTGCCGGCGGCGCTGCCGCTGCCGCCGGCCATGGCGAATATCGCCGGGGTCAGCTCCGGCACTTCGGCCAGCAGCCGCGCGTCCGGGTTGCTGCGCGGGTCGGCGTCGTACAGGCCGTCGACGTCGCTGGCGATGAACAGCACGTCGGCATCGATCAGCGCAGCGACGATCGCGGCGAGGTTGTCGTTGTCGCCGAGCTTGAGCTCGTCCACCGAGACGGTGTCGTTCTCGTTGACCACCGGCAGTGCGCCCAGGGCCAGCAGTTCGTCCAGGGTGGCGCGCGCGTTGAGGTAGCGGCGGCGGTTGCGCAGGTCGTCGTGGGTCAGCAGCACCTGTGCGACCGGGCGCTCGAAGAAGCGTTGCCACAGCCCGATCAGTTGCGCCTGGCCGAGCGCGGCCAGGGCCTGGCGCGCGGCCATCGCCGCCCCGGCCTGTCCGGCCCGGGGCAGGATCGCGCGCCCGGCGGCGACCGCGCCGGACGACACGATGACGACCTCGCGCCCGGCCGCCAGGCTGGCCGAAACGAACTGGGCCAGGCCGAGGGCGAAGCGCGGCGACAGGCCGCCGCCGTCGGCGGCGAGCAGGTTGCTGCCGACCTTGAGTACCGCGCGCCGCCATGGCGGCAGGGCGTGCAGGTGGGCGGCGCTGGCCGATTCGCTGCTCATGCGCGGGAATGGCCGCTCATGCCAGCCGGTCCCAGCGCGCCTGCAGCTCGTCCAGGCGCAGGTCGGCGGCCGCGCCCGGCGAGGTGCGCGCGGCCAGGCTGCCTTCCGGGGTGCGGCCCTGCCCGGCCGAGTCGGCCGCAGCCGCGGCAGCCTTGTAGGCCTCGCGGAACGGCACCCCGGCCAACGCGGCCTCCACCGCCACGTCGGTGGCGTACATGCCCGAGTCGATCGCCGCGCGCAGGCGGTCCTGGCGCCATTCCAGGTTGGCCAGCAGCGCCGGCAGCAGCTCCAGCGCCGCCAGCCCGCGGCCGAAGCCATGGAAGATCGCGCCCTTGGACGCCTGCAGGTCGCGGTGGTAGCCGGAAGGCAGCGACAGCAGGTGTTCGATCTCGGTGCGCGCGGCGGCAACGCTGGCGTGGGTGGCGCGCATCAGCTCGATCACGTCCGGATTGCGCTTGTTGGGCATGATCGAACTGCCGGTGGTGTACTGCGCCGGCAGGGCGACGAAGCCGAACTCGGCACTGGTGAACAGCGACAGGTCCCAGGCGATCCGGCGCAGGTCCAGGGTCGCGCTGCCGAGCGCCTCCAGCGCGGCCAGTTCGAACTTGCCACGCGAGAGCTGTGCGTAGACCGGCGAGACCTGCATGCGCCCGAAGCCGAGCGCCGCGGTGGTGTGCCCGCGGTCCAGCTGCAGGTTGACGCCGTAGCCGGCGGCGGTGCCGAGCGGATTGGCGTCGACCAGGGCCAGGGTATCGGCGGCGCGGGTCGCGTCGTCGATGAAGGCTTCGGCCCAGCCGGCCCACCACATGCCCGCCGAGGACACCACGGCACGCTGGATATGGGTATATCCGGGCAGCGGCAGCGCGGCTTCGGCGCGGGCGCGGTCCAGCGCCACCCCGGCGATCGCGCGCGCGAGCTGCGCGGTGCGCGCCAGCTTTTCCTTCAGCCACAGTCGGGTGGCGACCAGGACCTGGTCGTTGCGGCTGCGGCCGGTGTGGATCTTGCGGCCGGCGTCGCCCAGGCGCTCGGTCAGGCGCGCCTCGATCGCCGAATGGCCGTCCTCGTAGCGCTCGTCCAGGACGAAGGTGCCGGAATGGAAGTCGTCGGCCAGGATCGCCAGTTCGCGCCGCAGCCCGTCCAACTCGCCCTGCGAAAGGATGCCGATGCGCTGCAGGCCCTCGGCGTGCGCGCCGCTGGCGGCGATGTCGTGCAGGAAGAACTCGCGGTCCAGGACCACGTCGTCGCCGGCGAGGAAGCGCTGGATCTGCGCGTCCACCGCCACGCCGGGCTTTTGCCACAGGAGGTCAACCATTGCCTTGTCCCCTTTCCACCGGGATCGACGCCAGTTCGTCGAAACCCAGGGCGATGTTGATGTTCTGCATGGCCTGGGTCGCCGCGCCCTTGAGCAGGTTGTCCTCGGTGGCCACCACCACCAGGCGCTTGCCGCCCGGGGCCACGGCGAAGCCGCCGATCTCCACCCCGTGGCGACCGGCGATGCGGCTCACCCACGGTGCTTCCTCGACCACCTCCACCAGCGGCTCGCCGGCATAGCGCTGCCGGTAGCGCGCCCGCACCCAATCCGCGGTCACCGGCTCGCGCAGCCACAGGTTGGCGGTCAGGGTGATGCCGCGGAAATGCGGGGCCACGTGCGGCATGAACTCCACCGGCACCTGCAGCCGGGTGGACACCTCGCGCTCGTGCAGGTGGCCGACCAGCGAATATGGCATCAGGTTGTCGCGCAGCAGCTCGACGTTGTTCTTGTCCGAGGGCGCGGTGCCGGCGCCGGAGTAGCCGGACACGCCGAAGCACTGCGGCGGCCCGGCGAGGTACTCGAGCATCGGCCAGATCGCCAGTTGCATCGCGGTGGCGTAGCAGCCCGGGTTGCTGATCCGCTTCTGCCCGGCGTAGCGGCCGCGGGTGATCTCCGGCAGGCCGTAGTACCAGCCCGGATCGAAGCGGTAGTCGGCCGACAGGTCCACCAACAGGGTGTCGGGCCTGGCCGCGTCGATCGCCTCGACGTAGGGCGCGGCCTTGCCGTTGGGCAGGGCCAGCACCACAACCTCGGCGCCGCGCGCGGCCACCGCCGCCGGATCCAGGTTCTCGTAGCGCAGTTCGCCACGGTAGGCATCGCTGTGTTCGGCCACGCGCTGGCCGGCCAGCTCGCGCGAGGACACGAACGCCAGTTCCAGGTGCGGATGCGCGGCGACCAGCCGGATCAATTCCGCGCCGGTATGCCCGCGCGCGCCGACGATGCCGATGCTGCGTCTTGCGGTGTTCATGGATGCGAGTCCAGCTTGAACTGCAGGTGGCGCCTGGCCGCGGGCCATTCGCCGTCGATCAGGGAAAACACCACGGTGTCGCGCAGCGAGCCGTCGGCGTGGCGCTTGTGGTTGCGCAGCACGCCATCCTGCTTCGCCCCCAGGCGGGCGATCGCGGTGCGCGAGGCATGGTTGAACCAGCTGGTCTCGAAGAACACCGAGGCGCAGCCCAGGGCCTCGAACGCGTGCTCCAGCAGCAGCAGCTTGGTCTCGGTGTTCAGGCCCGTGCGCTGGACCCGCGGCGCGTACCAGGTGTAGCCGATCTTGAGCGTCGGCACGGCCGGGTCCAGGTCGTAGAAGCGCGTGCTGCCCACCACCTGCCCGTCCGGATCGAGCACGGCGAACGGCAGGGCCCGTCCCATCGCCTGCTCCCTGAGCGCCTTGTCGATGTAGCGATCGACCGCGTCGGGCGCCGGCACGTTGGTGTACCAGGCCTCGTGCAGGCCGCTGCTGCGCGCCAGCTCGGCCAGTGCCGGCCCGTGCGCGGCCTCCAGCGGCACCAGCACGACCCGGTGCCCACCCAGCGTCGGCACCACGTTCCAGGGAGAAGTCACACCCATGCCTTGGTCCTCAGCCGACCAGGGTCGGCTGGCGGGTGGCGCAGTGCGCCACGCAGCGGCCGATCCGGTCCAGGCCCTCGATGCCGTACCAGAACACTTTCCACTTCTCCTGCTTGATGCAGCCATCGGATTCGGCGTAATAGAAGATGTTGACCGGGTTGTTGTGGCGCGAGCGCCAGTACAGCGCCGGCGTCTCCTCGCGCATCACGTTCCACACCGCTCGGCCCAGGCCCTCGCCCTGGGCGTCGTCGAGCACCGCGAACTTGTCCAGGTACACGCCCTCGGGCGTATCCACCAGGATCACCGCGGCGCGGTAGTTCTCGCTGACGTAGGCGCGCAGCAGCGGGGTGCGTTCGAAGTAGTCCGGGACCAGGTCGCGGCCGAAGCTGGATTCGATCAGGGACTTGAGCGCGGCCAGGTCCAGCTCGCCCCAGGCAGTGGCGCGCTGCACCTTCTCGCCGCGCCGCACCAGGGTGCCCGAGCCCTTGTGGGTGAACAGTTCCTTGGCCAGGTCCGCCGGCCGGGTGATCGACACCGAAGAAGTCAGCGGCAGCCGGTCGAGCAGTTCCTTGATCTGCTGGATCTTCACCCGCATCCCGCCGTTGATCCACGGCTGCTGCATCAGGTGCTCGAACTCGGTGGACAGGTTGATCGAATCGATCACCCGGCCCTGCTCGTCGAGCAGGCCGCCGGTGCCGGTGAGGAAGATGATCTTGTACGGCTGCAGCACCTGCACCAGTTCGTTGGCGGCGAAGTCGGCGTTGACGTTGAGGATCTGCCCGCCGGCGGTCTCGCCCAGGCTGGCGATCACCGGGATCGAACCGGCCTGCAGGCTGGCCTCGATCGGTGCCAGGTTCACCGATTTCACCTCGCCGACCAGGCCATAGGTGTCGCGGTCCAGGTACTCGGCCTCGAGCACGCCGCCGGTGATCGAGGTGGCGCGCGCACCGCCGGCCTGCAGCGCCTCGACCAGGCGCAGGTTGGAGGCCTGGAACACCTTGCGCACGATCGCCAGCGCCTGCGGCGTGGTCACCCGCAGGCCATTGACGGTCTGCTTCTCGATCCCGGCCGCGGCCAGTTCCTGGTCCAGCTGCGGGCCGGCGCCGTGGATCACGATCGGGGTCAGGCCCACTTCCTGCAGGAAGGCCAGCGAGGAGGTCAGCGCTTCCAGGTCGTCGCGCAACACCGCGCCGCCGACCTTGACCACGGCGAAACGCTTGGCGTCCAGCTGCGAGAAGCGCTTGAGGTACTGGCTGATCTCCTTCGCGCTGGCCATGCTCGAAAGCAGGCGCACGATGGTCTGGCGGGTTTGGGTCTGGGTCTGGGTGGCGGGAACGTTCACTTGGCTCGGGTCTGCAGAATACGGTCGTGGAAGGAAGGCGCGATCCGGTCAGGACGCGCCATTGATGATCCGGTTCACCGACTCGGCGTAACCGCGCAGCTGCGCCAGGGTCACGAACTCGTCGGCGGTATGCGCCTGGGCGATGTCGCCCGGGCCATAGACCAGCGCGGTGTAGCCTCCGGCCGAGAACAGCGAAGCCTCGGTCCAGAAATCCACCGCGTTGCCGACCGGCAGCCCCAGCGCGTCGGCGACGTCGCGCGCGGCCAGGCGGCGCTCCTCCGCGCGCGCGCCGCCCTGGTCAAAAGCAGCCCCGGAAGGCAGGCCGGGCCCGCGGAAAGTCTCCTCGAAGCGCGCGGCCGCCGGTTCGGCGCAGTCGGCGAACTGGGTCAGCAGCGCATCCACGTCCATCGACGGCAGCGGCCGGAAGCCGAAGCGCAGCTCGGCCTCGGGCGCGATCATGTTGGCCTTGATCCCGCCCTCGATCCGGCCGATGTTGAAGCGCAGCCCGGTCAGGCCGCCGAAGCGCGCGTGCGCCAGCGACTGCACGTGGTCCAGCGCGCGGCCGCCCCAGCGTACCGCCTGGTGCAGCGCGCTGGCCGCGGCGTCCTGGTGGCCGGAGGCGTGCCCGGCCCGGCCCTGGAAGCGCACCAGCACCGAGGAGATGCCGCGGTGCGCCAGCACCGCCTCGCCCATCGTCGGCTCGGCCACCAGCACCGCCGCGTAGGGAATGCCGCGGGCCAGGAACGCAGCCACGCCGCGTGGATCGTTGGCTTCCTCGTCGCTGGTGAACAGGAAGGCGGCATCGCCGTCGCCGGCATTGGCCGCGGCCAGCAACGCCGCCGCCGCGCCCTTGATGTCGCACACGCCCAGGCCGACCACCCGGTCGTCGAGGCGGCGCATCGCGTGCGGGTCGGCGCTCCAGTGCGGCGAATCCGGGACCGTGTCCAGGTGCACGTTGAACAGGTACTTCGGCGCGCCGCGCACCGCATACAGGCTGACCGCGCCTGCGCCGTGGTCGACCACTTCCACTTCGAACCCGGGCAGGTTCGCGGCCAGGTAGCCGAAGATCCCGCCTTCGGCGGCGATCGCGCGCGGCGGATTGCGGGTGTCGAACGACACCAGCTTCTCCAGGTACGCCAGGGTGGATTCGAGCAGGGCGGTCATCGGTGCGGACTCAGCGGTTCACTTCGGCCCACAGGGTGCTGCTCATGCCGAACAGCTTGATGAAGCCCTCGGCCTCCTCCACGCCCCAGTCGGCCGACTGCGCGTAGGTGGCGCCCTTGGCGTTGAGGATGTGCGGCGAACGGACCGCCACCGCGTCGACGCGGCCGCCGCGGGTTTCCAGCACCACCTCGCCGTTGACCTGCGCCTGCGAGGAGGCCAGGAACGCCTCCAGGTCGGTCTTCAGAGGGTCGTGGTAGAAGCCCTCGTACACCAGCTCCACCCACTTGCGCGCCACTTCGGGCTTGAAGCGGTTCTGCTGCTTGCTCAGCACCGCCTCCTCCAGCGCCCGGTGCGCGGCCAGCAGCGCGGTGATGCCCGGCGCCTCGAACACGATCCGGCCCTTCAGCCCGATCACGGTGTCGCCGGTGTACATGCCGCGGCCCACGCCGTACTGGGCGAACATGGTGTTGAGCCTGGCCAGGATCTTCGCCCCGTCCAGCGGCTTGCCGTCCAGTTCCACCGCCTCGCCCTGCACGAACCTCAGGGTCACCATCAGCGGCTCGGTCGGCCAGGCGCCGCGCGGCGCGCACCAGCCGCGCGCGCCCTCGCCCGGTGCCTCCCACGCATCGATCTCGCCGCCGGACATGGTCACGCCCAGCAGGTTCTCGTTGATGGTGTAGTTCTTCTGCTTGGCCCGGACCTCGAAGCCGCGCTCCTCCAGGTACTTCTGCTCGTAGGCGCGGGTCTGGGTGTGCTGCTTCTGGATCTCGCGGATCGGGGCGACGATGCGGTAGTCGCCCTGCGACTTCACCGCCAGGTCGAAGCGCACCTGGTCGTTGCCCATGCCGGTGCAACCGTGCGCGATCGCGTTGGTGCCCAGGTCGGCCGCGCGCGCCAGCGCCGCGTCCACGATCAGGTAGCGGTCGGAGACCAGCAGCGGGTACTGGCCCTGGTAGCCCTCGCCAGCCCACACGAACGGCTTGACGAAGCCGTCCCAGATCGCGCCGCCGCCATCGACGGTGACGTGGCTGGCCACGCCCAGCTCGGCGGCGCGCTGCTCGATCCAGGCGCGCTCCTCGGCGTCCACGCCGCCGGTGTCGGCGAACACTGTGTGCACGTTCCAGCCCTGCGCCTGCAGGTAGGGCACGCAGAAACTGGTATCCAGCCCGCCGGAGAAGGCCAGGACGATGTCGCGGGACGTATGGGGACTGCTCATCGGGGGGAGGTTCCGTGGAAATCGGGTTCGTGGGTGCAGCCGACCGTCAGTCAACTGCGCTTTCTGGGTATTCGTGCCGCGGCCTCAGGACACCAGCGCGGCCATCACCGCCTTCTGCACGTGCAGGCGGTTCTCGGCCTCCTCGATCGCGATGCAGCCGGGCGAATCCATCACCGCATCGCTGGCCTTGACGTTGCGGCGCAGCGGCAGGCAATGCGAGAACACGCCATGGTTGGTCAGGGCCATCTTCGCCTCGTCCACCATGAAATGCTTGTACTGGTCGCGGATGGGCTTTTCCGGCTCCCAGTTGCCGAAGTAAGGCAACGCGCCCCAGCTCTTGGCGTAGACCACGTCGGCGCCCGCATAGGCGCTTTCGATATCGTGGCTGACGGCCAGCGAGCCGCCGCTCTCGGCCACGTTCTGCGCCGCCCAGCCCATGTAGCGTTCGTCGAGCAGGTATTCCGGGGTCGGGCACAGCAGGGTCACGTCCATGCCCAGGCGGGTGGCAATCGTCAGCGCGGAGTTGGCCACGGCCGTGTTCAGCGGCTTCGGATGGTAGGTCCAGGTCAGCACGTACTTCTTGCCGCGCAGGTCGGAGCTGCCGAAGTGCTCCTGCAGCGCCAATGCATGGGCCAGCTCCTGGCACGGATGGGTGATCGTCTCCATGTTGATCACCGGCACCGTCGAGTACCTGGCGAAGGCCTTGAGCACGCGATCCTCGCGATCGTAGGCCCAGTCCTTGAACTTGGGGAACGCACGCACGCCGATCAGGTCCACGTAGCGGGCCAGTACCCGTGCCACCTCGGCGATGTGCTCTTCGGTGTCGCCGTCCATCACGGTGCCCAGGTCGAATTCGATCGGCCACGCGTCCTTGCCCGGCTGCAGCACGATGGCGTGGCCGCCGAGCTGGAACGCACCCAGCTCGAAGCTGGTGCGGGTGCGCATGGACGGGTTGAAGAACACCAGCGCGATCGACTTGCCCTTGAGTTCGCCGCCCAGCTTGTTGCGCTTGAACAGCGCCGCCTGGGTCAGCAGCGCGTCCAGTTCCGGACGGCTCCAGTCCTGGGTGTTGAGGAAGTGCTTGATCGACATCGGCGGTTCCTGGCGGTAATGGTGCGCGAAAACAAAAAAACCCAGCCGGGGCTGGGTTTTCAGAACGGACGGCAGGACGCCCCGGTCACCCAGCGGAATGGCGGGGTTCCGGTCGGCGCGCGCGCGAGGTCATCCCGGAGGCCATCCGGGCGGCGCTGG
This sequence comes from Lysobacterales bacterium, assembly GCA_017302035.1. GTDB lineage: Bacteria > Pseudomonadota > Gammaproteobacteria > Xanthomonadales > Xanthomonadaceae > Pseudoxanthomonas. The sequence goes on from JAFLEA010000015.1 coordinate 11,718, forward strand.
CGGCGTGTGGCTGCAGGTCGGCGTTCATGAGCTGGGAATGGTCGCATGCGCGCGCAGGTGGCGCAAGCAGGCCCGTCAGGGCGATGCCGTGGTTGGCGCCAGGTCTTCCCAGGGGGTGACCGTCACCCGCACGCGCAGACGGTTGCCGGGATCCTCGGCCAGGCGCGAGCGGTACTTGGTGCCCTTGTAGACGTAATCCACGTCGTAGGCGATCGGCCGCTGGAACTGGCGACCGACCTGGACCAGGCGGCAGTTCCGCTTCAGCACCGGCGGTGGCGGCGGCGGGGCCGGCTCGTCGCGGGTGAACACGTCCTTGACCGAATCGACCATCCGCGAGAACAGGCCCGGTTTCCCGGAATCCTCCCGCGGGCGCTCGGGTTCTGCCGGGACCAGATCGCAGCGCTCCTCGGTGCGGGTGGCGTGCAGGGTCTGGTAGACCGGCTCGGCCCGCAGTACCTGGGCGTAGTCGAACCTCACGTTCTCCATCGGTGCCGCCCGGACCTGGCCGTCGGCCTGCCCCCCCTCCTGGGCGAACGCCGGCTGCAGCACGCAGCAGGCCGCCATGCCCAGCAATGAGAGTTCCAGCGGACGTCGCATCAGCGCAGGGGACCCAGGAGATGCGTCCAGTTTAGGCGGCCCGTGCCACGGACTGCTGAACCGCAACCCAGCGACCGCTTCCACCGCCGCCACGCCATCGCCCGGCGCGGCGCGGGCCGACGCAGCATCCCGCCACGCTAGAATGATGGATTCGTCCCCCGCCCCTGCGCCCCGAACCGATGCCCCTGCGCCTGTACAACAGCCTCACGCGCCGGGTCGAGCCGTTCGCCCCGCTCGATCCCGCCTGCCCGACGATGTACGTGTGCGGGCCGACCGTCTACAACTACGTGCACATCGGCAACGCGCGCGGGCCGGTGGTGTTCGGGGTGCTGGCGGCGCTGCTGCGACGCCGCCATGGCGCGTTGAGGTATGCGCGCAACATCACCGACGTGGACGACAAGATCAACGCCGCGGCGGCCGAACAGGGCGTGCCGATCTCGGCGATCACCGATCGCTTCGCCGCCGCCTACCGGCAGGACATGGCCGCGCTGGGGGTGGCCGCGCCGGACATCGAACCGGAGGCCACCGCGCACATCCCGCAGATCGTGGCCATGATCGAGCGCCTGATCGAGTCCGGCCATGCCTATGCGGCGCAGGGCCACGTGCTGTTCGCGGTCGCCACCTTCGCCGACTACGGCAAGCTCTCGCGGCGCGACCCGGAGGAGATGCTGGCGGGCGCCCGGGTGGAAGTGGCTCCGTACAAGCGCGATCCGGGCGATTTCGTGCTGTGGAAGCCGTCCACGCCGGGGTTGCCGGGCTGGGACTCGCCGTGGGGCCGCGGCCGGCCGGGCTGGCACATCGAGTGTTCGGCCATGGCCGGCGCCCACCTGGGCCGCACCATCGACATCCACGCCGGTGGCATCGACCTGCAGTTCCCGCACCACGAGAACGAGATCGCGCAAAGCGAGTGCGCCCACGGCGGCGCGCCCTTCGCCCGCTACTGGCTGCACAACGGCATGCTCAACTTCGGCGGCGCCAAGATGAGCAAGTCGCTGGGCAACATCGAGAAGGTCCACGACCTGGTGCGGCAGCACCCGCCCGAGGCACTGCGCTACGCCCTGCTCTCGGCCCACTACCGGCAGCCGCTGGACTGGTCAGAGGCGCTGGTCGAGCAATCCGTGCGCACCCTGGACCGGCTGTACGGCACCCTGCGCGACCTGGGCGACGTCGATGCCGCCGCGGCGATCCCGCAGGCGGTGGAGGACGCCCTGGAAGACGACCTCAACACGCCGCTGGCGCTGGCCGAACTGGCGCGGATCGCCGGCGAGGCGCGCAAGGCCACCGGCACCGGCGAGCGGACGCGGCTGAAGGGCGAACTGCTCGGCGCCGGCCTGGCCCTGGGCCTGCTGCAGCAGGCGCCCGAAGCCTGGTTCAACCGCGGCGGTTCCGGCGAGGACGATGCGCGCATCCAGGCCCTGGTCGACGAACGCAGCACGGCCAAGCAGGCCCGCGACTTCGCCCGCGCCGATGCGATCCGCGACCGGCTGGCCGCCGAGGGCGTCCTGCTCGAAGACACGCCACAGGGCGTCAGATGGAAACGCAGTTAACCTTCCCCGCTCCCGCGGGGAGCGGGACCGCAGCGGACAGGAAGCACGAATGACCGAAACGATCTTCCCGCTCGAATCCACCGCCGCCGAGGCCCAGGCCGCGATCCGGGAGGAATTCGCCTTCTTCGGCGACTGGTCCGAGCGCTACCAGTACCTGATCGACCTCGGCCGCAAGCTGCCTCCATTCCCGGAGGCATGGAAGACCGAGGACCATCGCCTCCACGGCTGTCAGTCGCTGGTCTGGATCGTGGCGCAGGGCGAACGCGGGCGGCTGGATTTCCACGCCATCAGCGACTCGGCGATCGTCTCCGGATTGATCTTCCTGGCCCTGCGCGTGTATTCGGGCCGGCCGGCCGCCGAGATCCTGGCCACCGCGCCTGACTACATCGCCGACATCGGCCTGGCCCGGCACCTCTCGCCCACCCGCAGCAACGGCCTGGCGTCGTTGCTGGCCTTCATCCGCGACACCGCGCGCAGCCAGGCCTGAAGTGGACCCGGGCGCAGCCGCGTCATCGCCCCCCTCGCCGCTGCGCGAACCCGGCTACCGGGTCCTGCTCGGCTACCGCCTGTGCGCGATCCTGTCCTACCAGGTGGTCGCGGTCACCGTCGGCTGGCACGTCTACGAACTGACCCGCGACCCCTTCGCCCTGGGCCTGGTCGGCCTGGCCGAAGTCCTGCCTTACATCGGCATGGCCCTGTTCGCCGGCTATCTGGTGGATCACCTGCCGAAGCGGCGCCTGGGCGCGATGGCCTGCGCCGGGCTGGCCACGACCGCGCTGCTGCTGGCGTTCATCGCCTCCGGCCACCTGATGCCCGGCGCGACCTGGCCGATCTATGCGGCGATCGTGCTCACCGGCCTGGTGCGTTCGTTCCTGACCCCGGTCTACACCGCGCTGTTCGCGCAAGTGCTGCGCCGCGAGCAGTTCGCGCGCGGCGCCGGGGTCGGCAGCGTCGCCTTCCAGTCCGCGCTGGTATGCGGGCCGGCGCTGGGCGGGATCCTGGCCGGCTTCGCCGGCAAGACCGCCGCCTATGCGAGCGCCGCGGTGCTGGCGCTGGTGGCCGGCGGCGTGCTGCTGGGCCTGCGGGTGGCCGAGCCGCGCAGCCAGGGGCCGCGCGTGCCGGTGCTGTCCAGCATCGGCGATGGGCTGCGCTTCGTCTGGAACACCCAGGTGATGCTGGCCGCGCAGGCGCTGGACCTGTTCGCGGTGCTGTTCGGCGGCGCGATTTCGCTGGCGCCGGCGTTCATCGCCGAGATCCTCCACCGCGGCCCGGAAGCGCTGGGCATCCTGCGCGCGGCGCCCGCACTGGGTGCGGTGGCGGTCGGGATCGCGCTCGCCCGGCGTCCGCCGGGGCGCCACGCCGGGCGCCTGCTGCTATGGGCGGTGGCCGGCTTCGGCCTGTGCATCATCGGCTTCGGCCTGTCGCGGCACTTCTGGCTGTCGGCGCTGTTCCTGTTGCTGTCGGGCGTGTGCGACGGGGTGTCGGTGGTGCTGCGCACGACCATCATGCAACTGGTCACGCCCGACGGCATGCGCGGGCGGGTGGCGTCGATCAACGGCATCTTCATCGGCTCGTCCAACGAGCTGGGCGCGTTCTACGCCGGGTCGATGGCGCGGCTGCTGGGGCTGGTGCCGGCGGTGGTGCTGGGGGGCTTCGTCACCCTGGGCGTGGTCGCCACCACTGCGGCGAAGGCACCGCGGCTGCGGCGGCTGGACCTGAAAGACCTGCACTGATCCGCCGCCGGTCCGCAACGACGAAGCCCGCCGGGAGGCGGGCTTCGTGCGGGTTGCCTGGCACCGGGGCCTATTCGCCCTGCTGCTTCTGCAGGTGTTCCCAGCGCTCCTGCGCGTCGAGGGTGCGCTCGGCGGTCAGGCGCGCCTCCAGGCGCTCCAGGCCGATCTCCTCGCCGGTGTCCACGCAGTAGCCGTAGTCGCCGCCGTCCAGGCGCTTGAGGGTGCTGTCGATCTTGCCGATCAGCTTGCGGTAGCGGTCGCGGGTGCGCAGTTCCAGCGAGTTCTCGGTCTCGCGGGTGGCGCGCTCGGCCTCGTCGCCGATGTCGCGCACTTCGTCCTTGAGGTTCTCGATGGTCTGCTTGGACTCCTCCACCAGGTCGGCGCGCCATTGCAGCAGCCGCTGGCGGAAGTACTCCAGCTGCAGCGGGTTCATGTACTCCTCGCCCGCGGACGGCCGGTATCCCTTCGGCAGCAGCGGACGCCCGGTGGCCTCGTCGACCTTGTAGTCGACCGGACGGCTGGACGTGCGCGGCGCCGGGGCATCGACCTTCTTCGAAACCACCGCCACGGCGACCTTGCCCTTGGGCCGGGCCGGCGGCGGGGCCGCGACCACGGCAGGCTTCAGCGGGGCCTTCTGCGCCATGGCCTTGGCGGCGGGCGCCGGCTTGGCCGGGGCAGGCTTGGCCGCGACCGCCGGCTTGGCCGGGGCGGACTTGGCCGGAACGGCCTTCTTCGCCGGGACCTGCTTCACCGCCACGGCCTTGGCGACAACCGGCTTGGTCACCGACGGCTTGGCCTGGGGCGCGGGTTTGGCTGCAACCTTCTTGGCGGGCGCCTTGCTGGCGGCTGCCTTGGCCGGAGCGGCCTTCTTCGGCGCCGGCTTGGCGGCGGGCTTGGCCGCCTTCTTCACGACCTTGGCCGGCTTGGCGGGCGCCTTCACGGCCTTCTTCGCCACCGGCTTGGCGGCCTTGGCCGGGGCGGGCTTCTTGGCGACGGGCTTCTTGGCCGCGGCCTTCTTGGCCGGTGCGGCCTTCTTCGGCGCCGGCTTGGCGGTCTTCTTCACGGGTTTCTTGGCAGCCACGAACGCAGGTTCCTCATCACTGGAATTCCCCGTTTCCGGGAAAGCGGGCCTTTATAGCCCACCCCACCCCGGGGGGCAACCTCGCGGGACCACGGGTATCATGGCCGGGTGATCGATCGCCTGCTCATCGCATTGCTGCGCGGCTACAAGCGCTTCATCAGCCCGCTGCTCGGTCCGCGCTGCCGTTTCGTGCCCAGCTGCTCGGAATACGCGATGCAGGCGATCGAACGGTACGGGGTGCTGCGCGGCGGCTGGCTGGCGGCCAAACGCCTGGCCCGCTGCCATCCGCTGCATCCCGGCGGCCTGGACCCGGTGCCGGAAAAGCCCGGGCGCACCCCACCCTGCTCCTGCACCGGAAACCACCGATGAGCACCCTGATCGTCAATGCCCGCCTGGTCAACGAAGGCCGCGAACGCGAGGGCGACCTGCGCATCGACCCGCAGGGGCGCATCTCGGAGATCGGCAGCGGCTTGCAGGCGGCCGCAGGCGAGCGCGTGGTCGACGCGGCCGGGCGCTGGCTGCTGCCGGGCATGATCGACGACCAGGTCCACTTCCGCGAACCCGGGCTGACCCACAAGGGCGACATCGCCACCGAATCGGCCGCAGCGGTGGCCGGCGGGCTGACCAGCTTCATGGACATGCCCAACACCAACCCGCCCACCCTCGACGCGGCGGCGCTGGAAGCCAAGTACGCGGCCGCCCGCGGCCGCGCCTGGGGCAACCACGGCTTCTACCTCGGCGCCAGCAACGACAACCTCGAGGCAGTACGCACCCTGGACCCGAAATCCGCGCCGGGGATCAAGGTGTTCATGGGCGCCTCCACCGGCAACATGCTGGTCGACGATCCGGTGACCCTGGACGGCATCTTCCGCGAGGCGCCGACGCCGATCATCACCCACTGCGAGGACACCCCGACCATCGACCGCACCCTCGCCGAATTCAAGGCGAAGTACGGCGAAGACGGGCTGACCCCGGAGATGCACCCGGACATCCGCTCGCGCGAGGCCTGCATCAAGTCCACCCGGCTGGCGATGGAACTGGCGCGCCGCCACGGCACCCGCCTGCACGTGCTGCACATCTCCACCGCCGACGAACTGGCACTGTTCGAGCGCGGCCCGCTGGTGGATGCGTCCGGCAACGTGCGCAAGAAGATCACCGCCGAGACCTGCATCCACTTCCTGCGCTTCGATCGCGGCGACTATGCGCGGCTGGGCAACCTGATCAAGTGCAACCCGGCGATCAAGGACGCCGCCGACCGTGAGGCGCTGATCGCCGCGCTGGTGGACGACGTGGTCGACGTGCTGGCCACCGACCACGCGCCGCACACGCTGGAAGAGAAGCAAAAGCCGTTCCTGCAGGCGCCTTCCGGTCTGCCGCTGGTGCAGTACGCGCTGCTGGCGGCGATCGAACTGGTCCACGAGGGCCGGATGGACATCGCCCGGGTGGTGCAGAAGACCGCGCACGCGCCGGCTCGGTTGTTCGACGTGGCGCAGCGCGGGTTCCTGCGCGAAGGCTACTGGGCCGATCTGGTGCTGGTGGACGACGCGCCACTGACCGTGCAACGCGCGGACGTGCTGTCCAAATGCGGCTGGTCGCCGTTCGAGGGCACGACCTTCCGCTCGCGGATCGGTGCGACCTGGGTCAACGGGCGCCTGGCCTGGGACGGCCGCGGGCTGGTCGGTACGCCGGGCGGGCAACGCCTGGCCTTCGCGCGGTGATCCACCCGCCATTCGCCGCGGCGGCGGCGGCGTTGCTCATCCCGCTGGCGCTCTGGTTTCCCGGCCCCGCGGGGGCCCAGAAACCGGACGCGCCTGCCGACCAGCGCGTGGCATTTCCCGCCGGCGTGCAGCAGGGGGCGATGGTGATCGGCAAGGTGGCCCCGGGCAGCGTGGTCGAATACGACGGGCGCAGGCTGCGCACGACCGGCTACGGCACGGTGGTGTTCGGGGTCGGTCGCGACCAGTCCGGGCCCGTGCACGTACGGGTGTCGCGCCCGGACGGCAGCCGCCAGTTGTTCGAGATCGCGGTGACACCACGCGACTGGCCGGTGCAGCGAGTGGACGGCGTGCCACCGAAGACCGTCGATCCGCCGCCCGAGATCGCCGAACGGATCCGCCGCGAGCAGGCGCGGGTCACCGCCGCACGGGACCGCGACGACGACCGCGCCGATTTCGCCAAGCCCTTCGTCTGGCCGGTGCAGGGCCGGATCAGCGGCCGCTTCGGCAACCAGCGCGTGTACAACGGCAAGCCCGGCTCGGCGCATTCGGGCATGGACATCGCCGCGCCCGCCGGCACGCCGGTGAAAGCACCGGCCGCCGGAGTGGTCACCTTCGCCGACCCGGACCTGTACCTGACCGGCGGCACCATCCTGCTCGACCACGGCTTCGGCATCAGCTCCAACTTCCTGCACCTGTCGCGGATCGACGTGAAGGTGGGCGACCGGATCGAGCAGGGCCAGACGATCGGCGCGGTGGGCGCGACCGGAAGGGCGACCGGGCCGCATCTGCATTGGGGGATGAACTGGTTCGACGTGCGAATCGACCCGCTGCTGGTACTCGAGCGAAAACCATAAGGCCCGTGGTTCACCATGGCGACGCGCTGCGGCGCGTTCCAGTCAGCGACGACTGCCGGGCGGTCGCGGCGCAGTTCGAAGTCCGTATCGATCCGTTGCCGGTGCTTGAGCGCCGGCCCTGAGTCCAAGCGCCTGGCATCGACGTCCTCTGCGCGCGTCGAGGGCGCCTCCCCTGTTGGATTCCGACTTGATCCCTGGCTGCGACGCTACTGGGAGCCGCGGCCGCTCACCCGCGCCACGGCGTCGTGGGGGTGCAGACTCTCGAAGTGCGACACGGTGGCCTCGTAGCGCTCGATGCGCGGATCGCCGGCCAGCGCCGAGGCGACCCGGCGCGCGGCGTCCTCGCAGAACATCAGGTTGCGTGCGTTGAGGCGGGCGAAAGCCTGCTCGTCCTCGCGCTTGACCGCGGTCTGCACCGGGGTGCCGAGCGCGGTTTCGATGGCATCCACCAGCGCGACCAGCGGCAGCTCGTCGAACTGCGGGCGCAGGTGCGCGCGCACATCGGCGCGGCTGCGCTGGGCATGCGGAGTGGCGGCCATGCCGCGCTCCGATTGCAGCCAGTCGCGGACCGCGCCGGCCGACAGCGGCTGGGCGGCAGCGAAATCGCGGGCGAAGCGTTCGGCGTTGGCCTGGCGCGACAGCGCCGCCGAGGCCGGGCAGGTGCTGGAGTACTCGACGGAAAACGCCAGCGCCAATTGCAGGTGGCCCTCTGCCAGGATCGCCTCGATCTCCACCGGATAGCGCTTCCAGCCGGCGTGGCCGCTCTCCAGCGCACGCCGCTGCAGCAGGGCGTCGTAGCGGATGCGCAGGCGCGCCCGGGTCGCCAGCCCGGCCTGCGCGGCGATGCCGTCCCGGAGCAGGTGACGCAGCCCGGCCGGGGTGACGGTTTCGCGCGCCAGGCCGTCCTGCAACTGCAGGTACAGGCGCGACATGTGGATGCCGCGCGCGTCGGCGCGGGCCAGGTCCACCGCCAGGTCGATGCTGGCGGCCACCTGCACGAAACCGCCCTGCCCGTCGGCCACGCGCACCGGCAAGGCGATGTTGTCCATGCCCACCCAGTCCAGCGGCCGCGCCAGGGCGGCGGGTTGGTGGGCGACATCGGGCAGGACGGGAACGTGGGTGACGGTCACGGGCGGAAGGAAGACCGGGCAGGACGGGGAACCGGGCGTCGGCCCTGGGCCGGGTCGCGCAACGGGAGGACACCGGGATCGATCACGGACCGATTCGGCAGGTCATTGTAGCCGGTGGTGCCGGACCCAGCCGGACCGCGCGCTGCAACACCTTGTTGCGCGCCCGACCCGGCCTTGGCGGCCGCGGGCGGGCCGCCGGTGGTTACGGCGCGCCTGACGCCGCGCGCCAGGCGCGCCAGAGATCGCCCACCGGCCAACGGCCGGGCTGCGGCTTGCGGCCGGCGGCGAACCGCGCCAGGCGATGGCGTGCGCAGCGGGCGTACATCCGCCTCGCACGCGCTGCGCCGGCCCGGGCGGGCCAGCGGTCGAGCAATCCGCGGGCCCAGTCGCGCTGCGCGCGCTCGCCTGTGCCGGCGTCCTTCGCATTCGCCGGATCCGGCATGCCCGGCACCGCCGCCAGGCCGGTTTCGGCCAGGCGCATCGCCAGCACCTGCGCGGCCAGCGCGGCGGGCACCGGGCGCGTGCCGCCCAGCACCGCCGCTTCCACCTCGCACAACGCCTCGGCATAGGTGGACAGCACCGCGAACGCGGCATCGGCGTCATCCTGCGGGACGCGCGCGATGACCAGTGCGGGCAGCGCGTCGGCCAATTGCGTCCACGGCGCCGGCACCGGTTCGAGCAGGCGGCCGAGCGGATGGCGCGACCGCTGGCCGGCCCAGTCGCGCAATTCGGTCGCCCACCAGCCGAGCTTGGCGTCGGCCGGCAACGGATCGCCGGCGACATTGAGGATGTCGTCGAATTCCTGCAACAGCGCGAACCAGGCCTGCGTGCGCCCGCGATCGGCCGGCGCCACGAACACTTCGGCCAGCGCCCACTCCGGCCAGCGGCTGCGCCACTTGTCGAGGAAGCTGTCCAGGGCGGTCGGCGCGGTCATGGGGAGGTGCGGGTGACGGGCGGAGACGACGCTGCTCAAGCGGTTTGCGTCGCCGGCCAGGCGGCCGGATCGAGCAGTTCGCGCGGATGGTCGACGATGGCGTCGGCCTGCCAGGTCCGCGGATCCTCGCCTTCGAGGCGGTAACCCCAGGTCACCGCGATCGAGGGCATGCCGGCGGCGCGCGCAGCGAGCACGTCGCGCTCGTCGTCGCCGACATAGACGCAAGCGCCCGGATCCACGCCCAGTTGCTTCGCCGCCTCCAGCAACGGCAGCGGATGCGGCTTCTTCTCGGCGAAGGTGTCGCCGCCGATCAGCACCGCGCAACGCTGCCGCCAGTCCAGGCCGGCGAGCACGTCGCGGGCCAGGTATTCGGCCTTGTTGGTGACGATGCCCCAGCGCGCGCCGCCGGCCTCCAGCGCGGCCAGCAGGGCGGCGATGGCTTCGAACGGCATGCTGTGCCGGCCCAGCTCCTCGCGGTAGACCTGCAGGAATTCGGGCACCAGCGCATCGCGCCCGGCCTCGTCCAGCTCCGGGAAGGACGCGGCGACCATCGCCCGCGCGCCCTTGGATACGTGCCGGCGCAGCATCGCCGCATCCACCGGCGGCCGCGCGCGCGCAGCGCGCATGCGGTCGGCGGTGGCGACCATGTCCGGCGCGCTGTCCAGCAGGGTGCCGTCGAGGTCGAACAGGGCCACGCGCGGGAAGCGCGGCGCCGCGGAAGCGCCGGTCATGTCCCCGCGCCCGGCTTGACCGCGCAGGCCAGGTAGTTCACCGCGGTCCGCTTCGACAGGCCGGCGCGCTGGCGCAGCGGGTCGTAGGCCAGGCCGCTGACATCCTCCAGCTGCAGGCCGGCCGCGCGCAGCCAGGCCCCCAGCTCGGAGGGGCGGATGAAGCCGGCGTAGCTGTGCGTGCCCCTGGGCAGCAGGCCGGCCACGTACTCGGCCCCCACGATCGCCAGCGCGAACGCGGCCGGGGTGCGGTTGAGGGTGGACAGGAACAGGCGCCCACCGGGACGCAGCAGGGTGGCGCAGGCGGCGACGATGGCGGCAGGATCCGGGACGTGCTCCAGCATCTCCATGCAGGTGACCGCATCGAAGCTGCCCGGGCGCTCGGCCGCCAGCACTTCGACCGGCTTGACCTGGTAATCGACCTGCACCCCGGACTCGAGCGTGTGCAGGCGCGCGACCTTCACCAGTTCCGGGGCCAGGTCGATGGCGGTGACCCGGGCACCCGCACGGGCCAGCGCCTCGCTGAGCAGGCCGCCCCCGCAGCCGACGTCGAGCACGTCCCTGCCCGGCAGGCCCGGCGCGGGCATGCGCTGCCTGACGTATTCCAGACGCACCGGGTTGAGCGCGTGCAGCGCGCGCTGCGGGCCGTCGGGGTCCCACCAGCGGTTGGCCAGCGCAGCGAACTTGTCCAGTTCGGCCTGGCGGTAGTTGTCGTGGACGGCGGCGGTCATGGCGGTGCTCTCCGGATACCGTCGGCCCCTGCCTGCGCGGGAACGACGGGCAAGAACCTCACTGGGTACGGATCGTGGCGATGCGTCCGCGCCACTGGCACGCGTTGGCGATCAGCGCGGCGGTGTCGATGTCCACCAGCTCGCGCCGGTCCAGCTTGCGACGGCCGGCGATCCACACGTCGCTCACCTGCTGGCGGCCGGTGGCATAGACCAGTTGCGAGAGCACGTGGTGCAACGGCTGGGTTTCCAGTTCGGACAGGTCCACGCACACCAGGTCGGCCTCCTTGCCCGGCTCGATCGAGCCGATGCGCTCGCCGAAGCCCAGCGCGCGCGCGCCCCCCAGGGTGGCCGCGCGCAGCGCGCTGGCCGCGTCCAGGGCGGTGGCGTCGTTGGCCACCGCCTTGGCCAGCAAGGCGGCGGTGCGCAGTTCGCCGAGCATGTCCAGGTCGTTGTTGCTGGCGCAGCCGTCGGTGCCGATGGCCAGGTTCACCCCGGCCCGCTGCAGGGCACAGGCCGGGCAGAAACCCGAGGCCAGCTTGAGGTTGGACTCGGCGCAATGGGCCACGTGCACGCCACGCTCGGCGCACAGGTGGATCTCGGCCTCGGTCAACTGGGTCATGTGCACCGCGATCAGGCGCTCGCTGACCAGGCCCAGCCGGTCCAGCCGCGCCAGCGGGCGCTGGCCGAACTCCTTCAGCGAGTCGGCGATCTCCTGCGCGGTCTCGTGGGTATGCAGGTGGACCTGGGTGTCGAGCTGGTCGGACAGCATCCGCACCCGCTCGAAGTTGGCATCGCTGACCGTGTAGGGCGCGTGCGGGGCGAAGGCGGTGCCGATCAGCGGATCGCCGCGCCAGGCGTCGTGGACCTCGCCGGCCTTGTCGAAGTATTCGTCGTCCGAGCGCGCCCAGGCGGTGGGGAAATTGATCACCGGCAGGCCGACCAGGGCGCGGAAGCCGTGGCGCTTGTACACCGCCGCCTGCACGTCCGGGAAGAAATAGTTCTCGTTGGCGCAGGTGGTGCCGCCGCGCAGCATCTCGGCGATGGCCAGGGCCACGCCGTCGGCGACGAACTCCGGCCCGATCACCGCCGCCTCCACCGGCCAGATGTGCTGCTGCAGCCAGGTCATCAGCGGCAGGTCGTCGGCGATCCCGCGCAGCAGGGTCATCGGGTTGTGGGTGTGGGCGTTGACCAGGCCCGGGACCAGCACCGCGTCCGGGCGCTGCACCACCTCGCTCGCCGCGTAGCGGGCACGCGCCTGCGCGGTGGGCAGCAGGGCCACGATGCGGCCGCCGGAAACGGCGACGGCGTGGTCCTCCAGGACCACGCCGTGCGGTTCGACCGGAACCACCCAGCCGGCTTCGATGAGCAGGTCGCAGGCTTCGGTTGCGGGTTCGGTCATGCGCGGCGACTCATCCATTCCAGGCCCGGAGGCTCATTTCACCCGGCTGACGTACTCGCCGCTGCGGGTGTCGACCTTGATCACTTCGTCCTGGCCGACGAACAGCGGCACGCGCACCACCGCGCCGGTCTCCAGGGTGGCCGGCTTGCCGCCGGTGCCGGCGGTGTCGCCCTTCACGCCCGGGTCGGTCTCCACGATCTTCAGCTCGACGAAGTTCGGCGGGGTGACCTGGATCGGGTTGCCGTTGAACAGGGTCACCACGCACGCCTCCTCGCCCTTGAGCCACTTGGCGGCGTCGCCCATGCCGGCCTTGTCGGCCTGGACCTGCTCGAAGGTCTCCTGCTGCATGAAATGCCAGTACTCGCCGTCCGAGTACAGGTACTGCATGTCGGTGTCGACCACGTCGGCGGCCTCGACCGAGTCGGTGGACTTCATGGTGATTTCCTGCACCCGGCCGGTGCGGATCTGGCGGTACTTCACCCGGGTGAAGGCCTGGCCCTTGCCCGGCTTGACGTACTCGGTGTCGGAGATGATCGAGGGCTCGTTGTTGACCAGGATCTTCATCCCGTTCTTGACGTCGTTCATGCCGTAAGAGGCCATGGGAACTCCTTTGGGGTATGGCGGGGCCGCCGCCGCGTTCGGCGGCGATCGGGCAGTGGGAATGCTGGCGGTTAGAATGTGCGCCGCCCACCCGAATCCGGGGGGAGCGTCTTCCAGACCCGCACATGATACCCGCAGCCCCCCTGCCCCTGCAGCCGGACGCGCCCCTGGCGCCCGTCCCGGCGACCCCGACCACCGTCCCGCGCTGGCAGCGGCTATGGCGCGAGGCCGTGCGCGACCCGCACGAACTGCTGGGCCTGCTGGGGCTGGAGGCCGCCGCCGCCGGGATTTCCGCGGCCGCCGCCGCACAGTTCCCGCTGCGGGTGCCGGCCGGCTTCGTCGCCCGGATGCGCCCCGGCGACCTGGCCGACCCGCTGCTGCGCCAAGTCCTGCCGGTGGACGACGAGCAGCGGATCGTGCCCGGTTTCGGCCTGGATGCGGTCGGCGACGGCGCGGCGAAGAAGGCCGACGGGGTGATCCACAAGTACCGCGGCCGCGCCCTGCTGGTGGCCACCGGCAGCTGCGCGGTGAACTGCCGCTACTGCTTCCGCCGCCACTTCCCCTACGCGGAGGAGACCGCCGCGCGCGATGGCTGGTCTGCGGCGGTGGCAGCCATCGCGGCCGATCCCTCCATCGAGGAAGTCATCCTCTCCGGCGGCGACCCGCTGTCGCTGGCCACGCCCAAGCTGGCCGAACTGACCGCGCAACTGGCGCGGGTACCGCACATCAAGCGCCTGCGCATCCACAGCCGCCTGCCGATCGTGCTGCCCGAACGGGTCGACGCGGCGCTGCTGCAGTGGCTCTCGGCCCTGCCGTGGCCGCGGGCGTTCGTGGTCCACGCCAACCACGCCAACGAGTTCGATGCCTCGGTCGATGCGGCGATGGCGGCGCTGCGCGGGACCGGGGCGCAGTTGCTCAACCAGGCGGTGCTCCTGCGCGGGGTCAACGACAGCGTCGAGGCGCTGGCCGCGCTGTGCGAACGGAGCTTCGCCGCCGGCGTGCTGCCCTACTACCTGCATCAGCTCGACCGGGTGGCCGGCACGGCCCATTTCGAAGTGCCCGACGAGCAGGCCCGGGGCCTGCATGCAGCCCTGGCCGCGCGCCTGTCCGGTTACCTGGTACCCAAGCTGGTCCGCGAGATCCCCGGCGACACCGGCAAGCGCCCCGTGTAGCCCCTGCCCCGCAGATCCGGCCGCCATGGTCCCGACGGCCGGTCGGCGGCCCCTGGCGCGGACCTCGAGGTGCGGCCGCCCGACAGCCGGCTCCGCGATGCCGCGGGAAAAGGCGTGCCGGGACGGTCAGGCCCGCTCGAACAGGGCGATGCTCTCGACGTGCGCGGTGTGCGGGAACATGTCCATCACCCCGGCCGCGGCCAGGCGATAGCCGCGCTCGTGGACCAGGAAGCCGGCGTCGCGCGCCAGCGAACCGGGATGGCAGCTGACATAGACGATCCGGTCGATGCCCTGCAGCGGCAACTGCTTGAGCACCTCGTCGGCGCCCGAGCGCGGCGGGTCCAGCAGCAGCTTGTCGAAGCCCGCGCGCATCCACGGCGTGCCGCGCTGGTCCTGGGTCAGGTCGGCGGCGAAGAACTGCGCGTTGTCCAGGCCATTGCGTGTCGCATTGGCGCGCGCCCGCGCCACCAATCCGGCATCGCCTTCCACGCCCACCACCTGCGCCACCGCGCGTGCCAGCGGCAGGGTGAAATTGCCCAGCCCGCAGAACAGGTCGAGCACGCGCTCGCCGGGCTGTGCGTCCAGCAGTTGCAGGGCATGGGCGATCATCGCCTGGTTGAGCTTCGCATTGACCTGGATGAAGTCCAGCGGCTCGAACGCCAGTTCCACGTCCCACTGCGGCAGCCGGAACGACAGCGCCGGCGCCTCGTCTTGCAGCGGATGCACGCTGTCGGGGCCCTTGGGCTGGAGGAAGATGGCGAAGCCGTGCTCGCGCCCGAACCGCGCCAGGGCGTCGCGATCGGCCTCGCCCAGCGGCTGCAGGTGGCGCACGGTGAGGGCGATGGCGGCGTCGCCGGCGATGAACTCGATCTGCGGGATCTGCTCGCGCGCCTGCAGGCCGTCGACCAGGGCGGCCAACGCCACGATCTTCGTCCCGATCTGCGGGATCACCGTATGGCACTGCTGCAGGTCGGCGACGAAGCGCGGATCCTGCTCGCGGAAGCCGACCAGGGTCTTGTCCTTCTTGTTCACCCGGCGCACCGAGAAGCGGCCCTTGCGCCGGTAGCCCCAGTTGTCGGCCACCAGCGGCGCCAGCACCCGGCCCGGCGCGACCTTGCCGATCCGCTCCAGGTTCTCCAGCAGCACCCGCTGCTTGGCCACGATCTGCCGGTCCTCGGCCAGGTGCTGCAGCACGCAGCCGCCGCAGGTGCCGAAGTGCGGGCAGCGCGGCGGCACCCGCTCCGGCGAGGCGACGAGCACGTCCAGCGTGCGCGCCTCGTCGAAGCGGCGGCTGCGCGCGGTCGGTTCGGCCAGCACGGTTTCGCCGGGCAAGGCGCCGGCCACGAACACGGCCTTGCCGTCCTCGCGGCGGGCCACACCGCGGCCGTCGTGGCTGAGGTCGAGGATCTCGGTCTGGAACGGGGTACGGTCGAATCGGGCCACGTGGCGGAGGCTGCGGGGCAAAGGGTCGGCCATTGTGCCGGATCGGCCCGGTCCGGCCCATGCCACCGTCCCGGAAGTCAGGGTGATCTCCGGTGATTGCCCCGCCGGCGATGGGGGCTAAGATGGGCCCAGCCGACAGGGAGTCCGGCACATGCAAGCTCGAGTTCCGCCCAAGCTGCCCCGCATCCTGCTGGTCGAGGACGACACGATCAGCCAGGCCTACTTCCGGGCCGTGCTGGAAGCCTTGCCCACCGACGTGGACGCCGTCACCACCCACGCCTGCGCCGTGGCCCGCGCGGGCGCCGAGCGCCACGACCTGTGGCTGGTCGACCTGACCCTGCCCGACGGTTCCGGCATCGAACTGCTGCGCGAGCTGCGCAAGCGCTGGCCGCAACCGCCACCGGCCCTGGCGCACACCGCCGACGCCGATCCGGCCCTGCGCGCACCGGCATTGCAGGCCGGGTTCCTCGACGTGCTGGTCAAGCCACTGACGACGGCCGACCTGGCCACTGCGGTCCGCGGCGCGCTGGCCGGGCCGGGCACCCCGGCCCGGCCCGGTGCATCGGCCGGCCATGGCACCCCGGCCGGCCGGCTGCCGGACTGGGACCACGCCGCCGCCGCCGCCGCGCTCAACCACGACCCGGCCAACGTGCAGGCGCTGCGCAAGCTGTTCCTGGCCGAACTGGCCGACGCGCGCCAGCAGGTCCTGGACCACGTCCGCGACGGCGACCAGGCCGCGCTGCGTTTCCGCCTGCACCGGCTGCAGGCCAGCTGCGGACTGGTCGGCGCCTGCCGCCTGGGCGCGGCGGTGGACCAGTTGCAGCACGCGCCCGGATCACGCACGGCACTGGAAGACTTCATCCACGCCGCCCACGACCTGCTGCACTGACCGGCCGCCGGCACGGCGACGCCCTTACACTGGCGGCATGAACTACCGCCATGCGTTCCATGCCGGCAACCACGCCGACGTGCTCAAGCACGTCGTCCTGCTGGCGCTGCTCGACGCGCTGCTGCGCAAGGACACGCCGTGCTTCGTCCTCGACACCCACGCCGGCCGCGGCCGCTACCTGCTGCAGGACGGGGACGCGAGCCGCACCGGGGAGGCGGCCGCCGGCATCCTGCGCCTGACGGGACTCGCGGATCCCCCGCCGGCGCTGGCGCGCTACCTCGCGGCCGCGGCTGCCGAACTGCCGCACTACCCCGGCTCGCCGCTGCTCGCCGCCCGCGCGCTGCGCGGACACGACCGGCTGGCCGCCTGTGAACTGCAGGCGGAGGAAGCGGCGGCGCTCAGGTCGCTGTTCGCCGGCGACCCGCGCGTGGCGGTGCATGCGCGCGACGGCTACGGCGCAGTCCGCGCCCTGCTGCCGCCGCGGGTGGACGGGACGCGCTACGCACGCGGCCTGGTCCTGGTCGACCCGCCCTACGAGGCGCAGGAGGCCGAATACCCGCTGGTGGTCGAGGCCATGCGCGAGGCGTTGCAGCGCTGGCCGCAGGCCACCTGCGCGATCTGGTATCCGATCAAGCGCCGGCGCAGCCTGCAGCCGTTCCTGCGCGGCCTGGAACAACTGCCGGTGCGCACGCTGCTGCTGGCCGAACTGCTGATCCGCGCGGACGACTCGCCGCTGCGTCTCAATGGCAGCGGCATGGCCGTGCTCAACCCACCGTGGAAGCTGGAGGAGGCGCTGGCGCCGGTGCTGCCGGTGCTGCAGGCACGGCTCGGCGAGGCGGGTGCCTCGACCCGGCTGGAATGGCTGAAGCGCGACCCGGGCTGAGCCGTCGCTGCGCGCGGGCCGGCCAGGCCGGCCCTATCCCGCCTCGGCATCCTCCGGCTCGAAGAAGCTCCAGCGCACCACCGGGAACTGCCGCTTCAGCGCCTGCTCGACCTGGTCGATGTCCCGCAGCATCCCTTCGCCGTCGTGCGACCTGCGCATCCGCGCATGGATCGACACCAGCACGTCGTTGCCCTGCTGCAGGGTGATCAGGTGCAGCACCTCGGCGATCTCCGGGCGTTGCGCCAGGAACTCGCCGATAAGGGCCTGCAGGAACGGATCCACGCTTTGCCCGATCAGCATCGCCTTGACCTCGATCGCCACCAGCACCGCGACCACGATCAACAACAGGCCGATGCCGATGGTGCCGATCGCGTCCCAGACGGGATTGCCGGTGGCCACTGCCAGGCCGATCGCGGCCAGCGCGAACATCAGGCCCAGCAACGCCGCCAGGTCCTCGCCGAAGATCACCACCAGTTCGGCCTGGCGGCTCTCGCGGAACCATTGCCAGACCGTGCGCGAACCGCGTGCCTTGCGCACTTCCTGCAGGCAGGCGCGCATCGATACCGACTCGGCGGCGATGGCGAACAGCAGCACGCCCACCGCCCACCACCATTGTCGCAGCGGCTCGGGGTTGCGCAGCTTGTGCACGCCCTCGTACACCGAGAACATGCCGCCGACGCTGAACAGCATCACCGCCACCAGGAACGACCAGAAATAGATCTCCCGGCCGTAGCCCAGCGGGTGTTCCGGGGTCGGCGCACGCCTGGCCTGGCGCAGTCCGAGCAGCAGCAGGAGTTGGTTGCCGCAGTCGGCCAGCGAATGCACGGTCTCGGCAAGCATCGCGCTCGAGCCGGTGACGAAGGCCGCCACGCCCTTGGCCACGGCAATGGCGAAATTGGCCCCGAGGGCGAAGAAGATGGCGCGTACCGAATCGCCTTGGCCTGCCATCCCCGACTCCTGGTCGCATGGGCGGAACGAAGTGCCCCGGAGTCTAGCAAGCCGGCGCCACGCGCCGCGGCCGTAATGTGGGAAACTGCCCGCATGCCGCGCAACCGCCTGCCCCCCTGGCACGAGGAGTTCGTCCTGCCCAACCGGCGGGCGATCCTGATCCGCCCCGTGCGCCCGGAGGACGCCGCGCCCCTGCATGCGGTGTTCGGACTGCTCGGCCCGGCGGAGGTCCGTACCGGTTTCTGCGCCGGCCAGGACACGCTCGACGAAGTCGCGGCGATGAACCTGACCCGCCCCAATCCCAAGGTCGAGCTGGTGCTCGTCGGCGCCGAACCGCTGCCGCCGGGCGAGGCGATGATCGAAGGCCTGGCCCGCGCGCGGATCGTGCCGGGCACCCGCCAGGCCGAGTACGCGATCCTGCTCGGTGCCCACGTCGCCGGCCTGGGCCTGGGTCGGCACCTGATGCAGAAGCTGGTGAAGTGGTCGCGCGGCCGCTACCTGGACCGCCTCTACGGCGATACCCCCAGTCACAACGCGCCGATGCTGGAACTGGCCGCCTCGATGGGTTTCAAGCCCAGCGACGAACCGCGCGTACCGCCCGGCCTGACCCGGCTGGTGCTGGAGTTGTAGCGCCGGCCGCCGGCCGGCCGCTCCCGGCGCACGTGGCGCCAGCCGCCGCCGCACGACGGTCGGCCCTACAATAGGCGGTTCATGCCGTCCGCCGTCGCTTCCGCATCCCCCACCCCACCCCTGCCCAGGCGCGGCCAGGCGCGCGCCTGGTGGCGGGCGCCGGCTTCGCCCTCGGCGCTGGCCTGGCACCTGGTCCGCGCGGCGCGCGTGCACCCGGGACCGCTGCTGTTCGTGGCCCGCGACAACCAGTCCGCGCACCAGGTCGAATCGGACCTGCATACCCTGCTGGGCGACGACCCGGCGTTGCCGGTGGTGCCGTTCCCGGATTGGGAAACCCTGCCCTACGACCGCTTCAGCCCGCATCCGGACATCGTCAGCCAGCGCCTGGCCGCACTGCAGCGCCTGCCGCAGCTCGAGCGCGGGATCGTGGTGGTGCCGGTGCAGACCCTGCTGCAACGGCTGCCGCCGCTGCGCTACATCGCCGGCGGCAGCTTCGACCTGGCCACCGGCCAGCGCCTGGACCTGGACGCCGAGAAACGGCGACTGGAAAGCGCTGGCTACCGCAACGTGCCGCAGGTCCTCGATCCGGGCGACTTCGCCGTGCGCGGCGGCCTGCTCGATGTGTTCCCCATGGGCACCGACGCACCGCTGCGGGTCGAGTTGCTGGACGACGAAATCGATTCGATCCGTCGCTTCGACCCGGAAAGCCAGCGCTCGCTGGACCGGATCCAATCGGTGCGGATGCTGCCCGGGCGCGAATTGCCCCTGGACGAAGCCAGCATCGCCCGGGTGCTGGAAGTCCTGCGCGAGCGCTTCGACGTGGACACCCGGCGCAGCGCGCTGTACCAGGACTTGAAGGCCGGGCTGGCGCCGGCCGGCATCGAGTACTACCTGCCGCTGTTCTTCCCCCCCGCGCGCGGCGGTCCCGACGGCACCGCCACCCTGTTCGACTACCTGCCGGTGAGCGCGCTGCCGGTGCTGGCCGATGGCAGCCATGCCGCCGCCGACACATTCTGGAAGCAGACCCGCGAGCGCCACGAGCAGCGCCGCCACGACGTCGAGCATCCGGTGCTCGCGCCGGAGGAGCTGTACCTGCCGCCGGATGCGCTGCGCGAGCGGTTGAACCTGGGGATCCGGATCGAGGTCTGCGCCGCCGAGCACGCCCATGCCGCCGAAGCCGCAGCGCTGGGCGACCAGCCCGCACCCTCGCTGCCGGTGGCCGGGCGCGACCACCATGTCGCCGGCGAGGCGCTGCGTTCGTTCCTGGGCAGCTACCCGGGCCGGGTGCTGGTCGCCGCCGACTCCCCCGGTCGCCGCGAAGCGCTGCTGGAAGTGCTGCAGGCCGCCGACCTGCGGCCGCAGGTCGTGCCCGGCCTGCCGTCCTTCCTCGCCGGCTCCGGCGACGCGGCGTTCGCGATCGCCGTCGCTCCGCTCGAGGATGGCTTCGCGATCGACGAGCCGCGGTTCGTCGTCCTCACCGAGCGCCAGCTGTTCCCCGAGCGCGCCACCCAGCCGCGCCGCTCGCGCCGCGCCGGACGCGAGCCCGAGGCGATCATCCGCGACCTGGGCGAACTGACCGAAGGTGCACCCATCGTCCACGAGGACCATGGTGTGGGCCGCTACCGCGGGCTGGTGGCGATGGACATCGGCGGCATGCCCGGCGAGTTCCTCGACATCGAATACGCCAAGGGCGACCGCCTGTACGTGCCGGTGGCGCAGCTGCACCTGGTCAGCCGCTACTCCGGCGCCTCGCCGGAGACCGCGCCGCTGCATTCGCTCGGCGGCGAGCAGTGGGCCAAGGCCAAGCGCAAGGCGCAGGAAAAGGTCCGCGACGTGGCCGCCGAGCTGCTCGAAATCCAGGCCCGGCGCCAGGCCCGCGCCGGCCTGGCCCTGGACGTGGACCGGCCGATGTACGAGAGCTTCGCCGCCGGCTTCCCGTTCGAGGAAACCCCGGACCAGCACGCCGCCATCGAGGCGGTGCTGCGCGACCTGCAATCGAGCCAGCCGATGGACCGGGTGGTGTGCGGCGACGTGGGCTTCGGCAAGACCGAGGTCGCCGTGCGCGCGGCCTTCGCCGCGGCCAGCGGCGGCCGCCAGGTGGCGGTGCTGGTGCCCACCACCCTGCTGGCCGAGCAGCACTACCGCAACTTCCGCGACCGCTTCGCCGACTGGCCGCTGAAGGTCGAGGTGCTCTCGCGCTTCAAGACCAAGAAGGAAATCGAGGCGGAACTCGCGCGCGTGGCAGAGGGTGGCATCGACGTGATCGTCGGCACCCACCGCCTGCTCCAGGCCGACGTCAAGTTCAAGGACCTGGGCCTGGTGATCGTCGACGAGGAGCAGCGCTTCGGCGTGCGCCAGAAGGAGGCGCTGAAGGCACTGCGCGCCAACGTGCACCTGCTCACCCTCACCGCCACGCCGATCCCGCGCACCCTGAACATGGCCATGGCCGGGCTGCGCGACCTGTCGATCATCGCCACTCCCCCACCGAACCGGCTGGCGGTACAGACCTTCATCGCGCCCTGGGACGACGCCCAGCTGCGCGAGGCCTTCCAGCGCGAGCTGGCCCGCGGCGGCCAGTTGTACTTCCTGCACAACGACGTGGAAAGCATCGGCCGCATGCAGAAGCAGCTGTCGGAACTGGTTCCGGAGGCGCGCATCGGCATCGCCCACGGGCAGATGCCCGAGCGGGAGCTGGAACGGGTGATGCTCGACTTCCAGAAGCAGCGCTTCAACGTCCTGCTGTCGACCACGATCATCGAATCGGGCATCGACATCCCCAACGCCAACACCATCGTCATCAACCGCGCCGACCGCTTCGGCCTGGCCCAGTTGCACCAGTTGCGCGGTCGCGTCGGCCGCTCGCACCACCGCGCCTACGCCTACCTGCTGGTGCCGCCCGACCGGCGTTCGATGACCCCGGATGCGGAGAAGCGCCTGGAAGCCATCGCCTCGATGGACGAACTGGGCGCCGGCTTCACCCTGGCCACCCACGACCTGGAGATCCGCGGCGCCGGCGAACTGCTGGGCGAGGACCAGAGCGGGCAGATGGCCGAGGTCGGCTTCAGTCTCTATACCGAGCTGCTGGAACGCGCCGTGCGCAGCATCCGCCAGGGCCAGCTGCCCGACCTGGATGCCGGCCAGGAGGCGCGCGGCGCCGAGGTCGAGCTGCATGTGCCGGCGCTGATCCCCGAGGACTACCTGCCCGACGTGCACACCCGCCTGACGCTCTACAAGCGCATCTCCAGCGCCCGCGACAGCGAAGCACTGCGCGAACTGCAGGTGGAGATGATCGACCGCTTCGGCCTGCTGCCCGACCCGGTGAAATACATGTTCGCCATCGCCGAACTGAAGCTGCAGGCCAATGCGCTGGGCATCCGCAAGCTGGACCTGGGCGAGGCCGGCGGCCGCATCGTGTTCGAGGCCAGGCCCAAGGTGGACCCGATGTCGGTGATCCGGATGATCCAGCAGCAGCCGAAGCTCTACGCGATGGAAGGCCCGGACAAGCTGCGCATACGGGTGCCGCTGCCGGAGGCGGCCGACCGCTTCAACGCCGCGCGCGCGCTGCTCACGACGCTGGCGCCGGGTTGATCCGGGGCGCGCGGGCGATCCCTGTCGCCCGCCGCCCACCCGCACCCGGCCCCGACACGCTCAGGGGCGCCTGAAAGTCGCCCTCGCGTGTTCGATGCGCGGGCGGCAGACGCAGCCTTCGACATGGTCGTTGACCATGCCCATCGCCTGCATGAAGGCGTAGACGGTGGTCGGCCCGACGAAGGTCCAGCCGCGCTGCTTCAGATCCTTCGAGATGCGCGTCGAGGCCGGGGTCTTGCCCATCGCGCGCAGCGACGCCCAGTCCATCACCGCCGGCCTTTCGGCCATGTCCGGCTCGAACGCCCAGAAGAAGCGCGCCAGCGAACCATGCTCGCCGGCCAGCTCGACCGCGCGGCGGGCGTTGTTGTAGACCGAGGCGATCTTGCCGCGATGGCGCACGATGCCGGCATCGGCCAGGTGCCGCTCCATCGCCGCCGCCTCGTCCTCGGCGGCGAGCGCGCGGAAGTCGAATCCCCTGAAGGCGGCCCTGAAATTGTCGCGCTTGCGCAGGATGGTCAGCCACGACAGGCCCGACTGGAATCCTTCCAGGCACAGCTTCTCGAACAGCCGCGTGTCGTCGGCGACCGGCCACCCCCACTCCTCGTCGTGATAGCGGAGATAGTCGGGAAGGTTGCCGTGCCACGCGCAGCGCAGTGCGCCGTCCCCACCCCTCACCAAACCGTCAGTCGCGTCCATCCGCCCTCGCCTCCTCCTCTGCCATGCCGTGCAACCGGCCCGCCCTCGCACCGCAAGCCCTGCGCCGGAACGCGCAGTCCCGGCGAAACCTCCGGGCGCCGCGCCGCTGCGGCAACAAGCACTAGATCCCGAACACCCACGGCACCAGCAGCACCGTCGCCAGCAGGGCCATCAGCGTCAAAGGCGTGCCGATCTTCATGAAGTCGCCGAAGCTGTAGCCACCCGGCCCGACCACCAGCGTGTTGACCGGCGAGGACACCGGGGTCATGAACGCCGCCGAGGCGGCCAGGGCCACGGTCATCGCGAACGGGTACGGCGACATCCCCAGGTGTGCGGCGATCGCCAGCGCCACCGGCGCCATCAGTACCGCGATGGCGGTGTTGGAAATGAACATCCCGAGCAACGCGGTGACCGCGAAGATCGCCGCCAGCACCACCCGCGGGCCGGCGTCGCCGACCGCATCCAGCAGCAGGTCGGCCGCCAGGTCCACCCCGCCGGTGCGCTGCAGCGCCAGCGAGAACGGCAGCATGCCCACGATCAGCACCAGGCTCGGCCAGTGGATCGAGCGATAGGCGCTGCGCAGGTCCACGCAGCCGGTCAGGCCCATCAGCAGGCAACCGATCAGCGCCGCCTGCACGTTGGGCACGATCCCGGACACCATCAGGCCGATGGTCAGCAGCAGGCATCCCAGCGCGAACGGCCAGCGCGCGGCGGCCGGCGACACTTCATCCGCCTCCGAGGCCAGGTTGAGCAGGATCAACCCGTCCGGGCCGGAACCCAGCGCACGGATCGCCGTCCACGGGCCGGCCACCAGCAAGGTGTCGCCCACTTCCAGCGGCTGGTCGGCCAGGTCGCGCACCTCGGCGCTGCGCCCGTGCTTGAGCCCGATCACCGCCAGGTCGTGGCGGTCCTGCAGGCGCGCACGGTTGGCGCTCACCCCGGCCAGCGGCGAGTTGACCGCCACCATCATCTCGGCCATGCCGATGTCGTTGGCGTAGCCGGAGAAGTACGCGCCCTCCAGCGGCAGCGGCTCCAGGCCCAGTTGCCGGAACCGCTCCGGCGCGTCGATCGCCGGGGCGTGCAGGTCCAGCAGCAGCGCGTCGCCGGGCTGCAGCCGCCGGCCTTGCGGCGAATCGAGCACGTGCTGGCCGAAACTGCCCGGGTGCTCCACGGCCAGGACGTTCATGCCGGCCAGTGCATCGGCCTCCAGGCCGGCCGCGATACGGCCGGCCAGCGGCGAACCCTTGCCCACCCGCACCCGGAACGCGCGCCCGTCCAGCCGGTACTGGCCGATCCAGTCCCGCAGCCGCGGCGCGCGCGAGGAGAGTGCCGCCGGCGTCCCGCCCGACAGCCAGCGCCGCGCATACAGCATCCAGCCGATCGCCAGCGCCAGCACCGGCAGGCCGAACGGCAGGAAATCGAAGAACGCGAACCCCTCGTACCCCTTGCGCAGCAGTTCGCCGTGCACCACCAGGTTCGGCGCGGTGGCCACCAGGGTCATCATCCCACTGCACAGCGCCGCCACGCTCAGCGGCATCATCAACCGCGCCGGCGCGATCCGGCTGCCGCGGGCGATGCGCAGCACGATCGGGATGAAGATCGCGACCACGCCGGTGGAACTCATCACCGAGCCCAGTGCCGCGACCGACAGCATCAACGCCACCAACAGCGCGGCCTCGTCGCCGCGGGCCACCCGCAGGATGAAGGTTCCGATCCGCTGTGCCAGGCCGGTGCGCACCAGGCCCTCGCCGATCACGAACAGCAGCGCGATCAGGACCACGCTCGGGTCGGCGAAGCCGGCGATGGCCTCGGACACATCAATCACGCCGGTGAACGGCAGCGCCGCCACCATCAGCAGTGCCACCACGTCCGCGCGCGGCCGTCCCAGCGAGAACAGGACGATGGCCACGCCCAGCAGGCCCAGCACCAGCAGCAACTCGCCGCTCATGTCAGCGTCCGCCCGCGTTCCCGGCCGCGCATGCCCCGGCCATCCTGCTCAGAGTTGCGACTCGACCGGCAGCCAGCCCACCACCCGGGCCAGGGCACGCCGCGACCAGCTCGCATGGGGCTCGTCGCGCCATATCCGCGGCGGCTTGCCGTCCGGATCGTGCCAACGCAGGCTCCCGTCCGCCAGTTCCAGCCGGTAGCTGGTCTGCGGCGAGGTCTTCTTCGCGTACAGGTCGTCCAGTTCGGCCGCCGCATCGGCGCAATCGAACAGCAGGCCCATCTCGGTGTTGAGGTTGATCGAACGCGGGTCCAGGTTGAACGAGCCGATGAAGCCGTGTGCGCGATCGGCGACGAAGGCCTTGGTATGCAGGCTGGCG
Organism: Lysobacterales bacterium; assembly: GCA_017302035.1. Taxonomy (GTDB): domain Bacteria; phylum Pseudomonadota; class Gammaproteobacteria; order Xanthomonadales; family Xanthomonadaceae; genus Pseudoxanthomonas. The sequence goes on from JAFLEA010000015.1 coordinate 37,343, forward strand.
CCACTGGAGCCGAACAGGCTGGCGCGGTTCTTCGGTCCATAGTGCTTGAGCTCGAACAGCGACACGCCCTGCTCCAGCAGCGGCACCCGGTAGCGGGCGTAGCCGCCGTGCACGGCGACCACGTCGTTGGCTGCCAGCGAGTTGGTCAGGATGCCGACCTCGACGCCGTGCCCGCGCAGCCCGGCAATCCACTCCACGCCGGCCTCGCCAGGGACGAAGTACGGGGAAATGATCTTCAGTTCCCCGCTCGCGCGCCCGGCATGCGCCGCCAGCAGCGGTCCCATCCAGTCGCCGGCCGGCTCGGCGCCTTCGGCCTTCTCCGGCGGATCGGAAACGATCGTGGCATCGGCGGTCCAGTGCAGCCCGCGCCGTCCCCCCATCAGGTCCTGCACGCTCGGCGCGGCCTCCAGGCGCTGCCGGTAGGGTTCGGCACGCTTGGCCAGCGCCCCGGCTTCCACGCCGTGGCGCAGCCGCCCCAGCGAGCCGGGCTTGGCCACCACCAGCTCATCCAGCGGGATCGCCGAGGCACTGTTCCAATAGGCGTCGAAGATCGCCTCGGCCTGCGCCACCGGCGGCCCGACCACGGCCACGTCGGTGTCCATGAAGTTCACCTCGGCGGCGGCATCGAAGTACTCGTCGCCGATGTTGCGCCCGCCCACCACCGCCAGCCGCCCGTCGGCGATCCAGGCCTTGTTGTGCATGCGCCGGTTCACGCTGAAGAACCGCAGCAGCAGCTCCATGCCGCGTCCCAGCGTGCCTTCGCGGGCGCGGGTGGGATTGAACAGGCGCACCTCGATGCCGGGATGGGTATCCAGCGCCGCCAGCACCGAGTCGCTGCCGTGGACGTTCATGTCGTCCAGCAGCAGGCGCACGCGCACGCCGCGGTCGGCCGCGTTCAGCAGCTCGGCGTGCAACAGGTTGCCGGTGAGGTCCGGATGCCAGATGTAGTACTGCAGGTCCAGGCTGCGGCCGGCGGCGCGGGCGCTCACCGCACGTACCGCGAAGGCATCCAGGTTGTCGGCCAGGATCGCCAGCCCGGCCTGGTCCGGATGCGCCTCGGTCAGCGGCGCCAGCACCCGGTCGATCTCGGTGGGTTCCCCGGCGATGGGCAGCGCGTGGCCCTGCGGCCCGCGCGCGCGCTCGGCGAACCGCCCGTACGCGTACAGCGACAGCAGCGACGCCACTGCAAACGCGACCAGGACGATGACTATCCACATCAGGGGCTTCCTCTTCATCGCCGTTCCTGCGAGGCATTCCGCGCGGGCGGCCGGAACCGCCAGAACCATCGATCCGGCGATGGTCGGGCATGGCCGCGCAAAAGGAAAGGCCCGGCACGGGCCGGGCCTTTCCCGCGGTTCACGCGGCGGCGATCACCAGATCACGACGCGGTCTCCGTCCGCGCGGACCATGCGCTCGCCGGCCTTGCACGCGAACGCCCTGGCGAACGCAGGCATGTTCGACGGCGTGGCGTTGGCGCGGAAATTCGCCGGCGCGTGCGGGTCGGTCTCCAGGCGCACCCGCAGCTCGCCGTCGGTGAAGTTGCGGCGCCACACCGTGGCCCAGTTGGCGAAGAAGCGCTGGTCCTGGGTCATGCCGTCGATGACCCGGCCGGCCGCTTCCGGGTTCTCCTGCAGCGCCCGCTGCAGCGCGTCGTAGGCCACGGTCAGGCCGCCCAGGTCGCCGATGTTCTCGCCCAGGGTCAGCCGGCCCTTGACGTGCTTGCCGGGGATGGCCTCGTAACCGTCGAACTGCGCCACCAGTTGGTCGGCGCGCGCCTCGAAGGCCTTGCGGTCCTCCGGCGTCCACCAGCTGTCGAAGTTGCCCTTGGCGTCGAACTGGCTGCCGGAATCGTCGTAGCCGTGCATCATCTCGTGGCCGATCACCGCGCCGATGCCGCCGTAGTTGAGCGCCGGATCGGCGTCCGGGTCGAAGAACGGCGGCTGCAGGATCGCGGCCGGGAACACGATCTCGTTCTTGGTCGAATTGTAGTAGGCGTTGACCGTCTGCGGGGTCATGCCCCACTCGGTGCGGTCCACCGGCTTGCCGATCTTGTCCAGCATGTAGCGGTAGTTGAACGCGCGCGCGGCCTGCATGTTGGCCAGGTAGCCGTCGCCGCCGGTCCGCAGGCCGTCCCACTCGCGCCACTTGTCCGGGTAGCCGATCTTCGGGGTGAAGCTGGCCCACTTCTCCAGTGCGCGCTTTTGGGTGTCCTCGCCCATCCAGTCCAGGTTTTCCAGGCGCGTCTTCAGCGCCGCCGACAGGTTGTCGACCAGGTGCTGCATCTGCGCCTTGGACTGTGCCGGGAACGCGGCCTGCACGTATAGCTGGCCCAGCGCCTCGCCCAGCGCGTTGTTGACCGAACCGAGCACGCGCTTCCAGCGCGGCAGCATCTCCTGCTGCCCGCGCAGGGTCTGGCTGTAGAAACCGAAGTTGGCCTGCTCGAACGGCGCGGCCAGGTACGGGGCGGCATCGTCGAGGGCGTGGAAGCGCAGGTAGGCCTTCCAGTCCTCGATCGGGGTGTCGGCCAGCATGGCGTCGAGTTCGGCGAAGAACTGCGGCTGGGCCAGCGAGAACTTGCCGGCCGCCGGCACCTTGAGGGTGTCGAAGAATGCGTTCCAGTCGAAGTTCGGGGTGATCCGGTTGGCCTCGGCGGCGCTGACCGGGTTGTAGCGCGTGGCCGGGTCGCGCAGCTCGATCCGCGACAGCGAGGCCTTGGCCAGGCGAGTCTCGAAGTCCAGCACCGCCCTTGCCTGCTTGGCCGCAGCGGCCGCGTCCGTGCCCGCCAGCTCCAGCAACTGGGCGATGTACTTGACGTAGGCCTCGCGGATCGGCGCCTTGTCCTCGTCGAAGTAGTAGCCCTTCTCCGGCAGGCCCAGGCCGCCCTGGCCGGCGTAGGCGATCACGTTCTCCGAGTCCTTGTAGTCGGCGTTGGCGAAGAACGAGAACAGGCTGCCCTGCCCGACCGCGTATTGCGAACGCAGCCACTGCGCCACGCCGGCACCGTCGGCCAGCGCAGCGATGCCGTCCAGCGTGGGCTGCAACGGCACCAGGCCGGCGGCGTCGATCGCGGCCTGGTCCATGCCGGTGCGCCACACGTCGGCGATCTTGGCCTCGATCGAACCGGCGGCCGGCTGCGTGGCGGCCAGTTGCTCGACGATGGCCCGCTGGATCTGCTGCGAACGCTCGCCCAGGACCTCGAAGCTGCCCCAGCTGGTGCGGTCGCCCGGCACCGGGTTGGCTGCCAGCCACTTGCTGTTGACGTAGGCGTTGAGGTCGTCGCAGGCCGATGCCGAAGGATCGAGGTCGGCGACCTTGAAGGCGGCCGAGGGCACATCGACCTTCGACAGGTCGAACTTCGGCGCGGTGTCGGCCGCAGTGGCCGGGCTTTCGGTCTTGCCGCAGGCGGACAGCGCGGCGGCCACGGCCACCGCCAGGGTCAGGTGAGCGAGAGAGGAACGCAGGGACATCGGCAGCTCCGGAATGAGGCGACAGGGCCAGACTGGAAGAGTGCTCCGCAGCCTAGGCTACTTGGCGGGATCCGGGATAGGCCGGAAGTCACGGATGCAGGCCGTGCGGGGCACCGGGGACATCCCGGGGAACGCGGCAACATCCCGCTTCCCGGAAGCCTCCACGGGCCAGGTGATGCCGGGAGAAAGTTGGCATAACCTTTCCCCACCCGCATACGGTCCCGGCAATGGCCATACCGCACACGAATCGCCGCAATGCCATCCGGTATCTGGCCTTGGCGGCCGTGTCGGCGGCCGTCCTGCTCGTGCTGGTGTTCGCCGCGACGAAGGCATGGCGATACTACGAATACCGCGCGGTGGGCGCCGCCGGCATCGCCAGGACCGATGCCGTGACCCTTCGGGGTACCACGCAGCATCTGTTCATCCGCGGCTACGACCGGGAAAAGCCGTTGCTCCTGTTCCTGCCCGGCGGCCCCGGCGAGAGTTTCGTGCCGCTGGCCCGTGAATTCAGCGACGACCTGGAGCGGGACTTCGTGGTGGTGCACGTCGAGACCGGCGGCGTCGGCAAATCCGAAAAGTACATACAGGCGCCAACGCTGGAGCAGATGGTCCAGGACACCAGCGCGTTGGTCGACCACCTGCTCGCGGAATTCGACCGGGAATCGCTCTACCTGGTCGGCCATTCCTTCGGTTCGATCCTGGCCCTGGAGCTCGCCGCGGAATCCCCGCAGAAGGTGCTGGGCGTGGCGACGGTGGGCCAGGCTGTCGACTGGAGGGCCGGCAACCGGCTCGCGCACGGGCACCTCATGGCCCTGGCGCGCCGCGCGGGCGACCAACAGGCGGTCGCGGCCCTGTCCGGCCTCGCTCGCGATCTCGCCACCACCACCGCCGACGGCAGGCCGATGATCGACTTTGCCGCGGTCAAGGCGCAGCGGGCGTGGCTGGAGCATTACGGGATCGGCAACGTCCTCCGCAAGCACACTGCCAAGGCGCGCTGGTTCGCCTACCTGACCTCGCCCAACCATACCCTCGCCGAATCCTGCGGACTCGCCTATGTGGGCCCCTGCAAGTGGATCGCCAACCCGCGATGGTGGAGCCAGTGGCAGAACGTCATCCCCGGCGTCCTCGAATTCGACGCGGTCCGCGACGTCCCCAAGCTGGAAGTGCCCTACGTGGCAATCGTGGGATCCGACGACTGGATCACGCCGAAGGCGTTGATCGGCCAGTACTACGAGACCCTGTCCGCGCCGGACAAGCGCTACATCGAGATCCCGGGCGCCCAGCACTATGCCTTTCTGGACAAGCCGCACGAATTCCAGCAGGCGGTGCGTACCCTGCTGCCGCCCGAGGGCATACCGGCACCCAAGCCAGTCGTGCCCATCCGCGGAAAGTGAGCCCGGCGCCCCTGCGGCCGCTACCGTCCCCGCCGCCCGCTACTCGTCGCGCTCGGTGAACGGCTTGCGCGGCAGGCGCTGCTCGCGCATCGCCGCGTGGTAGGCGAACGAGGCGACGATCGCCGCGGCCTGCTTCAGGTCTTCCGGCACGACGTGGTCGTAGGTATCCAGTTCGGTGTGGTGGACGTGGCTGAAATAGTCGGCCGGATCCTGCACGAACTGGAAGCCTGGCAGGCCGACGCGGTCGAACGAGGCGTGGTCGGTGCTGCCGGTGTTGCGGGTGGTCACGATGCTCGCGCCGAGGTCGTTGAACGGCTCCAGCCAGGCCTTGAAGATCGGCACCGCGGCGTGGTTCTCCTGAGCGTAGATGCCGCGGATGCGGCCGGTGCCGTTGTCGAAGTTGAAGTAGCTGGAGAACCTGTCGTAGGCGGGCTTGCGCTGCAGCGGGCCGGTACCGCGCTGGTAGGCGCGCGGAAGGTCCTTCTGCTCCGGATCGGTCGGCTCCGGGTACGCGGCCAGGTGCCGGGACACGTACTCGGCCGAACCGTGCAGGCCCTGCTCCTCGCCGCCCCACAGCGCCAGGCGGATGGTGCGCCTGGGCTTGACCCCGATCGCCTTGAGGATGCGCATGGCCTCCATCATCACCACCACGCCGGCGCCGTTGTCGGACGCGCCGGTGCCGGTGTGCCAGGAATCCAGGTGCGCGCCGATCATCACCACCTCGTCCGCCTTCGGCCCGCTGCCGGGGATCTCGGCGATCACGTTGGCCGCCGGCAGGTCGGCCGCGCTGGTGAAGCGCGCGTCCACGTCGATGCGCATGCGCACGTCCTGCTTCGCCTGCACCGCACGCACCAGCGGGTTGTAGTGCTCGGCCGAGACCACCAGTTCGGTCACCCCGACCGGTTCACCGGCCTTGCGCGAGCCGCCGCCCATCGCCCGGACCACGCCGTTGTCCCGGGAACTGATCGACAGCGTGGCCAGCACGCCTTCCTCGGCCAGGAACGCGTTGAGCCTGTTCACCAGCGCCTGGCGCTTGCGGAACTCTTGCAGCCGCTTGTCGCGGGCATCGGGGGCCGGATCCTCCGGTACCGGGAAGGTCTGCAACTCGCCCAGGTCCTCCTCGGTATAGCGGCGGAAATCCGGCTTGTCCGCCGGCTTGTACGCGCGTTCGTCGTCCAGCAGCAGGATCTTGCCGCGCAGCTTGCCCTTCTGCTTGTCGATGTCCTCGAGGGTCTTGAACGACACCTTGACCACTTCACCCTCGACCGGGCCGCCGGTGCCCGGGGTCCAGGCCTTGGGCAGCGCGTGGATCGGCAGTTCGCGCGGCGAGACCAGCTCGACCCGCGCCGAGCGGAATTCCCAGCCGCGGCCCCAGGCCGGGTCGTAGATCTCCTGGCGGACGCTGGACAGCCCCCAACCCGACAGCGTGTCCTGGGCCCACTGCGCCGAACGCGCGTAGGACGGCGAGTTGGTCAGGCGCGGGCCGATGGTCTCGGTCAGTTCCTTGAGCGTGGCTGCGGCCTGGGAGCGGGTGAACGCCTCGTGCCTGATCTTCGACACCACGTCCAGGTCGACCGGTTCGTGCTGCTGCGCGAGCACGCCGCCGGATGCGAATGCGCAAGCCAGCCACAGGATCTTGGACACGCGTGCATGGACATGGGACCGTTTGGCCACGATTTTCCCTTGGTCGAGGATTGGGAGATACGAACGGCGCGGCCGTGCAAGACCTTGGCCCTGACCTTCTACCTGCCGTCGCGCTTGGCCTGGTTGCGGCGCACGCGAGAACTGACGCTACCCTGGATCGGCTTCATCCGGCTCTGGCCCGCATGCAAACGCTTGGCCTTGCTGGCGGCACTGGCAGACTGGAAACCCGCATCGGCGGCTCGGGGCGTATCCGTGCCATCGAGTGCCTCCCATGGTTTGGCGGCATTGTCGCGGACGGTTTTCTCCTCCAGCAACCTGCGCTTGGCAACCACCGCCGTGTTGCGCTTTTTCGCTGCCGCTGCCTTCTTGGCCGCCTTCTGCGCAGGGGTGACTACCGCCGGAACCACCGCCTCTGCCTTGCGTCGCACGGCCACGCGCGATTCTCCGCGCGGCGCCGCCTTGGCCGGAACCGCCGTGCTGCGCACGCGCTTGGCCGCGGTCGGCTTGCCCACCGCCTTCAAAGCGGCTTCGAAACGCTTGAGGATGTCGGCCAGCAGTTCCGCCTTGTCCTTGCTGCGCTGGTTGGCATCGCCAGCACGTCCGCGCTTGCTGCCGGTGGCGTCGCGCAGGGCCAGCTTGTTCCGCTTGACCAGGTCGCGCGCACGATCACGGGAGCGTCGCGCACGCTCGACGCGCTTCTGCAGCGCCGGGCCATCCAGCTTGCGCAGTCCGTTGACCCGACTGTCGTCGTACAACTGCATTTCAGCAACGCTCAGCAACGCCTGCGCCTGACTACGAGTGATGTTCACGTTGACTCCCGACATCTTGATTGGGTTGGAGTGGCTCGGAGCAAGAATAGCCTCCCCACGCCTTGCCCGCATGCGCGGTCCGCAGCAGATTCCTACCGTGCCTTGCCCTGGTTGGCCACGGCCTCGGCCGCACGCTTCGCGGCCTCCGGGTCGCCGAGGTAGCGGTACGAGAGCACCTGCAATTCGTCGTCCAGCTCGAACAGCAACGGAATGCCGGTGGGGATGTTGAGTTCGAGGATGTCTTCCTTCGACACGCCGTTGAGGTACTTGTACAGCGCGCGCAGCGAATTGCCGTGCGCGGCAACCAGCACGTCCTTGCCGGACTTCAGCGCCGGGGCGATGGCGTCGTGCCAGTACGGCAGCACCCGCTCCAGGGTGGTGGCCAGCGATTCGGTCGAGGGCAGCGCGTTGCGGTCCAGGCCGGCGTAGCGCGGGTCGTTGGCCGGATGGCCGGGGTCATCCAGCGGCATCGGCGGCGGCGGGATGTCGTAGGAGCGGCGCCAGATCTTGACCTGCTCCTCGCCATGCCTGGCCGCGGTCTCGGCCTTGTCCAGACCCTGCAAGGCGCCGTAGTGGCGCTCGTTGAGGCGCCAGCTCTTGTGCACCGGGATCCAGTCCTGGTCCAGCTCGCCCAGGGCCAGGTTGAGAGTGCGGATGGCGCGCTTGAGGGTGGAGGTGAAGGCGACGTCGAAGTGCAGGCCTTCCTCGCGCATCAGCCGGCCGCCGGCCGCGGCCTCGGCGCGGCCCTGCTCGGTGAGGTCGACGTCGACCCAGCCGGTGAAGCGGTTCTCGAGGTTCCACTGGCTCTGGCCATGGCGCAGCAGGACAAGCTTGCGGGTCACAGGAGTCTCCGGTGCGGATGCGGAAGGCATCCCCGGATTGTACCGGCCCGGCGCACAACGCTGCGGCAGGTGGTGCCCCGGCCACGCCTTCACCGACCATGGGTCCATAATCGACCCATGGCCCTGCCCGCTTCCGCGACCGACCCCTTCCCCGGCTGGGACGGCAGCATCGCCGGCGCACGCGCGTTGCAGGCGGAACTGGCGGCCCAGGTGTCGCTGCGGGACGACTTCGTGGTTCCGCTGCGCAGCATCGCCGGTTTCGACGTCGGCTTCGAGGACCAGGGCCGGACCACCCGCGCGGCGGTGGTGCTGGTGGACGCGGATACGCTGCGGCCGCTGGAGTCGCACGTGGCGCGCATCCCGACCTCGATGCCCTACGTGCCAGGGCTGCTCAGCTTCCGCGAATTGCCGGCGCTGCTGCGGGCGCTGGCGATGCTGTCGCGGCCGCCGGACCTGGCGATGGTCGATGGCCAGGGCATCGCCCACCCGCGCCGGCTCGGCATCGCCGCGCACTTCGGCGTGGCCGCCGGATTGCCGGCGCTGGGCGTGGCCAAGACCCTGCTGGTGGGACGCTTCGATCCGCCCGGGCCGGAACCGGGCGCGCACACGCCCATCGTCCATCGCGGCGAGGTGCTCGGCTATGCCCTGCGCAGCAAGCCGCGTTGCAATCCGTTGCTGGTCTCGCCCGGGCATCGGGTGTCGCTGCGGACGGCGTTGGCGCTGACGATGCGCTGCCTGGCCGGCTACCGGCTGCCCGAACCCACCCGCCTGGCGGACCGGCTGGCTTCGCGCCGCGACGGGCAGGACTGAGCCTGCGGGCCACACCCGGCCCATCACACAAGCACGCCGCAGCGCGGCTGCACTGCAACACTCCGTCCCCGCGGCGCGACCGCCCCGCCCGGCATCGCATGCGATGCTGTCCGCCCCTTGCAGCCACCGGAAAGGCCATGAGCACGATCATCGAGCCGCGGGTACACGACCTCGGCGACGGCTTCGTCGTCCGCCGCGCCGTGCCTACGCTGCAGATGCGCAGCGTCGGCCCGTTCGTGTTCGTCGACCACATGGGCCCGGCACTGTTCGAGCCCGGCCGCGGCCTGGACGTGCGCCCGCACCCGCACATCGGCCTGGCCACCGTCACCTTCCTGTGGGCCGGCGCGATCGAACACCGCGATACCCTCGGCTCGGAGCAGGTGATCCGCCCGGGCGACGTGAACTGGATGACTGCCGGCCGTGGCATTGCCCACTCCGAACGCACGCCCGCAGCCGAGCGTGCCGCCGGCAGCCCGGCGCACGGCATGCAGACCTGGGTGGCGCTGCCGAGGGCGCACGAGGAAACCGCACCGGCCTTCCATCACCATCCCGCCGCCACTCTGCCTTCGCAGCGCCGCGACGGCGCCTGGCTGCGGGTGATCGCCGGCCGCGCCTATGGCGAGGAATCGCCGGTGCAGGTGTTCTCCGGCACCCTCAACGTCGCCGTCGACCTGGAACCGGACGCCGAACTGGCGCTGGACGACGGCCATCCCGAACGCGCGCTCTACCTCCTCGAAGGCCAGGCCCAGCTCGATGGCGCGGACATTCCGGCCCGCCACCTGATCGTCCCCGAGCGCGGCACCCGGCCCCGGCTGCGTGCCACGACCCCGCTCAAGGCCATGCTGCTGGGCGGCGAGCCGCTGGACGGCCACCGCCACCTGTGGTGGAACTTCGTTTCCAGTTCGCAGGAGCGGATCGAGCAGGCCAAGCAGGACTGGTTGCAGGGCCGCTTCGGCAGGATCGAGGGCGACGACGAGTTCATCCCGCTGCCGCCGCGCTGAACGCGGCCGTCCCGCGCTCCGGCACGCCCCGGCGGCCACGCCGTCCCCGTGCGGTCGACCGGATCGCAACGTCGACGCCCGCGCCGAGGCGCGGCCCGCTTGCGCCCGATCCGGACATCGGTGAACCCGGCCCGTCTTCGTATTCATGATCCTGCCGGCCGCGGCCACTGCCGCCGGATGGCAAATGCGGTTAGGATGGTGCGATGCAACAACCGATCCAGAGGCGTGGGTACTCCATGCTCTACCAGCTCCACGAGCTCAACCGCGCGATGATGGCCCCCTGGGTCCATCTGGCCGAAGCCAACTCGCGCATCTTCTCCCACCCCTCCAGCTGGGCGTCCTCGCTGCCCGGCGCCGAGCGCGTCGCCGCCGGCAACGAGCTGGTCCACCGGCTGGGCAAGGACTACGAGAAGCCGCCGTGGAACATCCACGAGGTGGAGATCGGCGGGCGCAAGGTGCCGATCCTGGAGCAGGAGGAAGTGCGCAGGCCGTTCTGCCGCCTGGTCCGGTTCAAGCGCTACAGCGACGACGCGGCCACCATCGCCCGGCTCAAGGACAACCCGGTGGTGCTGGTGGTGGCGCCGCTGTCCGGCCACCATGCCACCCTGCTGCGCGACACCGTGCGTACCCTGCTGCGCGACCACAAGGTCTACGTCACCGACTGGATCGACGCACGCATGGTCCCGGCGGTAGACGGCAGCTTCGGCCTGGACGACTACGTGGCCTACATCGAGGGCTTCATCCGCCACATCGGCGCGCAGAACCTGCACGTGATGAGCGTATGCCAGCCGACCGTGCCGGTGATGGCCGCGGTCTCGCTGATGGCCGCGCGCGGCGAGAAGCTGCCGCGCTCGATGGTGATGATGGGCGGACCGATCGACGCGCGCCGCAGCCCGACGTCGGTCAACAACCTGGCCACGCGCAAGCCGATGTCGTGGTTCGAGAACAACGTGATCCATACCGTGCCCCAGCCCTACCCGGGCCAGGGCCGCCACGTCTATCCCGGTTTCCTGCAGCACGCCGGCTTCATCGCGATGAACCCCAGCCGCCACTTCATGTCGCACTGGGATTTCTATTCGGACCTGGTCAAGGGCGACATGCAGGACGCAGACGGCCACCGCAAGTTCTACGACGAGTACAACGCGGTGCTGGACATGCCGGCGGAGTACTACCTGGACACGATCCACACCGTGTTCCAGGAGTTCCTGCTGCCGCGCGGCAAGTGGAAGGTGAACGGCGAACTGGTGAAGCCCTCGGCGATCAAGGGCCCGGCGCTGATGACCATCGAGGGCGAGCTGGACGACATCTCCGGCGTCGGCCAGACCGCCGCCGCGCACGACCTGTGCACCGGCATCCCCCGGTCCAGGCAGAAGCGCCTGACCGTGGAAGGCGCCGGCCACTACGGCATCTTCAGCGGCCGGCGCTGGCGCGAGAGCGTGTACCCACAGGTGCGCGATTTCTTCGCCCGGTATTCGGCCTGACCGGCCCTGCCCGGAAATGACGGAAGGCCCCGCCATGCGCGGGGCCTTCCGTTTGTGGCGCGCGGATCATCGACGCCCGGGGCGCGGCACTCCCGCCTCACACAATCGGGTCGCGGACCAGCAGGTGCTTGGCCAGCCAGCCGTGGAAGCGGCCGACCAGACGCGCCAGGTGCAGGGTGGCGAACAGCAGCAGCACGCCGCACACGAACAACGCCGGCAGGCCCCACGCCGGCAGCGAGGTATGGACCACGCCTTCGCCGTAATTCAGCAACTGCCAGCCGTCGATGCTCATGTTGGCGTTGGCCACCCCCGTCCATACCAGCACCGGCGTGACCGCCAGCGAGATCGACAACGCCAGCAGGGTGACCACGGCGCTGAAGTAGGCAGTGCCCAGCGGCAGCATCAGCAGCAGGTAGGCCATCGCCGTCCAGGTGCGCGGATCGGTGAACAGTTCCTTGATCCGGGTCATCCACGGCTTGTCGCGCTGGGTATACAGCGGCCGCCGCGGCATGCGCACGCCCAGCAGGGTCTCGACGATGCGGCCCTCCACCAGCGACAGCAACCGCACCGACATCAGGAACAGCAGCAGCAGCGGGATGCCGACGATCAGCACCAGCAGGCCCAGCGACAGGCTGGCGCCGGTGACCACCCAGGTGAAGTAGAAGATGCCGGTGGCCATGGCCAGCAGCATGTAGAACAGCGAGCCGTAGGTGTACGGATCGGCGACCACGCCGAAGAAGCGCCCGGCCAGCGAACGCCGCTTCGGCGGCTGCGGCGGGCGCAGCGCGCGGTTCACCGTGACCTCGGTCTCGCGGTAGATGTCGGCCACTTCTTCCGGGGCGCCGTAGCTGCCGGCGACGGCGGCGATCACTTCGGCCTCGTTGCGGCCGCCCCCCGCCTTCGCCTGGTTGGCGGCCAGTTCCGAGCGCAGGTATTCCTCGGCGTCGTAGAGCGCGTCCTGGACCATGGCCGGGTCGGCGCCGGCGAGCGCCTCGCGCAGCTGCGCCAGGTATTCGGGGATGGTGGTGGGCAGCGGCCGCGGGGCGGACGACTGCGCGGATGCGGTGGCGGTCATGCGGATGCTCCTTCCAGCACGGAATCGACGGAATCTCGGGTGGCGCGCCAGGCGGCGGCCCATTGGTCGAGGACCTGGCGGCCCTCGGCGGTGATGCGGTAGTAGCGGCGCGGCGGGCCGGACACCGAGGGCTCGACGTGGCTGTCCAGCAATCCGCCCCCTTCCAGGTTGCGCAGCACCGGATACAGCGCGCTCTGCTTGCCGGCCAGCACGCCCTCGCCGAGTTGCTCCAGGCGCTTGGCGATCAGGTAGCCGTACAACGGTTCCGGCGCCTGGGCCAGGACCGCCAGCAGCACCAGGGACACGGTGCCGGCACTGAGCTCCTTCTGGAATTTCTTCAGTTGCGCTTCGATTTCGCCCATCTCGGCAGCTCCCGCTAGCGTGGGGTCAGCTAGTCTGGAGGCAATACTATTCTCAACTTCGGTATAGCGAATGTGCCGTTAGTCACCCCGACCCTGGAGGGGCAGGGTCCGTCTGCGGTGTGCCGCTACCGGGTTCCTGCCATGGCGCTTGGCGGGCCCCGGGCGGCACAGCGAGAATCGACCCATCTCCGCCACGCACCACGCCCGACGCCATGACCATTCCGCGCCTCCTCCTGCTCGCCTGCCTGCTCGCCCCGTTGCCGCCGGCCACCGCCGCCGCGCCCTACCGCAGTGCGCAGCAGATCCTCGATGCCTCCCCGGCTGCGGACTGGCGCACGCCCGATCCGGACAACCTGCTGTACATGGAACTGGACGCCGGTCGGGTGGTGATCGAACTGGCGCCGGGCTTCGCCCCGGAGCACGTGGCCAACATCCGCACCCTGGCCCGGGAGGGTTTCTGGGATGGCACCGGCATCTATCGAGTGCAGGACAATTTCGTGGCCCAGTTCGGCGATGCCGATGCCGACGATCCGACCAAGGCGAAGCGCCTGGGCGCGGCCAGGACCCGGCTGCCGGCCGAATTCGAGCGCGACGCCGCCGGCCTGGCCTTCGACCTGCTGCCGGATCCGGACGGCTGGTCGCCGCAGGTCGGCTTCGCCGACGGTTTCGCCGCCGGACGCGACGCTGGCGCCGGCAAGGCCTGGATGGCGCACTGCTACGGCGTGGTCGGCGCCGGCCGCAACCTCGAAGCCGACAGCAGCATCGGCGCCGAGCTGTACGTGGTGATCGGCCAGTCGCCGCGCCAATTGGACCGCAACATCACCCAGGTCGGGCGCGTGCTGCAGGGCATGGAACTGCTGAGCGCCTTGCCGCGCGGTCCCGAGCCGATGGGCTTCTACGAGGATCCCGCCCGGCGCACGCCGATCCGCGCCGTGCGCCTGGTCAGCGAGGTGCCCGCGGCCGAGCGCACGCCGTTGCAGGTGTTGCGCACCGACACGGCGACCTTCCGCGACATGGTCGAGGCGCGGCGCAACCGCCGCGACGACTTCTACAAGCGCCCGGCCGGGCACATCGACCTGTGCAACGTGCCGCTGCCGGTACGCGCGGCGAAGGATTGACCGTCCTCACCCGGGCTTTATCCCCGTCCGCTACGCTGGTCCCACTCCACGGAGATTCCGCCATGCCCCTGCTTCGGATCCGCATCACCGGCAGCGACGACGACCTGCGCACCATCGCCGACCTGTTGCAGGGCGTGGAAGGCATCGAGCACGTCGAGGAGATCTCCGATCTGATGCCGCACATGGACGACGAGGACTCCAGCTCGGCCGGCCTGTCCGACGGCCTCGGCGGCGGCGTGCACGAACTGGAGGTGGACGCGCCCAACGACTACACCGCCGGCCGCGTGCGCGAGGCGGTGGAGGAACTGGCGTACCGGCTGGGCCTGCTGGTGGAATTCGTCGACGACGAGGACTAGCTTCGGCACCGCCGTCTCAAGGCAAGGCATCCAATGCGGCGTGCGCCAACGGTTTCAGCGCGCGCACCCGCTCGTCGTCGGAGCGGTCCGCCGCCAGGTATATCTCCGAGAGGAACGCGGCCAGGTCGTGGCGCCGCGCCAGCCAGCCTTCGTCGGCGTAGGCCAGGGCCGGATCGCCCACGCGCCCGGGCAGGCCGCCGAACCAGGCCCGCCAGGCCTCCGCGTCGACCAGCCCGCGACGCGCGATGAGCAGCACCGGCCGGGCCAGGCGCGCCGGTTCGCCATGGATGTAGGCATGCCCGTCCGCGGGCGCGACCTGGCTGGCGACGGCGTCGAGCAGTCGCTGCAACTGCACGCGATCGACCTGCCCGTTGAGCGCCAGCTGCATGACCCAGTCCGCACCGTGGGCCACGCCATGGCGCCAGCCCTGTCCATCGACGTAGCCGCGATGGTCGCTCACCGAGGCCAGCCAGGCGGCGGCGCGGGCCACCATGTCCGCGCGCTCGGCCGGCGTCATCCACGGTTCGATGCGGTCCGTGCGTGCGATCTCCGCCAGGGTCAACGCGGCGAACGGCGCGGCGAATCCTCCGGCATCCGGCGCCTCCAGCGATGCCTGGAGCCGGTCGCGCAGGCTGCGCCGCAGCGGCGGCGGCAACTTCCCGCCGCGCAGCCATGCGGACAGCGCCTCGTAGGCGATGCCGTCGCGCAGTTCGGGATCGGGATCGGCCAGGCAATCCGGCAGCGCCAGCGCCAGTCCGGGGCGATCCGCGTCGGCGACCTCGAAGCCGTCCGCCTTCAACGCCCGCAGCCCGGCCAGATCCAGGCCCGGTGGCGGACACGCCGCCTGCGCGGCCGTCGTGCCCAGCCACAGGCCGACGATCGCCAGCACGCGGATCGGCAGCGGCCCCTCAAGCGGTCGGCGACGCCCGGAAAGCCGCGAAGTCCGCCAGAACATCACTGCGCCAGCGCGCGATCGATGGCCTGCCGTGCCAGCGGCGCCATGACCGCATAGCCGGCCGGCGACGGGTGCACGCCGTCGGGCGCCAGGTCCGCATCCAGCCCGCCCTGCGCATTGGCCAGCGCCGACCAGTAATCCAGGTACACCGCCCCGCTGCGCTGCGCATAGTCGGCGATCCACTCGTTCAGGCGCTGCACCTTGGCGGCGGGCCGCAGGCCGGGCCGCCACGGGTAGTCGCTCACCGGCAGCACCGAGGCCAGCACCACGCGGATGCCGTGCGCCTGCGCCAGTTCGGTCATCGACCGCAGGTTGTCCTCGATCATCGCCTGCGTGGCCACGCCCGTGTTGCCGGCGATATCGTTGGTGCCGGCCAGGATCACCACCGCGTCCGGTTCCAGGTCGATCACGTCCTGGCGGAAACGGACCAGCATCTGCGCGGTGGTCTGCCCGGAGATGCCGCGATTGACGTAGGGCTGGCCGGGGAAGAACGTCGTGCCCGGTACGCGACCCCAACCGTCGGTGATCGAATCGCCGTAGAACACCACCCGCCGCTCGCCTTCCACGGGTGACGGCAGCACGGCGTTGTCCGCGCGATAGCGCTCCAGTTGCGGCCAGTCGGCGAGGCGCGCCTGCAACGCACGGACCTGCTCCGGGCGCAGCGATTCCACCGGGGCGCTTAGCACGGGGTCGGCGGCGACCGGTGCGTCCTGCATGGCGCCGGCGGACGCCGCCGCGAGCAGCGCCAGCAGGCCGCAGCCGGCCGCCACCTGCCGCAT